>CAYVQK010000005.1:20531-46541 GCA_964454145.1 uncultured Oceanicola sp. | reverse complement strand
CCCTACTCCGCCACCGCCGCCAGCAGCGCCGCATTGCCGCCCGCCGCCGTGGTGTCCACGCACAAGTGCCGCTCGTGCATCACATGCCCCACATCCGGCATCCCCCGCACCAGAGCCACCACCGGCCCGTCCCGCCCGGCCAGCGCCACGGCAATTTCCCGCGCCTCCTCCTCGCCCCCCCAGAACAGCACCGCCGACAACCCCTCCATCGCCAGCGCCTCCGCAACCGTGGCCCTCACGGCCCGACCGCCCAGCGCCTCGACTGCCGCCACCTGACCCGCCCTATCCGGCCCGCAGCACACGACCCCACCCCGCGGCACCAGCCGCAGCCGGTTGGCCTCGCCCGTCGGCCCGGCCATCTCGATCACCTCCGCAGGGCGCGTCACCGCCCCCACCCGGAACCGCTGAAGGTAATGCGGCCCGCCCGCCTTCGGCCCGGTGCCCGAAAGCCCCTCGCCGCCAAACGGCTGGCTCCCCACGATCGCCCCGATCTGGTTGCGATTCACGTAGACGTTGCCCGCCTCCACCGCATCGCTCACCTCCTGCACCCGCGTGTCGATCCGCGTGTGCAGGCCAAAGGTCAGCCCGAAGCCGGTGGCATTGATGTCGGCCACCACCTGCCCGATCTTCCCGGCCCTGAAGGTCGCCACATGCAGCACCGGCCCGAACACCTCGCGCCCGCCCAGGTCCGCGATCCCCTTCACCGAGATCAGCGCCGGCCCGACAAAGCACCCCTCCGGTGCCTCCAGCTGCTTCACCAGCCGACCCTCCGCCTTCGCCGCCTCGACATAGGCCGAAATCTCCGCCGCCGCCTCGCCGTCGATCACCGGCCCCACATCCGTGGAGAGCAACGCCGGGTCGCCCACCGCCAACTCGTCCATCGCGCCCTTCAGCATCTCGAGGAAGCCCTCCGCCACGTCCTCCTGCACGTAGAGGCAGCGCAGCGCCGAGCACCGCTGCCCGGCCGACTGGAAGGCCGAGGCCACCACGTCGCGCACCGCCTGCTGCGGCAGCGCCGTGCTGTCCACGATCATCGCGTTGAGCCCGCCCGTCTCGGCAATGAGCGGCGCCCCCGGCGCCATGCCCTTCGCCATCGCCCGCGCGATCACCTTCGCGGTCGCCGTCGAGCCGGTGAAGGCCACGCCGCTCACCCGCGAATCGCCGGTGATCGCCGCGCCCACCACGCCGCCCTCGCCGGGCACCAGTTGCAGCACGTCCTCCGGCACCCCGGCCTCGTGCAAAAGCGCCACCGCCGCCGCCGCGATCCGCGGCGTCTGCTCCGCGGGCTTGGCCAGCACACCGTTGCCACTCGCCAGGGCCGCCGCCACCTGCCCGGTGAAGATCGCCAGAGGAAAGTTCCACGGGCTGATGCAGGCAAACACGCCCCGCGCCTCCGCCTCCACCGCCTCGCCCGCGTAGTAGCGCAGGAAGTCCACCGCCTCGCGCAGCTCCCCCACCGCATCGGGCAGCGTCTTGCCGCCCTCCGCGATCAGCACCGCAAACAGCGCCGCCCACTCCCGCTCATAGAAATCCGCCGCCCGCCGCAGCACCTCGGCCCGCTCCGCCACCGGCACATCCCAGGCCCGCGCCCGGCCCAGCGCCGCCTCCACCGCCTCGGGCCCGATGTCCTCCACTGCCCCCACGGGCGTCGCACCGGCCACCCCCGCCTCGACCTCCGCCAGCACGCCCGCATCGCTCAGGTCGAACCCGCGCGAGTTCACCCGGCCCGGAAACACCTCCGGCCCGGTCGGGATCTGCGCACTCTCCCCGTCCCAGGCCGCAAACGGGCAGCCCGCCACCACCTCCGGCGGCACGCTCTCGTCGACGATCTGGTTCACGAAGCTCGAGTTCGCCCCGTTCTCCAGGAGCCGCCGCACGAGGTAGGCCAGCAAGTCCTTGTGCGTCCCCACCGGCGCGTAGATCCGGCACTTGGTGCCATTGTCGGCCATCACCAGATCATGCAGCCGCTCGCCCATCCCGTGCAGCCGCTGGAACTCGAAGGCGCTGCGCGGCAGCCCCTCGGCCATCTTCAGCACCGCGCTCACCGTATGCGCGTTGTGCGTGGCGAACTGCGGATAGATCCGGTCGGTCATGCCCAGCAGCTTCCGCGCGCAGGCGATGTAGCTGATGTCCGTCGCCGCCTTCCGGGTGAAGACTGGAAAATCCTCCAGCCCCTCCACCTGCGCGTGCTTGATCTCGCTGTCCCAATAGGCGCCCTTCACCAGCCGCACGGTGATCCGCCGGCCAAGCCGTCCCGCCAGCCCATGCAGCCAGTCCAGCACCGCGCCACAGCGCCGCCCATAGGCCTGGACCACCACGCCGAAGCCGTTCCAGCCCGCCAGCGCCTCGTCGGCCAGCACCGCCTCGATCACCTTGAGCGACAGCACGAGCCGGTCGGCCTCCTCGGCATCCACGGCAAAGTTCATCCCCGCCTCCGCCGCTTGCCGCGCCAGCCGCGTCACAACCGGCACCAGCTCGGCCATCACGCGGGCCTCCTTGCCCACCTCGTAGCGCGGATGCAGCGCCGAGAGCTTCACCGAGATCCCGGGGTTCTCCGCCATCGCACCCTTGCAGTTCTTCGCAATCGCCGCGATCGCATCGGCATAGGCCTTCGCATAGCCCTCTGCATCGGCGCGCGTCATCGCCGCCTCGCCCAGCATGTCGTAGGAATAGGTGTAGCCCTTCGCCTCCATCCCCTCCGCGCGCTTCATCGCCGCGCCGATACTCTCGCCCAGCACGAACTGCCGGCCCATCTCACGCATCGCCCGGCCCACCGCGGCCCGGATCACCGGTTCGCCCAGCCGCTTCACCGCACCCCTGAGCCGCACCGCCATGCCCGGCCGCTCGTCCAGCACCTTGCCGGTCAGGAACAGCCCCCAGGTCGAGGCATTGACCAGCGGCGAGGCAGACTTGCCGATGTGCTTGCCCCAGTCGGAAGGCGCGATCTTGTCCTCGATTAGGTCGTCGATGGTCTCGGCATCCGGCACCCTGAGCAGCGCCTCGGCAAGGCACATCAGGGCAACGCCCTCGTCTGTCGAAAGCCCGTACTCGGCTAGGAACACCTCCATCAGCCCCGGCCGCGCATCGGCGCGGATGCGCTTCACCAGCTTCGCGCCAGCGGCCGATATCTCCGCCCGCGCCGCCCCGTCCAGCGCCGCCTCCGAAATCAGCCGATCCACCAGCGCCGGCTCGGGCTGGCGTTTCAGCGCGTCGATCTGCCGAAGCTCGGCGGTGAAGGCGGGGGCGAAGGCTGGCTGTGTCATGGGGCAAGTATCGCTTCTTTCCCGCAGACGATGTGTCTATTCTTTGCCCCAAGGCAGCCCACCCGGAGCGAATTCATGCAGAAATTCGGACGAAACGCAGCGCTCGATCTCGACACGCTGGACGAAGCCATCATCCGCGAACTGGCAGCCGATGCCCGGCTCACGATGACCGAGCTCGCCCGCCGCGTCGGCCTTTCCAAAACCCCCGTCCTCGCCCGCGTCCGCCGGCTCGAGGAGGCGGGCCTGATCACCGGCTACCACGCGACCCTCTCCTGGCCCAAGCTCGGGCTCGGCTGCGTCACCTTCGTCCAGGTCCGCCTCACCGACACCCGCGAAAAGGCCCTCACCGCCTTCAACAAGGCCGTGGCCGAGCTGACCGAGGTGGAAGAATGCCACATGATCGCCTCGGGCTTCGACTACCTGCTGAAGGTCCGCACCCAGGACGTGGCCCGTTACCGCGAGGTGATGGGCGAGAAGCTCTCCGAGCTGCCCCACGTCGCCTCCACCTCCTCCTTCGTGGCCCTCGAGGTGGTGAAGGACGGGTAAGGGCGAGCGGGAGGGCAGGCGCACCCGCCGCCGATCCTCGACACCCGCGCCAAACGCCCTAGGCTTATCCCGACCACACCAAGGAGGATCCCATGGCCGCCCAGCCCCCCGCCTGCGATTTCGGCACCCCCGCCCCCGACTTCACCCTGCCCGGCACCGACGGCAAGAGCTGGAGCTTCTCCGACATCGCCGGCGAGAAGGGCACGCTGGTCATGTTCATCTGCAACCACTGCCCCTACGTGAAAGGCATCGTCGAGCGGTTGGTGGTCGACGCGCAAACGCTGCAGACCGCCGGGATCGGCGTCGCCGCGATCTGCGCCAACGACGCCACCAGCCACCCCGCCGACAGCTTCGATAACATGAAGGCCTTCGCGGAGGCCCATGCCTTTCCCTTCCCCTACCTGCAGGACGAGAGCCAGGAGGTCGCCCGGGCCTACGACGCCGTCTGCACCCCCGATTTCTTCGGCTACAACGCCGCCGGTGAGCTGCAATACCGCGGCCGGCTCGACGCCTTCGGCCGCAACGAGGCCCCGGCCGACGCGCCGCGCGAACTGGTCGAGGCGATGATGCAGGTGGCCACCACCGGCCGTGGCCCGGAACATCAGACACCTTCCATGGGTTGCTCGATCAAGTGGAAGGCGGCCTGAGGCGGCACCGTCGCGCGGCGAGGGGCCAGCCCCTCGCGCTCCCCGGAGTATTTTCCGAAAGAAAATGAACAGGTTAATAATTTTCATGCCGAGAGTTGAAACTTGAGGCCCTCTGCCTCCGTGTCTTTCCCTGCAGGCCGGGTGAGCGGCGCCGAGCTGGGTGGCGCAGCCCCGGTCTGTGGTACGAGTGCGAAGGGTAGAGGCGTCCGCAGTCGGCAAGGGCTGCGGGCGTCTCGCTATGTCCGCAGAAGGCTGCTAGGGTCGCGCCCATGGTGACGCCGGAGGAGATCGAGGGGTATATCGCGCGCTGCGGTCTGGGCGACCGGGCGGCGTTTTCCGCACTCTACCAGGCGACCAGCTCGAAACTTTTCGGGATCTGCCTCCGTATCCTCAAAGACCGCTCCGAAGCCGAGGACGCGCTTCAGGAGGTCTACCTGCGGATCTGGCGCAAAGCCGAGAGCTACGTGTCCGGTGGGCCATCGCCCATGGCATGGCTCTCGACTGTCACCCGCAACCTGGCGATCGACCGGCTGCGCGCCAAGGCGCCGCCTGCCGATGAGCTGTCGGAGGCGCCGGAGCTGGTGGCCAAGGGCCCGACGCCCGAGCAATCGGCGGTGGCCGCGGGCGAGGCGGCGCGGATCGGCGCCTGCCTCGGCGAGCTCGAGCCAGAGCGCGCCGGGGCCGTGCGCGGGGCCTACCTGGAGGGGGCCACATACGACGAGCTGGCAGGCCGCTTCGGCGTGCCGCTCAACACGATGAGAACCTGGCTGCGCCGCAGCCTGATCAAACTGAGGGAATGCCTCGAGAGATGAGCGAGCAGGCCACATACGACGAAGACGACATCGCCCTCACGGGCGAGTACGTCCTGCGTCTGCTCGGCCCCGAGGAGGTCGCGGAGGTCGAGGCCCGGCTTGCCTCCGAGCCCGCGCTGCGCCGTCTCGTCACAGAGTGGCAGGAAGGTCTCGCCACCCTGGCCGACGAGGTCGCCGAGGCACCGCCCGCCGCGCTCTGGCGGCGCATCGAAGCCGCCGCCCACGGTTCAACCCCGGCCCGCCGTGGCGTCTCGCCCTGGCGCTGGCTCTCCGGCGGGCTCGTGGCCGCGCTTCTGGCGGTCGCGGTCTTCTTCGCCATCCCGCCGGGCCCCGTCAGCCCGCCGACCCACGAAGCCCAGATCGCCGCCGAGGATGGGTCTCTCATCATACAGGCCGCACTCAGCGCCGAGGGCGAGCTGCACCTGATCCGCGAGGCAGGCGGCCCCCGCCCCGGCCGTGCGCTCGAGCTCTGGCTCATCGCCGAGGGCGCGCCCGCACCGGTCTCGCTCGGCGTGCTGCCCGAGGCGGCCGACGCCCGCATTCCGGTGCCCGAGACGCTCCGCGCGGGCTTCACTGGCGGCACTCTCGCGATCTCCGACGAACCCCCCGGCGGCTCGCCCACTGGCGCGCCCACGGGCGATGTCCTGGCCGCTGCCCCGGTTCAGTCACTCTAGAATTTTCAGAAAATTTCCGGCGCAAAATCAGCGTCTTGCCCGAATATCACGCCTTCGTGTGAAACCATTCGCCCTGGCGCTCCGTAGCTCTCTGCACAACCCCGCCGCATCGGACGGGGAGGATGACCAACCAGGAGAGATTCCAAGATGACTTTCGCCAAGACCCTCACCGCCACCGCCGCCGCAGCCCTTCTCGCCGGCACCGCCTTCGCCGCCAACCCGATGGTCGGCGGGGCCGAGATGTACGCCGACAAGAACATCGTCGAGAACGCGGTGAACTCTGCCGATCACACCACCCTCGTCGCCGCCGTCCAGGCCGCCGGCCTCGTGGAGACCCTTTCGGGCGAGGGCCCCTTCACCGTCTTCGCGCCGACCAACGCGGCCTTCGAGGCCCTGCCGGAGGGCACCGTCGAAACCCTGCTGCAGCCCGAGAACAAGGATCAGCTCACCAAGATCCTCACCTGCCACGTCGTGGCGGCTGACGTGATGTCGGCCGCGCTCGCCGAGATGATCATCGCCGACAACGGCGCGCATGAGATCACCACGGTCGGCGGCTGCGTGTTCACCGCCAAGCAGATGGGCACCGACATCGTGATCGAAGACGAGAACGGCGGCTCCGCCACCGTGACCATCGCCGACGTCGATCAGTCCAACGGCGTGATCCACGTGGTCGACAGCGTGCTGCTGCCGAAGATGTAAAGCCAGGCCCGGACCGGGCGCACCCTGATGCAACCGGTCCACGCCCGGCCCCTCCCCGCTCCCATCACCGCGGGGAGGGGCCTCAATCCCCAAGGAGACCCACATGAACCGCCGCATCTTTCTCAACGGCCTCGCCGCCACCGTCCCGGTGACCATGGTGCTGAGCCCGCGCATCTTCGCGGCGACCGAGGGCAGCTTCGCGGTCACCCGGACCGAGGCCGAGTGGAAGGCCATGCTGACCGAAACCGAATTCGCCGTGATGCGCGAGGAAGCCACCGAACGCGCCGGCACCAGCCCACTGAACGACGAGAAACGCGCCGGCACCTACGCCTGCAAGGGCTGTGAGCTGCCGCTCTACTCCTCCGAGACGAAGTATGACAGCGGCACCGGCTGGCCCTCGTTCTACGCCGCCCTTCCCGGCGCCATCGGCACCAAGGAAGACCGCAAGCTCTTCTCCGTCCGCACCGAATGCCACTGCCGCCGCTGCGGCTCGCACCTGGGCCACATCTTCGATGACGGCCCCGCGCCCACCGGCAAACGCCACTGCCTCAACGGGGTCAGCCTGATCTTCCTCCCGGCCTGACCCCACCAGACGGCCCGGCCCCTCCGTTACGGGCCGCCCTGCCCGCTCCGCGTCATCCAAAAGCCGGGGCGGGCAGACCTTTTCAGGGTCGGTCGTGCTCAAGCGCCGGGCACACGGCCCCCAGCACGCTCCGCTCAGAACCCCCGCAACTCCGCAAACACCTCGAGCGGCTCCCGCTCTGTCCGCACCCCATTGGCCGGATGCGCCGGATCGGCCCGCCCCAGCGCGATCCCGCAGACCACCAGCTCCTCCTCCGGCAGCCCCAGCGCCTCATGCGCCACGTCGCCGTAGTGCGCGATCGCCCCAAGCCCGCAGCTCGCCAGCCCCCGCGCCTCCGCCGAGGCCAGCAGCGCCATGATCGCCATCCCGAGGTCCATGAAGCAGCCCTTGCCCATGTCCCGGTCGATGGTGACGATGATCCCCACCGGCGCGTCGAAGAAACGGTAGTTCAGGTCGAACTGCCGCCGCCGCCCCTCCAGGTCACGCTTCTCGATGCCCAGCGCGTCATAAAGCGCATAGCCCGCCGCGCGCTGCCGGGCCTTCAGCTCCGGTGGCATCTTCTTGGGGAAATAGGAATATTCCGCCACCTGCGGCCGCCCCTCGGCAATCGCCTCCGCCAGCGCCTCCGAAAGCGCCCTGAGCGGCGCGCCCGTCAGCGCCACGAAGCGCCCGGGCTGCAGGTTGGCGCCCGAGGGCGCACGGCGCGCATCGGTGAGTATCGCCTCTACCGTGCTCCGTTCCACCGTGTCGGGCAGGAAGCCCCGCACCGAGCGCCGCTGCGCCAGCGCCTCGCTGACCGTCAGCTCGCGGTTGCGCCCGGCCGCATCCACCGGTTCACCCCCGGCTCGGCAACGCGCCGGGCCGCGCCCGGGCCAGCGCCTGGGTCACCAGCGCTGCCAGCACCGCCTTGATGATATCGCCCGGGATGAAGGGCAGCGCCGCCACCGTCACCGCCTCGCCGAGCCCGGCCGGCTTGGCCAGCATGTACCACGCGAGTGCGACGAGGTAGAGCGCGCCGATCCCGCCGATCACCGAGCCCGCCGCCGCGCCCACCGCCACGGGGGCCGCGCGCAGCCGCTCCATCACGAGGCCCGCCACGAAGGCCGCCACCGGAAAGCCCACGAAGAAGCCCGCCCAGGGTGTCATCAGCACGCCGAGGCCACCCCGGCCCCCGGCCAGCAGCGGCAGGCCCAGCAGCGTCAGCAGGCAGAAGAGCCCCGCCGCCGCCGCGCCGCGCCAGGCGCCCAGCACCGTGCCGCACAGCATGATCCCCAGGGTCTGCGCGGTGATCGGAATGCCCGAGGCCAGCGTCAGCTTCGGGATCAGCCCCAGCACCGCGATCAGCGCCGCAAAAAGCGCGATCATCACCACGTCCCGTTCCGAAATCCGCTTCATCTCTCTGCCCCTTCGCTCAGTCCGCCGCGCGCCCTCAGCGCCTCGGCCACCCGTTCCGCATCATCCAGCGCCACGCCCGCCAGCGGGGCGGCGATCCGCCACCCCGGCCTGCGCTTCGGGCTCCGCGCCCGGTAGCTCTCGGCCAGCGCCGCGCCCTTTTCGCTCAGCACCGGGATAAACCGGATCACCAGCGAAATGGCAAGTTCCAGCGGCCTTGTGCGCAGCCCGATCCACCTCAGCGGCGCGGTCAGCCAGTGAAGCACCGCAAGCATGTCCGAAAGCCGTGTCGTCATGGTGACAAGGTTCGCCAGCGCCACTGCGCTCAGCAGCCGCAGCACGATCACCGCGCCCTCGGCCACGGTCCCCGTCGCCACGTGCCAGACGGCGATCAGTGCCGCGAAGAGCCAGATCGGGCGGAGCGCCCGCGCCCCCGCCCGGGCAAAGCGCGCGCCCGGCACCGCGTAGAGCGCGACAACGCCAGCGAGCGCCGCGAGCTGCCACCAGAGCGAGCCCAGCAGGAAAAGCCCCGTTGTCGCCAGGCACAGCAGCCCCAGCTTTAGCCCGGCGGGCCAGCGGTGAAAGACCGTCTCAACCGGCGAGGTCAGTGAGATCATCGCCCGCCCCCTCCATCGCCGCCCGGAACCGCGCCAGCACCTCCGCCGCGGGCCCGTCCGCCGCCACGTCGCCGCCCTCGAGCCAGATCACCCGGTCGAAGCCTTCCAGCGCCCCCGGGTCATGCGAAATCATCACAACCCGCTGCGCCAGCGCGTCGAGTCTTGCGTGCAGCGCCCGGGTGGTGGGGATGTCGAGCCCGGCGAAGGGCTCGTCCAGGATCAGCCAGTCCGGCGCCATCGCCAGCACCGCGATCAGGCACAGAAGGTGCCGCTGCCCGCCGCTCAGCGTGCCCACGGGCCTGTCCCACCAATGGCCCTTGCCGAACTCCTCCAGCGCAGCCCGTGCTGCGGCCTCCGCGTCCTTCCGCCCCTGCTGGGCAAGGCCGAAGGTCACCTCCTCGCCGCAGGTCGGAAAGATGATCTGGTGATCAGGGTTCTGGAACAGGATGCCCACCCGTGCGAGCGCGGCCCTGCGGTCGGCGTGAAGGTCGTCGCCCCCCACCGTCACCCTGCCCGTCGTGGGCGCCACCAGCCCCGCCAGCAGCCGCGCCAGCGTGCTCTTGCCCGAGCCGTTGCGCCCCACGATCCCGATCCGGCGCTCGCGCAGCGTGAGCGTCAGCGGGCAGAGAATCTCCCTCTCCCCCACGCCATAGCCCGCCGCCTCCAGCCGTATCTCGCTCATCTCACCCCGCGCCTTTCCGCCCGCCCTAGCCCGAAACGTCCCGCAATGTAAGGCCCCGGCGCGCGCCATTTCCGATCAAAACAATCGGAATTGACTTACCCAAGCATTTCACTCAGAATTGCCCCGACTCCCAGCCACCCCGCCCGAGGGCCAGCCCGGACACGTCGCAAACCGGAGACCCAGCGAACAGGCGGACCCATGAGAAACGCGCACACGAGTGACACCTACACCTCCCTTCTCCAGACCTTCTTCTGCCGCCACTACGGCGCGGGCGAAGCACGGCTTTTTCACCGGATCGTCGGGGAGGCCCGGGCATGAACGCGCACGTCGCCACCGCCGCCACCTCCCTGCCGCTCTACGATGCCCGCGACCTGACCAAGGGCGGCATCCAGGCGATGATCGAGCTCGACGGGCAGACCTACTTCCTGCGCATCACCCGCGCCGGCAAGCTGATCCTGACCAAATGAGGCAGGAGGCCATCACCGTCCCCCGCGGAGCCGCGCCGGTGGGCCGCACCGCGGAGCTCGGCCCCGCCGAGCTCGCCGCCGTCACCTACCTGCGCATGGCGCTCTCGGGCGCCGGCGCGGCCGTTGCCGAGGATTTTACCCTCATGCTCGGCGCAGGCGACGGTGCCGAAGCCCATGCCGCCTTCTCCCGGCTGGCGTCTGCCCTGGCCTCCCGCCCCCGCGCCTTCCCGCACCACGCGCCCGGCTGCCGCTGCTACGGCGGCGACGAAAGCGCCTTCGCGCACCTGCTCTCCGCCGCCGCCGCGGGCGACGAGGAGGCCGCCATGGGCTTCGCCCTCCACCTCTTCTCCGGCCGCCCGCCGCTCGGGCTTCTGGCCGCCGCCGCCCGCGCAGGGCTGGCGCTCTCCCACATGGCCGCGATGCTCAGCACCGCCCCGCGCGCCCTGCACTGAAATCACAACCAGACCGAAGCCAACAGGACAGCACAGACCCATGACATCCAAGCTCAAAGCCACGCTCCTTGCCACGGCCCTCGCCGCACCGCTCCCGGTGTTCGCCGGCCCCGCCGAGGTGCTCGCCAACTACGCCGACATCGCCCAGGCGGGCTATGAAGACAGCCTCGCCACCGCTCAGGCGCTGCAAGCCGCCGTCGATGCGCTGATCGCCGAGCCCTCGGATGTCACCCTTGAGGCCGCCAAGGAGGCCTGGCTCGCCGCCCGCGTGCCCTACCAGCAGACCGAGGTCTACCGCTTCGGCAACGCGGTGGTGGACGACTGGGAAGGCAAGGTGAATGCCTGGCCGCTGGACGAAGGCCTGATCGACTACGTCGACGGCGGCGGCGCGACCGACGAGAACCCCCTCGCAGGCCTCAACGTGGTGGCGAACCCCACCCTCACCATCTCCGGTGAGGAGGTCGACGCCACCGAGATTACCCCCGCGCTGCTCTCCGACACCCTCCACGAGGCCGACGAGATCGAGGCCAATGTGGCCACCGGCTACCACGCCATCGAGTTCCTGCTCTGGGGCCAGGATCTGAACGGCACCGAGAACGGCGCCGGCAACCGTCCCTTCACCGACTATGCCAGCGGTGACGCCTGTACGGGGGGCAACTGCGACCGCCGCGCCGCCTACCTCAAGGCCGCCACCGACCTGCTGGTGAGCGACCTCGAGACGATGGTCGCCGCCTGGTCCGAGGGCGGCGAAGGCCGCACCGCCGTGACGGCGGACGAAACCGCGGGCCTCACCGCCATCCTCACCGGCATGGGCTCGCTCTCCTACGGCGAACAGGCCGGCGAGCGGATGAAGCTCGGCGTCATGCTGCACGACCCCGAGGAGGAGCACGACTGCTTCTCCGACAACACCCACAACTCGCATTACTACGACGGTCTGGGCATCCAGAACGTCTACCTGGGCGAGTACCAGCGAGTCGACGGATCGGTGGTCTCGGGCGAAAGCCTGGCCTCCCTCGTGGCCGCCGCCGATCCGTCGCTTGACGCAGAGCTGACCGCCGCGCTGGCCCATACCATGCGCGAACTCGGCCAGATCAAGACCGCCGCCGAGGCGGGCTACAGCTACGACCAGATGCTCGCCGCCGGCAACGCCGAGGGCGAGGCGCTGGTGATGGGCGCCGTTGACGCGCTGGTGGCCCAGACCCGCTCGATCGAGCGCGCGGTGACGGCGCTGGGCCTCGACGGCATCGCCGTGGAAGGCTCCGACAGCCTCGACCAGCCCGACGCCGTGTTCCAGTAATCCACGTAGGGTGCGCAGTCATTGCGCACCCTGCCCCCCGAGACCGAAAGCCAGCCCAGGGCCTGCCGAGAATGATCATCTGCCACTGCCAAACGATCAACGATCATGATATCCACGCCGCGATCGACTGGATGCGCGCGTCGGACCCCGAAACCATCATCACCCCCGGCAAGATCTACCACGCCCTCGGCAAGCGCGCCGACTGCGGCGGCTGCATGCCCCTGTTTCTCTCCACGATGCGTGCTAATACCAACTTGGAGGTTCCGCCCGAGTTGCGCGGCCTCAGAACGCATCGCAGGAGAGGACACAGCGCATGAAAGGCGACGAAAAGGTAATCGAATACCTCAACGCAGCACTCCGGTCCGAGCTGACCGCCGTCAGCCAATACTGGCTGCACTACCGGATGCAGGACGACATGGGGCTGAAGGGCCTGGCCGACAAGTCGCGCGAGGAGAGCATCGAGGAGATGCACCACGCCGACAAGCTCATCACCCGAATCCTCTTCCTCGAAGGCCACCCGAACCTGCAGAAGCTGGACCCGCTGCGCATCGGCGAGAATCCCAAGGAGATGCTCGAGGCCGACCTGGCCGCCGAGCACGAGGCCCGCACCCTCTACAAGGAGGCCCGCGACCACTGCGAGAGCGTCGGCGACTACGTGTCGAAGAACCTCTTCGAGGAGCTCATGGCCGACGAGGAAGGCCACATCGACTTCCTCGAAACCCAGCTCGACCTGCACGACCGCGTGGGCGAGCAGAACTACGCCCAGCTCAACGCGGCCACCGCCAAGGACGCCGAGTAGGGGAACGATCTGGCATCCTCGGGCCCGGCCCGAGGATGGCATGCCCTGGCGGCACCGAATAAACCCGGGGTCTCGCGCGTACCCCCGATGCAAGCCCGTCGCCCACCCCCTCAGGGTGGGTGAACCCCACCATCCGACCGCGCAGATGAACACCATGCCCCTCCGCCTCGCCTCCTTCCTCGCCCTCCTCGCCACGCCGCTCTCCGCCCAGACCCTCACCGACGACCACCTGCCCGTGGTGCCCCGCACCCCCGAGGATGCCGCGCGCATCGCCGCCGTCACCGCCCCCGCCACCGAGTTCTCCGCCCCCGAGGCCTTCGAGCAGAACCCCGGCGGTGCGGCCACTGTCCGCCGCCGCGACAACGCCGACGCCTTCTCCCAGCCCTCGGGCAATATCGACTTCGCCCGCGAGCTCGATTTCAAGCTGGGCAACGGCCTCTTCCGCAAGCTCTGGGTCTCCGCCCCCTCCTCCACGCTGGCCTCCGACGGCCTCGGCCCGCTCTACAACGCCCGTTCCTGCCAGCGCTGCCACCTGAAGGACGGGCGCGGCCATCCGCCCGAGCCGGGCGAGAACGACGGCACCACAATGTTCCTCCGCGTCTCCATCCCAGGCGGCCCGGAGGACGGCATCGAGGAGATCGCCGACTACATCGCCACCCTGCCCGAGCCCACCTACGGCGGCCAGATGCAGGACCATTCCCTGCCCGGCATCCCCGCCGAATACCGCCTCGGCATCACCTACGAAGAGATCCCGGTGCAGCTCTCGGGCGGCGAAACCGCCTCCCTCCGCGCCCCGACCTACACGACCGAAAACCTCGGCTGGGGCCCGCTCCACCCTGACGCCATGCTCTCGCCCCGCGTCGCCCCCCAGATGATCGGCCTCGGCCTCGTCGAGGCGATCCCCGCCGCCGACATCCTCGCAAATGCCGACGAGTACGACGCCGACGGCGACGGTATCTCGGGCCGCGCCAACATCGTCTGGTCGCTCGAACACGACAAACCCATGCTCGGACGTTTCGGCCTGAAGGCCGGGATGCCCACCGTGAAGGAGCAGAGCGCCGCCGCCTTCGCCGGCGACATCGGCATCAGCTCACCGCTGCACCCCGACGGCGCCGGCGACTGCGCTCTCGCCCAGGCCGCCTGCCAGCAGGCCCCCCACGGCGACCAGGACGCCCGCGGCTTCGAGATCGCAGCCGACGGGCTCGACCTCGTCACCTTCTACTCCCGCAACCTCGCCGTCCCCGCCCGCGATGGCGTGGACGACCCGGAGGTTCTGCGCGGCAAGCAGGTCTTCTACGACACCGGCTGCACGAGCTGCCATACCCCCAAGTTCGTCACCCACCGCCTGCAGGACCAACCCGAACAGAGCTTCCAGCTCATCTGGCCCTACTCCGACTTCCTGCTGCACGACATGGGCGAGGGCCTCGCCGACAACCGCCCCGAGGCCCGCGCCACCGGTTCCGAATGGCGTACCGCGCCGCTCTGGGGCATCGGCCTCACCGAACAGGTCTCCGGCCACACCCAGTTCCTCCACGACGGCCGCGCCCGCAACCTGCTGGAGGCCATCCTCTGGCACGGCGGCGAGGCACAAGCCCAGCGCGACACCGTGGTGGAGATGCCCCCCGAAGACCGCGCCGCCCTCCTCCGCTACCTCGAAAGCCTGTAGGGCGGGACTTGTCCCGCCGTTTGCGAAAGGATCACATGCGCCACCTCCTCACCGCCCTCGCCCTCCTCGCCACCCCGCTCCACGCCGGCGTGCCCGAGGCGATCGAAGGCCACATCCTCCCCCGCCACGCCGCCTTCGCCGAAGCCGCCACCGCGCTCGACACCGCCGCCCGGGCCGATTGCACCGCAGACGCCCTGAAACCCGCCTACAACACCGCCTTCGATGCCTGGATCGGCGTCCAGCACCTCGCCCTCGGCCCCCTTCAGGATCTCGGTGGCCCGCTGGCGCTGCAATTCTGGCCCGACGCCAAGGGCTTCACCTCCCGCCAGCTCGACATGCTGATCAAAGCCGCCGACCCCGCCACCACCACCCCCGAGGGTTTCGCCGCCCAATCCGTCGCCGCCCAGGGCTTCATGGCGCTCGAACGCATGCTCTACGACGAGAACTTCTCCGACCACGCACCCGGCAGCTACCCCTGCGCCCTCACCCAGGCCATCGCCCACGACATCGCCACCAAGGCCCAGGCCCTCAACGACGGCTGGCCTGCCACCGCGGAGACCCTGCTGACCGCCGGCGAGCCCGCCAACACCACCTACCTCGACGCCTCCGAGGCCGCCCAGGCTCTCTTCACCGCCCTGATCTCCGGCCTCGAGTACAACGACGACGCCCGCCTCGCCCGCCCGCTCGGCAGCTTCGAACGCCCCCGCCCCACCCTCGCCGAGGCCTGGCGCTCCGGCCGCAGCCAGCGCAACCTCGCGCTCTCTCTCGCCGCCCTGGAAGAGTTCGCGGTCCTCCTCGCCGATGGCACCGCCACCGAGACGCAGAAAATCTTCGACGACACCGAAGCCTGGCTCGAAGACCTCGACGAACCCGCCTTCGCCGGCGTGTCCGATCCGGTCGCCCGCATGGGGATCGAAAGCCTCACCTCCTACCTCTCGCTGCTGAAGGAAACCGCCGCCGCCGAGCTCTCCGACCACCTGAACGTCGGCCAGGGCTTCAACGCCCTCGACGGCGACTGATCGCCCGCCTCCCCCCTCGCGCAACACCAGATCGGAGCGCCCCATGACCACCCGCCGCAGCTTCCTCGCCAGCCTCGCCGCCGCCGCTGCCCTGCCCCGCGCCACCTGGGCCGATGCCGGCGCCCCCGCCTACCTCGCCGCCGCCCGCGCGCCTTCCGGCAGCTACGAGCTCTGCGGCCTCTCCGCCGCAGGCGAGATCCGCTTCCAGCTCCCCATGCCCGACCGCGGCCACGCGGCGGCGGCACACCCCACCCGGCCCCAGGCCGTCGCCTTCGCCCGCCGCCCCGGCCGCTTCGCCCTGGTGATCGACTGCGCCTCGGGCCGCGAAACCGCCCGGCTCGAGGCCCCCGCTGGGCGCCACTTCTACGGCCACGGCGCCTTCCTCCACGGCGGAACCGTCCTCGCCACCTCCGAGAACGCCTACGAGAGCGGCGAGGGCGTGATCGGCCTCTGGGCCCCCGACGAAGGCTACGCGCGCATCGGCGAGGTGTCCTCCGGCGGCATCGGCCCGCACGAGATCCTGACCTTGCCGGACGACGCCACCCTGCTCGTCGCCAACGGCGGCCTCCGCACCCACCCGGACTCCGAGCGCGAGGTGCTGAACCCCGACACCATGCGCCCCAACCTCGCCGTCGTCTCGCCCGACAGCGGCCCCTTGGAGATGGCCGAACTCCCCGAGGCGCTCCGTCCCAACTCCATCCGCCACCTC
This sequence comes from uncultured Oceanicola sp., assembly GCA_964454145.1. Classification (GTDB taxonomy): domain Bacteria; phylum Pseudomonadota; class Alphaproteobacteria; order Rhodobacterales; family Rhodobacteraceae; genus Vannielia. The sequence goes on along the minus strand of CAYVQK010000005.1, from coordinate 30,217 downwards.
GCCCTGCGCCCCGACGGGCGCGCGGGCTTCGCCATGCAGTGGCAGCGCGATGTAGCCGAGCCTGTGCCGCTTCTCGGCCTCTGGCAGTCAGGCCACCCCCTGCGCCTCTGCGAGGCCCCGCCGCTCCGCGCGCTGGCGATGCAGGGCTACGCCGGCTCCGTCGCCTTCTCCGGCGACGGCCGCGCGGTGGCCATCACCTCCCCCCGCGGCGGCGAGGTGCAGATTTTCGACGCCGAAACCGCCACCCTCCTGGCCCACTGGCAGCGCCCCGACATCTGCGGCCTGGCACCGCTGGGCGCAGGCTTCCTCGCCTCCGACGGAATGGGCGGCCTCTTCGCGCTCTCGTCCTCCGGGGAGGCGCGGGTGCTCGCGCGGCAGGAGGCAGGGTGGGACAACCACCTCGTGCCGGTGCGCGGGGTGTGACTGTCGAGTGGGGGTTTCACACCCCCACACCCCCGTGGAGATATTTCCGGCAAGAAAATGAACAGGGGTCAGGAAGGGTTTACGGAACAAAGCGCGAACATTATGTTCGTACCATGCCCCGTGACCCGCTCTCCCACATGCCCCACCGGCCGCGCCGCCCCTGCGCGGTGACGGGGGAGTTCGCCCTGGCCTCGGGCCGGGTGCACGAGCTCTGCGGCACCGCCCGGCGGGCCATGGCGCTGGCGGTGGCCGGGCGGCTTTCGGGGCCGGTGCTCTGGATCACCCCGGGCTGGCAGGGCGGCACGCTCTGCGGCGAGGGGGTGAGCCGCTGGATCGACCCGGGGCGGCTCCTCATCGTGCGGGCAGGCCGGGAGACGGAGCTTCTGTGGTGCATGGAAGAGGCGCTGCGCTCGGGCGCCGCGCCGCTGGTGGTGGCCGAACTCGCCGCGCCCCCCGGCATGGTGCCGGTGCGGCGGCTCCACCTCGCCGCCGGGGTGCCCGAGGGCGCGCCGCCGCTCGGGCTGCTGCTGACCCCGGGCGAAGGCGGCGCGCCCGGCATCGAGAGCCGCTGGCAGGCCGAACCCGCCCATGGCCCCGGCCTGACCCGCTGGCGGCTATGCCGGCTGCGCGCCCGCATGGTGCCGCCCGCCACCTGGCACCTCTCCCAGCCCGCCCCCCGCGCCGAGCTCGCGCTTTCCCCGCTTGCGAGGCTCGACGAGACGGCGTAGGGCGGAAGCTGTCCCGCCCGTGACCGGGGGGCCGCGACCCGTCCAGAGCTCCCATGCGCCTCCTGCTCACCTTCGCCCCGCTTCTGGCCTCCGTGGCCCTGCTCCAGCTCTCCTCCGGCGGGCTCGGCCCGATGGATGCGCTCTCCGGCCTCACGCTCGGCTTCTCAACCGGCGAGATCGGCCTGCTCGGATCGGCGCATTTCCTCGGCTTCTTCCTGGGCTGCTGGTGGGCACCCCGGCTGATGGGCTCGGTCGGCCACGCCCGCGCCTTCGCCGCCTTCACCGCCCTCGGCGCCATCGGCCTCCTGGCCCACATGCTGGTGACGACCCCCTGGGCCTGGGCCGCCATGCGCGTCGCCTCCGGCCTCTGCATCGCCGGCTGCTACACCGTCATCGAGGCCTGGCTCCAGGCGCGGGTGACCAACGAGACCCGCGGCCGCGCCATGGGCAGCTACCGCCTGGTGGACCTCGGCGGCTCGCTCGTGGCCCAGCTCCTCGTGGGCGCGCTCGAACCCGCCACCTACGCCGCCTACACCCTGCTCGCCATCCTCTGCTGCGCCGCGCTGCTGCCGATGGCGCTCACCACCGCCGCCCAGCCCGCCACGCCCGACGCGCCCCGCCTGCGCCCCGGCCTCACCTTCGCCCGCTCGCCGCTCGCCGGCGCCGCCGTGCTGGTGGCGGGGCTGACCTCGGGCAGCTTCCGCACCGTGGGGCCGGTCTATGGCCAGGCCGTGGGCCTCGGGCCCGAGCAGATCGGCCTCTTCCTCGCCATCTGGATCGGCGGCGGCGCGCTGGCGCAATACCCGGTGGGCTGGCTGGCCGACCGCTACGACAGGCGCTGGGTGCTGATCGGCCTCTCCGTCGCCTCGACGCTGGCCTGCCTCGCCACCATCGGCACCTCCGGCTCCACCGGTGCGATCCTGGCGACGGCGGCGCTCTTCGGCCTCACCAGCTTTCCGATCTACTCGGTCGCCGCCGCCCACGCCCACGACTGGGCCTCAGATGACGAACGCGTCGAGCTCTCCGCCTCGCTGATGTTCGCCTTCGCCGCCGGCGCCATCGCCGCCCCGCTCACCGCCTCCTGGCTGATGGCCGCCACCGGGCCCGCCGCGCTGTTCTGGCTGATCGCGCTCGCCCACGTGGCGCTGGCGGTGATCGGCACGATCCGGATGCGCGCCCGCCCTGCCGCGCCCGACCGCACCCGCTACATCTACGCGCCCCGCACCAGCTTCCTCATCGGCCGCCTCACCGGGCGGCAGCGAAAGAAGCCGTAGGGCGGGACTCGTCCCGCCAGCCCGGTCGCCCCGGTTGCCCCGGCCTGCGCGCTCCTGTAACCCATCGCCCAACTCCGCACGACAAGGCCGCCCCCATGCCCCGCACGCTCATCACCTCCGCCATCCCCTACATCAACGGGATCAAGCACCTCGGAAACCTCGTGGGCTCCCAGCTCCCGGCCGATCTCTACGCCCGCTACTGCCGCGCGCGCGGCGACGAGGTGCTCTTCCTCTGCGCCACCGACGAGCACGGCACGCCGGCCGAACTCGCGGCCGCCAAGGCCGGCAAGCCGGTGGCCGAGTTCTGCGCCGAGATGCACGAGGTCCAGGCCGGCATCGCCAAGGGCTTCGGCCTCAGCTTCGACCACTTCGGCCGCTCCTCCTCGCCCCAGAACCACCGGCTGACCCAGCACTTCGCCGGGGCGCTGGCCGAGAACGGGCTGATCGCGGAAGTCTCCGAGAAGCAGGTCTATTCCAACGCCGACGCCCGCTTCCTCCCCGACCGCTACATCGAGGGCACCTGCCCCAACTGCGGCTATGACAAGGCCCGCGGCGACCAGTGCGAGAACTGCACCAAGCAGCTCGACCCGACCGACCTGATCGAGCCCCGCTCCGCCATCTCCGGCTCGACCGACCTCGAGGTGCGCGAGACCAAGCACCTCTACCTCAGGCAGCGCAGCCTGCGCGACGAGCTGTCGAAATGGATCGACAGCAAGACCGACTGGCCCGTGCTCACCACCTCAATCGCCCGCAAATGGCTGAACGACGGCGACGGCCTGCAGGACCGCGGCATCACCCGCGATCTCGACTGGGGCATCCCTGTCCGCAAGGGGCAGGAGCCCTGGCCGGGCATGGAGGGCAAGGTCTTCTACGTCTGGTTCGACGCGCCCATTGAATACATCGCCTGCGCGGCGGAGTGGTCCGATGCCAACGGCACCGAGGACGAGGCCTGGTGGCGCTGGTGGCGCACCGACGAGGGTGCCGAAGATGTCCGCTACGTCCAGTTCATGGGCAAGGACAACGTGCCCTTCCACACGCTCTCCTTCCCCGCCACCATCCTCGGCTCCGGCGAGCCGTGGAAACTCGTCGACTACATCAAGAGCTTCAACTACCTGAACTACGAGGGCGGCCAGTTCTCCACCAGCCAGGGCCGCGGCGTCTTCCAGGACCAGGCGCTCGAGATCCTGCCCGCCGACTACTAGCGCTGGTGGCTGCTCTCCCACGCCCCCGAAAGCTCCGACACCGAGTTCACCTGGGAGACCTTCCAACAGGACGTGAACAAGGATCTGGCCGACGTGCTGGGCAACTTCGTGTCGCGTGTCACCAAGTTCTGCCGCTCCAAGTGGGGCGAGGAGGTGCCCGCGGGCGGCGATCTGTCCGAGAAGGGTGCGGCGCTGATCGACGACCTGCAAGGCAAGTTCAACGACTACACCGCCCAGATGGACGCCATCGAGGTCCGCCGCGCGGCGGCCACGCTCCGCTCCATGTGGGTTGCGGGCAACGAGTTCCTGCAGTCGGCCGCCCCCTGGACCACCTTCAAGGAAGACCCGGAGGCAGCCGCCGCCGACATCCGCCTCGCGCTCAACCTCATCCGCCTCTACGCGGTGATCTCCGCGCCCTTCATCCCCTTCTCCTCCGCGCGGATGCTGGCAGACCTCGGCACCGATGACACTTCCTGGCCCGGCGACCTCTCCGCCGCCCTGACCCGGCTGAAACCGGGCCACGGCTTCACTGTGCCCGAGGTGCTCTTCGCCAAGATCGCCGACGAGACTCGCGAAGGCTGGGCCACCCGCTTCTCGGGCATCCGGAGCTGAGCCGGCCGCCCGACCGCGACTTTTGTCGCAGGAAATCGTTCCTTTCCGGACGCGCCGGAGAAGAAATCTGTGAAAAATCGCCGGACCGGCTTGATTTGGCGGCGGAACGGGCCGTCAATGCGCTGGACGCAGACGGGTGGGTGAAATTCGAAGAGTATGACGGAGGGACGGCATGACCCCTCTTCAACTTCTGCATGACGCGGCCTCCGTGCCCGACCACGGTTTCGACGCCCTGTTCGAAATCGAGCCTCTCCTGCTGCACTCCATCGACGCCAACGCCACCCTGCTGAACGTCTCCACCGCCTGGGCCCGGCTCCTGGGCTACGAGCGGCAGGAGATGATCGGCCGCCGCACCGTCGATTTCATGGCCCCCGCCTCCCGCGCCTACGCGCTGACCACGGGGTTGCCGATGCTCTACAACCGCGGCGGCGTCACGAATTTTCCCTACGAGTTCCTGCGCGCCGACGGGCGGCCGATCCCGGTCAAGCTCTCGTCCGGCGCCATCCGCGATGCGTCCGGCCGCTTCGTGAAGAGCCTCACCGTCATCACCGACGACCGCCGCGCCCGCTATGCCGAGCGCGAACTCGATGCCCGCGACCGCCGCGATGCCGGCGCGGCCGAGGCCATGCGCCTTCTGCTCGAACGGCTGACCCACGATACACGCACGCCGCTCGGCGCGATCCTCGGCTTCGCCGCGCTGATGGAACAGGGCGACCTGCCGGCCGAGCAGCGCGCCCGCCTCCAACAGGTGATGACCGCCGCCGAGGGCCTGCGCAGCGCCATCGACGCGGTGCTCTCCGAGGCCGAAAGCACGCTCTCGCCCCGCCGCCAGCCCAGCGCGCCGATGAGCCGCCCCGGCGCCAAGGGCCCGCCCCGGCGCCAGCTGCCCCTCGCGCCCATGCGGGTGCTCCTCGCGCTCGGCGAGGCGCACCGGCAGGACAGCCTGCGCGAACTCCTGCGCGCCGGAGGGCACCAGGTCGTCACCGTCGGCAACGGCTACGAGGCGATCGAGGCGCTCTTCGCCGGCCCGGTGGACCTCGCCGTGATCGACCTCGACATGCCCGGCCTCTCCGGCCCCGCAACCGTCGCCCAGATCCGCAACTCCGGCCGCAGCTTCCGCAACATCCCCGTCATCGCCTGCACCGAGGACGACCCGGCGCCGCCGCTCTCCGACCTGCGCGCCCAGGGCATGGATGGCCGCGTGTCCCACCTCTGCACCCAGGGCACGCTCGAGGCCGAGATGCGCCGGGTGCTCGAAACCCGCGGTCCCTGAACCGCCCCGCGCCCCAGCGCCGCACCCCACTTCCCTTCCCGGCCCGCGCGCTACATCCTGCGCGCCATGCTGCTGCGCGCCGATGACCTCCACAAGAGCTTCCCCCTCGCCTCCGGCGGGGCCCAGCCCGTGCTCTCCGGCGTCTCCCTCGCCCTCGCGCCCGGCGAGACCCTCGCCCTCACCGGCGAGAGCGGCTCGGGCAAGAGCACGCTCCTCCACCTGCTCGCCGGCCTCGACCGCCCCGACAGCGGCAGCGTCACCCTGAACGACGCGCCCCTCTCCAGCCTCGCCGACGCCGCCCGCGCCGAGGCCCGCCGCACCCGGATCGGCCTCGTCTTCCAGCAGTTCAACCTCGTCCCCTCGCTCGACGTCGCCGCCAACCTCGCCTTCCAGGCCCGCCTCGCCGGGCGCCACGACCCGGCCTGGTGCGCCACCCTCGCCCAGCGCCTCGGCCTCACTCCCCAGCTCTCCGCCTGGCCCGAGACCCTCTCCGGCGGCCAGCAGCAGCGCCTCGCCATCGGCCGCGCGCTCGCGGCAAAGCCACCCTTGATCCTCGCCGACGAGCCCACCGGAAACCTCGACGAGGAGAACGCCGAGACCGTCCTCGCCCTCATGCTCGAGCTCGCCGCAGAGACCGGCGCCGCCCTCGTCACAGTCACCCACTCCCCCCGCGTCGCTGCCGCCATGTCCCGCCGCCTCCACCTCTCCCGGGGGCAGCTCGCATGACCGGCGCACCGCTCGCGGCGCGCACGAGCCCGCCCCGATGATCCGCGCCACCCTCTCCGCCCTGCTCTCCCACTGGCGCCGCCACCCCGGCCAGCTCGCCACTCTGCTCCTCGGCATCGCGCTCGCCACCGCGCTCTTCTCCGCCGTCCAGGCGATCAACGCCGAGGCCCGCGCCTCCTACGCCGCCGCCGAAACCAGCCTTTCCCCCGACGCGCCCGACCAGCTCACCTCCCCCGCCGGCCGCATCCCGATGGAAACCTTCCTCGCCCTCCGCCGCGCCGGCTGGCTCGTCTCCCCGGTCTGGGAGGGCACCACGCCCGAAGGCCTCACCGTCCGCGGCTACGATTTCCTGACCATCCCCGAGGGCAGCCTGCCCGACCTCGCGCCCACGCTGGCGCAGATGCCCCCCTCCGCCCTCATCACCCTGCCACCCCCCGCCTGGGCCGCGCCCGAAACCCTGGCGCTGGCGCCCGACGCCACCCCCGCGCCCGGCCTCGCCCCCGGCACCCTCGTCACCACCATCGACGGTGCGATGGACCGGGCCCCACAGGGCGCGATCACCCACCTGCTCCTCGCCCCCGACGCGGCCCAGCCCCTCACCCGCCCCGCGCTCGAGAGCGTGGCCCCCACGCTCACCCGCGCCCGCCCGCAGGGCGGCACCGAGATCGCCCGTCTCACCCGCAGCTTCCACCTCAACCTCACCGCCTTCGGCATGCTCTCCTTCGCCGTCGGCCTCTTCATCGCCCACGGCGCCATCGGGCTGGCCTTCGAGCAGCGCCGCCCGATGTTCCGCACCCTGCGCGCGCTCGGCGTCTCCACCCGCCTGCTGGCCGCGCTCACCCTGGCCGAGCTCACCCTATTCGCCCTCGTCGCGGGCACCCTCGGCCTCGCCCTCGGCCACCTCACCGCCGCCGCACTGCTGCCCGATGTCTCCGCTTCCCTGCGCGGCCTCTACGGCGCCGCACTCCCCGGCCAGCTCGCCTTCCGCCCCTCCTGGGCCCTCACCGGCCTCGCCATCGCGCTGGCCGGCACGCTGGCCGCCGGCACCGGCGCTCTCGTCGCCCTCGCCCGCCTGCCGATCCTCGCCTCCGCCCGCCCCCGCGCCTGGGCCCGCGCCGCCGCCCGGCCCCTCGCCCTCCAGGCCGTTGCAGGCGTCGCACTCGCCGCGGCCGGCATCGCCGCCGTCCCCCTCCTCGGCGGCCTCCCCGGCGGCTTCGCCCTGCTCGGCGGCATGCTCCTCGGTGCGGCGCTCGTCCTGCCCGCGCTCCTCGCCGCCCTGCTCACCGCCGCCCAATCCCTCGCCAAGCGCCCCCTCGCCCAATGGCTCTGGGCCGATGCCCGCCAGCAGCTCCCCGGTCTGCGCCTCGCCCTCATGGCCCTCCTCCTCGCGCTCGCCACCAACATCGGCGTCGGCACCATGGTCAGCTCCTTCCGCCTCACCTTTACCGGCTTTCTCGACCAGCGCCTCGTCTCCGAGCTCTACGTCACCGCCCGCACGGAAGACGAAGCCGCCCGCCTCCGCGCCTGGCTCGAGGCCCGCCCCGAGGTCGAGGCCGTCCTCCCGATCTGGCATGTCGAAATCCCCCTGGCCGACCAGGGCAGCGGCGAGCTCTACGGCGTCGTCGACCACGCCACCTACCGCGAGAACTGGCCGCTTCTCACCGCCGCCCCCGACGCCTGGAACCGCCTCGCCACAGGTGAGGCCGTGATGATCAACGAACAGCTCGCCCGTCGCGCCGCCCTCGCCCCCGGCGACACCCTCGCGCTCACGCCCGACTGGAGCCCCGAGATCGTCGCCACCTATTCCGACTACGGAAACCCCGGCCCCCAGGCCATCGTCGCCACCCCGGCCCTGACCCGGCACTTCCCCGAGGTCTCCAGGCTCCGCCACGGCCTCCGCATCGCACCCGAAAACGTCGACACCCTCGCCGCCGCCCTCACCGACGACTTCGGCCTGCCCCCCACCGCCCTCGTCCCCAATGCCGAGATCAAGGCCTACTCTCTCGCCATCTTCGAGCGCACCTTCGCCGTCACCGCCGCGCTCAACGCCCTCACCCTCGGCGTCGCCGCGCTGGCGATCCTCACCGCCATGCTCACGCTCTCTACCATGCGCCTGCCCCAGATCGCGCCGGTCTGGGCCATGGGCACCACCCGCGCCCGCCTCGCCTGGCTCGAGGCGTTGCGCACCCTCGCGCTCGCCGCCTTCACCGCCGCCTTCGCCCTGCCCCTCGGCCTCGCCCTGGCCTGGGCGCTGCTCGCCGTGGTCAACACCGAGGCCTTCGGCTGGCGCCTGCCGATGTTCCTCTTCCCCGGCCAGTGGGCGGGCCTCTTCGCCACCGCCATGGCGGCCGCAGCCCTGGCCTGCGCCTGGCCGGTTCTGAAGCTCCGCCGCACCCAGCCCTCCGCCTTCCTCCAGGTCTTCGCGAGCGAAAGATGAGCCTCACCCGCCGCACTCTCCTCACCGCCCTCGCCGCCGCCCCCCTCTCCGCCCGCGCTCAGGGCTTCGCCGGCCTCGGCACCGAGGCCGAGGGCTTCGCGCTGCCCTCCCGCGCCACCCGCCTCAGCTTCCCCGCCGACCACGGCCCCCACCCCGACTTCCGCATCGAATGGTGGTATCTCACCGCCACCCTCTCGGGCCCCGACGGCACTCCCTATGGCATCCAGTGGACCCTCTTCCGCTCCGCCCTCGCGCCGGGAGAAACCGAGGGCTGGTCCTCCCCGCAGATCTGGCTCGCTCACGCCGCCCTCACCACGCCCGAGGCCCACTCCTCCACCGAACGCCGCGCCCGCGGCGGCACCGGACAGGCCGGCGTCACCGCCGCCCCCTTCGCTGCCTGGATCGACGACTGGCACATGGTGGCCAACGGCTCGGGCACGGCCGACGAACTCACGCAGCTCCACCTCACCGCCTCCGCCCCCGACTTCGCCTACAGCCTCCAGCTCCGCGCCACCGGGCCCCTCGTTCTCCACGGCGACGCGGGCTACTCGGTCAAATCCCCCACCGGCCAGGCCAGTCACTACTACTCGCAGCCCTTCTACGAGGTCACAGGCCAGCTCACCCTCCCCGACGCCACCATCCCCGTCACCGGCAACGGCTGGCTCGACCGCGAATGGTCCTCCCAACCCCTGGCCGAAAACCAGGACGGCTGGGACTGGGTCTCGCTCTCCTTCTCCTCCGGCGCCCGCCTGATGGGCTTCGCCCTGCGTGCCAGTGACGGCACCGCCTTCACCTCCGCCACCTGGATCGCGCCCGACGGCACGGCCACGCCCTACACCGACGGCGCCCTCACGCTGACCCCCCTGAACGCCACCCAGCCGCCGACCAAATGGCGCGTCCAGCTCCCCGCCCACTCCGTCGACGTCACCATCGACGCCCTCACCGAGGACGCCTGGATGGACGTGAGCTTCGACTACTGGGAAGGCCCCGTCGCCATCACCGGCACCCACG
>CAYVQK010000005.1:0-20431 GCA_964454145.1 uncultured Oceanicola sp. | reverse complement strand
CGCCTTCCCCCACAACCCCCTTGGTGGCACCCCGCCGATCCTCTAGTCTCCCCCCGGAGGATCGGAAACCTCCCGGGGGGACATCGCCCAATTGCTGAGACGGCAGAGTTCGAACAGAACGCCCATGAGCTTTCTCTCTGGCGACAGCGAGATGGCCCGGCGCATAAGAAACTTCGACTGGACCGATCACCCCATCGGCCACCCCGAGGACTGGCCACAGTCCCTCCGCGCCGCGCTCGGCATCTGCCTCAACTCCGCCTTCCCCACCGCGATCTACTGGGGCCCCGAGCTGCGCCTGCTCTACAACGACGCCTGGTCGACGATCCCCGGCCCCCGCCACCCCGCCTGCCTCGGCGAGCCCGCGCATGAGGTCTGGTCCGACATCTGGCACGTGATCGAACCCCAGTTCTTCGAGGTCATCGAAACCGGCGAGGGCCTCTTCCTCGACGACCAGATGCTCCCGATGAAGCGCTACGGCATCGAGGAAGAGACCTACTGGTCCTACAGCTTCACCCCGATCCGCGACGCAGACGGCGCCATCGTCGGCATCTTCAACTCCGGCCAGGAAACCACCGCCAAGGTCATCCAGCAGCGCCAGACCGCGTTCCTGCTGAAGGTCCACGACGCGATCCGCGAGCTGGGCGAGGCCGCGCTGATCATGAAGAAGGTCTGCGAGATGCTGGCCGACCACCTCGGCGCCATCCGGGTGGGCATCCGCGAGCTCGGCTCCCCCGATGAGCCCTTCCCGATCTCCGTCGAGTGGACCGCCGAAGGCATCCGCCCGGCGGGCCAGGAAGCGCGCTGGTCCACCCTCGGCACCATCGCCGCCGAACTGACCGCGGGCCATGTGATCCGGGTCACGCAGGTGTCCCAACTCGAAGATGTGCCGACCCGGGATTTCCTGACCGATCTCGGCGCCGCCGCCGTGGTCGCCGTGCCCGCCTTCCAGGCCTCCCGGCTCAGCGCCGTGCTCTTCGTCCACCGCGCCGAACCCCACGCCTGGTTCGACGAGGAGATCGCCACCATCGAGCAGGTGCTCGCCCTCGCCCGGCAGCTCGTCGAACAGCAGCGCAACGCGCTCCGCGAAAAGGCCATGCTGCGCGAGATAGATCACCGCGCCCGCAACCTCCTCGGCATCACCCAGGCCCTCGTCCGGCTGACCAGGGGCGACGACATGGCCGCCTACAAGGCCTCGCTCCTCGACCGGATGCAATCGCTCGGCAACACCCTCGGCATCCTCTCCGCCGCCAAGTGGGTGGGCGCCTCATTCGAGGATCTGCTGCGCAGCGAACTCGAGCCCTTCCTCGCCAATGATGCAGCCAACGTCACCCTCGAGGGCGCCCCGATGATCGTCCGTCCCGAAATGGCGCAGCCCATCGCGATGGCGATCCACGAGCTCGCCACCAACGCGGTGAAATACGGCGCCCTCGGCAATGCCGACGGGCACCTCGTGGTCTCCTGGACGGTGGAGCCGTCCGGCAGCTTCACGATCACCTGGAGGGAGCAGAAGAAGCGCCCCGGCAACAGCCCGCAGCCGGAGACGCCCGGCTTCGGCACCCAGCTGCTGTCGCTCACCATCGAACGCCAGCTTCAGGGCCGGATCGAGCGAACCGTGACCGACACGACCTTCGAATGCATCCTCGAGATCCCGCTGCCCCCGGCGGAGTGAGCGCCCGAGCCACCAGCGCATGCCTCAGGCAGTTCCCGCCCCCATGTGGTACCCGCGGCCGGACTCGAACCGGCACGGCCGAAGCCAAGGGATTTTAAGTCCCCAGTGTCTACCATTCCACCACGCGGGCCCGGGGGTCGGTCACCGCGCGACATTACCCGCCCAGCCGCCGAGCGCAACGCCGCAGGGCAGAACCTGGCGCGCAAACCCCCGGCACCCACACCCCCCGTAGGGCGGCACTCGTCCCGCCAATCCACGCACCCGCCACCCACGCAGGCCGGGCTTCAGCCCGGCCCCCATGTCACCCCGCCTCCGCGACGGCCTCTCAGATATCCTGGTTCTCCAGCATCGGCATCAGCCCCCGCTCCGGCAGCCAGGGGTTCAGCCCCAACGCCTCCTCCAGCGCGGTCTTCGCCTCGCCGTTCCGCCCCAGCCCCATCAGCGTAAGCGCCTTTCCCGCGATGGCGGCAAAATGATCGGGCGCGCGGGCGATCGCCGCGTCGAGATCCACCAGCGCCGGCGCGAAATCCTGCTGCATGAACCGGACGAAGGCGCGCTGGTTGTAGCCCTCCGCATACCCCGGGCAATAGTCCACCAGCGCATCGAAGGCCTTCAGCGCACCCTCGAAATCATGGGCATCGCGCCGGTCCATCCCCTCGTCGAGCAGCTCCTGCGCGCGGGCGTCGGGCGCGGTCGCCCAGATGTCCCACATCTCGTTGGTGCGGGCACGGGCCTCCTGCGCGCTCTCCGCCTCCCGGACCGATTGCAGCACCTCGGCGCGCTTTTCCGGCTCCACCAGGACGACCATCTCGCAGCCCTCCGCTGCCAGCGGCGTGGCGGCGGCGCAGGCCCCCCAAAGGGCCAGTATCAACCTTCTGGTAACCATGTCCCAGCCTCCACCGCCGCCGGGCCATCCGTCAACTGCCACACGAAAACATGATTAACGCGCGCGCCGCTCGCCGCCGCTTGACCCCGCCAGCGCCGCGGGGCACCAATCGCCCATGTTCCCGATCCGCGACCACAACCCCTCCCGCTCCACCCCCTGGGTCACGCTCGGGCTCATCGCCGTCAACGTCGCGGTCTACCTGCTGGTGACCCTGCCCCTGAACGACCGCGACCTCTTCATGCTCTACGCCGAGTTCGGGGTGACCCCGGCCTTCGCCGAGCCGCTCGATTACCTTACCGCCATGTTCCTCCACGGCGGCTTCATGCACCTCGCGGGCAACATGCTCTTCCTCTGGATCTTCGGCGACAACCTCGAAGAGGAGATGGGGCCCCTCCTCTTCCTTGCCTTCTACCTCGCCACCGGCGTGGTCGCGACCCTGCTCCACGTGCTCTCCGCCCCCGGAAGCCAGGTGCCGCTCGTGGGCGCCTCGGGCGCCATCGCCGGCGTGATGGGCGGCTACCTGCTGCTCTATCCCAAGGCGAAGATCGACGTGCTCTTCATCATCGTCATCATCCCCAAGATCTGGCCGATCCCGGCCTGGATCGTGCTCGCCGTCTGGTTCGGGCTCCAGCTTCTGAACGGCACCATGACCCAGGGCTCCGGCGCTGGGGTGGCCTACTGGGCCCATGTCGGCGGCTTCATCGCCGGGGTCATCGGCACGCTGCCCTGGTTCCTCAAGGAAGGCGCCGCCGGCTGGTGGCGGCGAACCGAAGGCCACCCGCCCCACCCCGACGCCAGCTACGGCCAGCTCTCCTCCACCTCCATCCCCACCGTGCGGAGACGGAAATGACGGAAGCACCCCGCAAGGCCACCTGCCACTGCGGCGCGGTGGAACTCGAAGTCACCCTGGTGCCCGAGGGCCTGGGCTCGATCCGCCGCTGCGACTGCTCCTTCTGCCGCCGCCGCGGCGCCGCGCCGGTCTCGGCCAGGCTCGCCGACCTGCGGATCGTGAAAGGCGCCGAGAACCTCACGCTCTACACCTGGGGCACCCGCACCGCGCAGCACTGGTTCTGCGCCACCTGCGGCATCTACACCCACCACCAGCGCCGCTCGGACCCCACCCAATACGGCGTCAACGCCGGCTGCCTCGAGGGGGTCAATCCCCGCGACCTGGAGCCCATCGCCTGGACCGACGGCGTGAACCACCCCAGCGACCGAAGCTGAGCCGACCACCCTGACCTTTCGACGGTTCCCGGCAACAGAACGCAGGGAAGTTCCCCCGCGCAATCCCGCACGATTTGCCCGGAATGCGCGCCGCCAGCGGCCCCGCGCACCACAAGCCCCATTTTCTTGCGTCAAATACTCCGGGGGTGTGGGGGCAGCGCCCCCACGCCGACCTGGCCGAAATCGTCGCCCTCAGGCCCCGCGCACCAGCTTGGCAAACTTCGGAAACACCGTCGGGTTCGCCGCGATGATCGAGCCGTTCTCCAGCACCCGCTCGCCCTCGTCCATCGCCTCGACGAAGCCACCCGCCTCGCGCACGATCAGCTCGCCCGCCGCCATGTCCCAGGCGTTCAGGCGGCGCTCCCAGTAACCGTCGAAGCGGCCGGCGGCGACATAGGCGAGATCCAGCGAGGCAGAGCCCCAGCGGCGCAGCCCGGCGCAGGTCGGCAGCAGCCGGCCACAGGCCTTGAGCGTCTCGGGCAGCTCCGGCCGGCCGCCGAAGGGCAGTCCGGTGGCGAAGATGCTCTCGATCATCCGCTCCCGCCCCGACACCCTGAGCCGGGTCTCGTTCATCCAGGCGCCCGCGCCCTTCTCGGCCCAGAACATCTCGTCCTTCGCCGGGTCGAAGACGACACCCGCCACCACCTCGCCCTTGTGCTCGAGCGCGATGGAGATCGCCCAGTGCGGCAGCCCGTGAAGAAAGTTCGTGGTCCCGTCGAGCGGATCCACGAGCCAGCGCCGCGTCGGATCCTCGCCCGGCGTGCCGCCGCCCTCCTCGCCCAGCCAGCCGTAGGTCGGCCGTGCGCCCATGAGTTCGTCCTTCACGATCTCCTCGGCCCGCGTGTCGGCGCGGCTCACGAAATCGCCCGGCCCCTTCGTCGAGACCTGCAGGTTCTCCACCTCGCGGAAGTCCTTCACCAGCGAGCGGCCCGCCTTGCGGGCGGCCTTGATCATGGTGTTGAGGTTTGCGCTGCCCGTCATCATCCGGCTCCTTTGGCGTTCAAGGCCGCGCGTATAGGCCGGAATGGCCCGCGTGCCAAGGCCTCACCCCGCCCGTTGCAGCTTCACCGGCTCGGTGCGCGCGAGGCGGAGGAAATGCGCCATGTAGGGCTTGGTCGCCTCCTCCTCCCGCGTCGCGGCATAGAGCCGCCGCGTCAGCCCGTTTTCGGTCAGCGGCCGGGTAATGTAGTCGTCGCTCTTCACCGTCGCCCGCAGCACCCAGTCCGGCAGCACGCTCACCCCGCGCCCCGAGGCCACCAGCAGCAGGATCACCGCCGTCAGCTCGCTCTGCCGCACCTGCCGCGGCTGCACCTTGGCGGGGGTGAGAAACTGCGAGAACACGTCAAGCCGCGCCTGGTCCACCGGGTAGGTGATGAGCACCTCGTCCCTGAAATCCTCCGGCTCCACGAAGGCCTTTTCCGCCAGCGGATGCGAGGCGGCGGCAACGAAAGTGGGCTGGTAGTCGAACAGTGGGGCGAAAGCGATGCCCGGCAGGTCCTCCGGATCGGAGGAAACCACCAGGTCCACCTCCTCCCGGTTCAGCGCCGGCAGCGCGTCGAAGGCGAGGCCGGGGCGAATGTCCACATCCACGTCCGGCCAGGCCCGGCGAAACTGCTCCAGCACCGGAAACAGCCACTCGAAGCAGGCGTGGCACTCGATGGCGATGTGGAGCCGCCCGGTCTTGCCGCTCCGCAGCGCCTTGAAGTCCGCCTCCAGCGCCTCCAGCTCCGGCAGGATCTTCTCGGCGAGCTTCAGCAGCCGGTGCCCGGCGGCCGAGAGCTTCAGCGGCTTCGAGCGCCGCACGAAGAGCTCCACCCCCGCCTGCTCCTCCAGCCCCTTGATCTGATGGCTCAGCGCCGACTGGGTGATGTTCAGCATGTCCGCCGCCCGGGCCAGCCCGCCCGCCTGGTGAATCGCCCGCACGCTCCGAAGGTGCCGAAATTCGATATGCATATGAAACTCATGATGGTGATGAGAGTTATGAGCTTGTTTCACATCCCTCGATTTGCGACAACCAAAACCGACCTGATACCTGTGAGAGCCGACATGCCCGCCGTTCCTTCCGTTTCCTTCGAGTTCTTCCCGCCGCAAAACCTCGAGGCCTCGTTCCGCCTCTGGGACACGGTGCAGGTCCTGGCGCCGCTGAATCCCTCTTTCGTCTCGGTCACTTACGGCGCCGGCGGCACCACCCGCGAGCTGACCCGCGAGGCCGTGGCCACGCTGCACAAGTCGTCGGGCCTCAACGTCGCCGCCCACCTCACCTGCGTGAACGCCAGCCGCGAAGAGACCCTGGGAATCGCCCGCGGCTTCCATGAGGCCGGCGTACGCGAGATCGTGGCGCTGCGGGGCGATCCGCCCAAGGGCTCCGCCGGCTTCGAGCCCCACCCCGAAGGCTTCGCCAATGCCTGCGAGCTGATCTCGGCCCTCAAGGACACCGGCGATTTCAAGGTCCGCGTGGGCGCCTACCCCGATCCGCACCCCGAGGCGAAGGGCGAGGGCGCCGACGTGGCCTGGCTGAAGCAGAAGTTCGAGGCCGGCGCCGACGAGGCGATCACCCAGTTCTTCTTCGAGGCCGAAACCTTCCTGCGCTTCCGCGACGCCTGCGTGAAGGCCGGAATCGACAAGCCCATCGTGCCGGGCATCCTGCCCATCGAGAACTTCAGGAACACCGCCCGCTTCGCCGCCCGCTGCGGCGCCCATGTGCCGACCTGGCTCGAAGAGGCCTTCGCCACCGCCGAGCGCGACGGGCGCGAGGAGCTGCTGGCGACTGCCATCGCCACCGAGCTCTGCACCGAGCTTCTGGACGAGGGCGTGGAGCACCTGCACTTCTACACCCTCAACCGCCCCGGCCTCACCCGCGACGTCTGCCGCGCCATCGGCGTGCAGCCGGTCCAGACGCTGGAAAACGTCGCCTAAGAAGAGCAAGGCACTACGGTCTGAACACTCTGCAGGGTGGGCAATCTGCCCACCACGCTATCCCTCAGCGTCGCCAAACGTCAGATAATCCCACATCCGCTCCAGGATCCGCCCGTCCCAGGTGTCGCGCACCCGGGCCTCCTCCTCCGTCACCAGCACCCCCTCCAGCCCGCTCGCCAGCGCCTCCAGCTCGATCCGCGCCGCATCCTCCGCGTACCAGGCCAGCACCACCGCCTCCTCGAGGCTCTCGCCCACGGTCACCAGCCCGTTGCCGCGCATCACGCCCGCGCGCATCCCGGCCATCTGCGCCGCCAGCGCCCCGGCACTCGCATCATCCCTGATCAACAGCGGCGAATCCCACAGCGCCATCCCGGCCCTGAAATAGGCCCCCATCCCGTGCCGCATCCGCGGCACCCGGCCCAGGGTCGAGAGCGCCATGATCTTCGGCGGCATGCAGCGCACGATCCCGCCCGCCTCCGGCCGCGCCGCATAGAGCTGCTGGTGAATCCGAACCTCCCCCAGCACCCCCTCCGGCAGCGGACCCTCTACCGGCACCACCGTGCCCTTGGCCCCGACCGGCATCTGCCCCATGGGCACCGGCGCACAGACCAGAAACTCCGCCTCCGACAGCCGCACCGAACAATGCCCATAGGCATGCGCCAGCCCGGCGCGGCCCAGCGCCCGGGCGGCCATCCGCAGCTTCACCTCAGTCGTCATCGTCACGGAATTCCGGAATATCCGGCTTCGCACCCCACTTGCAGAACCCCTTCGGCTCCGCCGGAAACTGCCGCTCGCGCCAGAGCAGCTCGTCGGCGATCTCCGCCACGCCGCTGGAATACTCGAACACCATCCCGTCCGGCCCCTCGAAATAGAGGAACTTCGCCGTCGAGGTCGGATGCCGCCCCGGCCCGAACACCATCCGCACATCCCGCTCGACCAGAAAGTTGAAGCTCCGCTGGATGTCGTCCGCACTCTCCACCTGGTGGTTTATATGCTGGATCCCCTTCCGCTGCGCCGGGAACAGCGCAATCGTGTGATGCACCTCGTCGATCCTCAGCAACGGCGCATCCCCGATCCGGTCGCTCACCCGCGCATTGCACACCTTCGTCCAGAAGGCCTCGTCCCGTGCCAGGTCGGTGCTGCACAGCCCGACATGCGAAAACCCGGTGATCCCCGCATCCCGCGTCCCGTGATACCGCTGCCCGCTCATCTCCGGCCGCACCACCAGCTCGATCCGGTTGCCCGTCGGGTCGTCGAACCCGATGAAGGCCCGCACCTGCCTGAGCGCCGCCTCCTCCGCGCTGCCCACATGCACCGCATGGCCCAGCGCCTCCAGCGCGGCGGCCGCCTCGTCCAGCTCGCCCGCGCTGGCCACCTCGAAGCCCACCGCATGGTCCGTCGGGTCGCCGTCGAAATAGCACAGCGTATGCGCCCGGGCGTCGGACTTGAAGTAAGCCGCCCCCCTGCGCCGCTCCGCCACCTCCAACCCGAGGTAGTCGCGGGCAAAGAACTCCGCCCCCTCCAGGTCGCGCGTGCCCATCCGCACGTAGCTCACATCCCTGAGTGAAATCATCTTTCCCCCCCGTATTCCGGCACCATGGTCCCGCTGCCCCAAGCACAGAACCCCGCACGCCCGCCCGGAAACTGCCGCGCCAGCCCCTCCCGCGCAGACCCCTCGGCCACGTAGCCGAAAAGCATCTCATCCGGCCCCCGGAAGCCGATGAACAGCTGCCCCGAGGCCGGAAACCGCCCCGGCCCGTTCACCACCGGCACCTGGTGCGCCTGCAGGAAGTAACCCGCCTGCATCACCTGGTCGATGCCCTCCACCTCGAACCGCATCTCCAGCAGCCCATCCCGTGCCGAAGGCAGCAGCAGCACCCGGTGATGCGCGCCATCCAGGGCCAGACAGGCACCCTCACCTACCCAGTCGCTCACCTCGGCGCCCAGCAGATCGCACCAGAGCGCCACGTCGGCCTCCACATCCGTGCTGCCGATCACCACGCCCGCAAAGCCGCAGATCCCCGCATCCCGCGGCCCGTGATAGCGCCAGCCGCTGCTCAGGGGGCGCACAACGAACTCCAGCGCCAGCCCGCCGCGCAGCCGCACCCCGGCCATCGCCTTGCACCGCCGCGCCGCGCAGGCCGTCTCGCCCCCGCGCCAGACCTTCAGCCCGGCGCCCCCAAGCCGCTCCGCCAGCGCCTCCAGCGTGGCCATGTCCCGCAGCTCCAGCCCCAGCGCAGCCGTCTCGCCGTCGCCCGCCTCGCGCTGCACCAGCGCCAGCGCGTGGTCGCGCGCGTCCGAGCGGAACAGCGCCACGCCCTCCTCCGCCTCCACCCGCTGCAACCCCACGATGGCCTCGGCAAACTCCGCCGAGCGCCCGAGGTCGGCCACGCCGAGCCGCACATAGGACAGCTTCTCGATGATCTTCATTCCGTGCTCCTTGGCCCCCGCCTCAGAGTTTCACACAGATATTGCGAGTTTCTGTATAAAACTCCAACCCGTGCACGCCGCCCTCGCGCCCGATGCCCGAATGCTTCATGCCGCCGAAGGCGGTGCGCAGGTCGCGCACGAACCAGGAGTTCACCCAGGTGATCCCCGCCTCGAGCCGCGCCGCCACCCGATGCGCCCGGCTCACGTCCTGCGTCCAGAGCATCGAGGCCAGCCCGTAGGGCGTGTCATTGGCCCGCGCCACCACCTCCTCCTCCTCATCGAACGGCGCGACATGCACGCAGGGCCCGAAGATCTCCTCCCGCACCACCGGGCTGTCATCGCCGAGCCCGGTCCAGATCGTCGGCTGCACCCAGTTGCCCCCCTTGAGCGCGCCCGCCATCTCCAGCCACCCGCCGCCCGTCACCACCTCGGCGCCCCCGGCGGCGGCCTTCTGGTAATAGCCCAGCACCTTCGCCGGATGATCGCCCGGAATCAGCGGCCCGAAGCTCGTGCCCTTGTCGAAGGGATCCCCCGCCACCAGAGCCTCGGCCTTGCCTTTCAGCCCCTCGACGAACCGCTCGAACACCGGCCGCTGCACATAGAGCCGCTCGGTCTGCAAGCACACCTGCCCGCCGTTCATGAACACCGCCCGCGCCGCCTGCTCCAGCGCCGCCTCCATGTCGGCATCGGCAAAGATCACCCCCGCGTTCTTGCCGCCAAGCTCGAAGCTCACCGGCCGCACGCCCTTCGCCGCCGCACACATGATCGCCTCGCCCGTCCGCGTCTCGCCGGTAAAGGTGATGCCATCCACCCCCGGATGCTCGGTCAGCCACTGCCCCGCAGCGCCCGGCCCCCGGCCCTGCACCACGTTGTAGACGCCTTCCGGAATGCCCGCATCGCGGATCACCTCCGCCAGCAGCGCCGCCGTCGCGGGCGTTTCCTCCGAGGGCTTCACCACCACCGTGTTGCCGCAGGCCAGCGCCGGGCCGACCTTCCAGGTCATCAGCAGCAGGGGCAGGTTCCACGGGCAGATCACCGCGATCACGCCGCGAGGGCTCCGCAAGCTGTAGTTCAGCGCATCCCGCCCGTCCGGCGCCACGAAGGGAAAGGCCTCGCCCGGCGCGTGCTTCAGCACCTCCGCGAAGGCCCGAAAGTTCGCCGCACCGCGCGGAATATCCAGATGCGAGGCCATCCCCACCGGCTTGCCGGTATCGAGGATCTCCGCCCGCAGGAACTCGTCGAAGCGCGCCTCGATCCCGTCGGCGATCGCGTGCATCGCCTTCGCCCGCTGATCCAGCGTCATCTTCCCCCAGGGCCCCTTCAGCGCCGCCCGCGCCGCACGAACGGCCTCGTCCACCTGCGCCTCGCTCGCCGCCTCGACCAGCGCCACCACCTCGCCCGTCGCCGGGTTGATGTCCTCGAACAGCTCCCCGCCCGCAGGCACCGCCCGCCCGCCGATGAAGCTCGAAATCCGCCGCGTCTCGCCAGCGTCCATGGCCACCTCCCTGAAGTTGCCGCGAGCCTAGAACCGGCCTCCCGGACGGTCAACGCGATTATCGACGATTTCTCGATCATCGACAAAATCAACGATAGTTAACGTGTTATCTCTTGGCAAACGCCCCGCGACGCGGCAAGAAGAGCCCAAACGGAGGACACCCCATGCTGACAGAAGACCAACGCGCCCAGGCCGTCGCCTCCCTGCTTGAGAGCCACCGCACCAAGATCCAGGGCGAGCGCCCCTCGGCCATGTTCCCCGAGATCGAGCTGGAAGACAGCTATGCCATCTCCTCCGCCGTGGCAGAGGCCCGGGTGAAGGAGGGCCGCCGCATCGTCGGCCACAAGATCGGCCTCACCTCCAAGGCCATGCAGGCGGCGAGCAAGATCGACGAGCCCGACTTCGGCTACCTCTTCGACGACCAGCTCCTGAACGACGGCGCGCGCGTCCCCTTCGAGTCCTTCTGCAAACCCCGCGTCGAGCCGGAGCTCACCTTCGTCCTGCACTCCCCCCTCAAGGGCCCCGGCGTGCAGCTGATCGACGTGCTCCGCGCCACCGAATGGGTCATCCCCTCCATCGAGATCATCGACGCCCGCGTCACCGAGCCCCGCAAGATCTTCGACACCGTGGCCGACAACGGCGCCGGTGCCGGCATCGTGCTGGGCGGCCGCCCGGTGAAGCCCGACGCGGTCGACCTCCGCATGGTCGGCGCCGTCTTCTACCGCAACTCCGAGATCGAGGAGACAGGCCTCGCCGCCGGCGTCCTCGGCCACCCCGCCATGGCCATCGCCTGGCTCGCCAACAAGCTCGGCCCCTACGGCACCGAGCTGAAGCCCGGAGACTACATGCTCTCGGGCTCCTTCACCCGGCCCGTCCATGCCCAGAAGGGCGACACGCTCCACGCCGATTTCGGCCCGCTCGGATCGGTCGCGGTGCAATTCACCTGACAGGCGAGTTACCGCCGATCCCAAACAATTACGCAGCGTAAACACTTCCCACGTCGCACCCTCCGTGCACGAATGAAGCTCTGTTCATCGTGTCGTTACGCACGCCTGCTTTTTCCGGGCCAACAAGAGATTTCCAGGGGGATTCGCCATGCCGCGCGATTACAAGTTCAACTCGCATTCCAATGGTCATTCCAACGGCAAGGGGCACGGTCACAACGACCACCGCGCGCAGACCCTGTTCACCGGCAGCAACCGCGACGACACGATCGAAGCGAACGACCGCAGCAATCTCATCTTCGGTCGCGGCGGCGATGACATCATCCTCTCCGGCGCCGGGTTCGACGTGATCGACGGCGGCCGCGGCACCGACACCTCGGTCTATTCCGGCAGCATCGACGACTACGACATCCGCAGCTTCGGCTGGGGCCGGTTCAAGACCACCATCGTCACCGGCCCCGAAGGCACCGACCTGCTGTCCGACGTCGAGGCGCTCCATTTCGAGGCCGACGACTTCACCCTCTGGATCGACGGCACCAACAACGCCGTGCTTGCCGGCGACGATGCCGCCGCAACCGACGAAGACACCCCCCTGCTGATCGACGCCGCCACCCTCCTGGCCAACGACCGCGAGTTCGACGGCGACACCATCGCCATCACCTCGGTCGAGGCTACCTCCGCGCTCGGCGCCACCGTCAGCTTCGACGGCACCACCGTCACCTACGACCCGGCCATCTTCGCCTCCCTCGCCGCCGGCGAAACCATCGAAGACACCTTCACCTACACCGTGGATGACGGGAAGGGCGGCACCGACACCGCCACCGTCACCATCACCGTGACCGGCGTGAACGACGCGCCCGTCGTCACCGGCAATTCCGTCACCCTCGACGAGAACACCACCGCCGTCGCCGCAGGCGTCTCCGCCACCGACGCAGAGGGCGATGCCGTCACCTACAGCCTCTCCGGCGCCGACGCCGCCCTCTTCACCATCGACGCCGCGACGGGCGAGATCGCCTTCCTTGCCGCGCCAGACTACGAGACGCCCCTCGATGCCGACGGCGACAACGCCTACGAGCTCACCATCGAGGCTACCGACGGCACCGACACCGGCACCGCCGACATCACCGTCACCGTCGCCGACGTCGACGAAGCCCCCGCCACCGCCCCCCGCATCAACGAGTTCCACTACGACAACGCCAGTATCGACGTGGGCGAGTTCATCGAGGTGCGCGTCGCAGCCGGCACCGATGTCACCGCCATGTCCGTCGAGCTCTACAACGGCTCGAACGGCGCGCTCTACAACACCCTCGCCGTCGGCTCCGGCGCCATGACCACCGATGGCACCTGGGATTACCACGTGCTCTCCCTGCCCACCGACGGCCTGCAGAACGGCGCCCCCGACGGCCTCGCCCTGGTGGACGGCACCGAGGTGATCGAGTTCCTCTCCTACGAAGGCAGCTTCACCGCCACGGGTGGCACCGCCAGCGGCCTGACCTCCACCGACATCGGCGTGGCCGAAGATGGCTCCACCCCCATCGGCCACTCGCTCCAGCGCGAGGACGACGGCACCTGGAGCGCCCCGGAAGAAAACACCGCCGGCCTCGACAACAACTACGAGCCCCCCGCCGAAATCCGGATCAACGAGGTCCACTACGACAACACCGGTGCCGACGCGGGCGAGTTCGTCGAGATCCGCGTCACTGCGGGCACCGACCTGACGGGCTATTCGGTCGAGTTCTACAACGGCGCCTCCAGCCAGCTTTCGCCCTACGGCTCCAACCCGCTCTCCGCAGCCACCGTCACCACCGACGGCACCTGGGATTACTACGTGATCGCCCGCGCGGGCATCCAGAACGGCAACCCCGATGGGATCGCCCTGCTCGATGCCGATGATGCGGTGGTCGAGTTCATCAGCTACGGCGGCAGCTTCACCCCCACCTCCGGGGCCGCGGCCGGCCTCATGTCCACCGACATCGGCGTGACCGAGAACAGCTCCACCCCCGTCGGCTACTCGCTCCAGCGCGCGCCCGACGGCACCTGGTACACCGAGGGCCCCGCCACCTCCGGCGCCGCCAACACCGCCCCGCCGCCCGCCTACGAGGCCCGGATCAACGAATTCCACTACGATGACGCCGGCGATGACGAGGGCGAGTTCATCGAGGTCCGCGTCACCGCCGGCACCGACCCCTCCGATCTCTCCATCGAGCTCTACAACGGCAACGGCGGCGGCGTGTATGGCACCCTCTCCCTGCCCGACACCCCCGCCTCCTCCGACGGCACCTGGGATTACTACGTCGTCCCCGCCCCCGGCCTCCAGAACGGCAGCCCCGACGGCATGGCGCTCGTCACCACCTCCGGCTATGTCTTCGAGTTCCTCTCCTACGAAGGCACCCTCACCGCCAGCGGCGGCACCGCGGCCGGCATGATCTCCGACGATATCGGCGTGTCCGAGAACGGCGAGCCCGAGGGCCTCTCGCTCCAGCGCAGCGAAGACGGCACCTGGCGCGGCCCCGAGCAGAGCACCGCGGGCGCCTCCAATGATACGCCGCAGCCACCCCAGATCGTCATCAACGAGTTCATGGCCGATCCCGCTGCGGTCGATGATACCGCCGGCGAATGGGTCGAGCTCTACAACGCCGGCAGCGACGACGTCGACATCAACGGCTGGACCATCGCCGGCGCCGACGGCGACAGCCACGTGATCAACGCAGGCGGCCCGCTGATCGTGCCCGCCGGCGGCTACGTGGTGCTGGGCAACAACGCCGACAGCACCACCAACGGCGGCGTCACGATCGATTACGAGTACACCGGCTTCACCCTCGACAACACGGCAGACTCCATCATCGTCTCCGACGCAGGCGGCGCCGAGATCGACCGGGTGGACTATGACAGCACCACTTTCCCGCTCGCTGAGGGCAGCTCCACCGAGCTGATCCAGCCGGGGCTCGACAACAGCTTCGGCACCAGCTGGGAAAGCCCCGCCGACAGCTTCGGCGATGGCGACATGGGCACCCCGGGCAGCACCAACATCACCCCGCAGATGCTCTACATCGGCGAGGTCCAGAGCACCATCAGCGCCTCCCCCTACGACGGGATCTCCGACATCACCGTCGAGGCCATCGTGACCTTTGTCACCGACGACGGTTTCTATCTCACCGAGCAAACCGCCGACTGGGTCAACTTCGGCACCGCATCGCAAGGCATCTACGTCTACACCGGCGGCGGCTATCCCGTGGCGATCGGCGATGTCGTCACCGTCACCGGCACCGTCGACGAGTACTTCGGCGAAACCCAGCTCACCGACGTGACCAACGTTTCCTTCGGCACGCCCACGATGTTCACCCCCATCGTAACCGTCGAGCTCGGCCCCGACGCGGTGAACTGGGAAGCCTACGAAGGCATGTATGTCGCGGTCAGATCGGCCACCTCCGATCCGCTGACCATCACCGCCAACTTCAACCTCGACCGTTTCGGTGAGATCTCGATCAGCGCCGGCACGCCGATCCAGCCGACCCAGCTCTACGATGCGGGCTCCCCCGAGGCCGAGGCCGCGATGGCGGCCAACGCCAACAATTCGCTCCTGCTGAGCGACGGCCTCTCCACCCAGAACCCCGACGAGTTCATCTACATCCCCAACACCGGCCCGGGCGACAACGGCAACGGCTACCTCGACACCGGCGATGACATGGACAACTCCACCGCGCCCCGCCTCGGCACGGAGATCAATGAGCCCGTGAACGGCGTGATGACCTACGCCTTCGGCAGCTACGCCCTCGTGGTCGATGGCCAGCTCTCGCTCGACGAAGGCTCCAACCCACGCCCCGAGACCCCCGCCGACGTCGGCGGCACGCTCCAGGTCGCCTCGGTGAACGTGCTGAACTACTTCACCAGCTTCACCGGCGGCGCGGGCCCCAACGGGGCCGAGGTGCGCGGCGCCGACAACGCCGAGGAGTTCGCCCGCCAGACCGACGGCCTCACCGCCGAGATCCTCGGCACCGGCGCCGAGGTGGTCGCCCTGCAGGAGCTCGAGAACAACGGCTTCGGCTCCACTTCCGCCATCGTCACCCTCACCGACGAGCTCGACGCGGCCTCGGGCGGCACCACCAACTACCAGGCGGTCAACCCTTACGATTATATCACCGACCCCTCGGGCGGCGCCGGCTGGATCGGCACCGACGCAATCACCACCGGCATCATCTACGACGCCAACGCGGTCACCCTCGTCCACGCCGAAGTGCTGGTCTATGAGGAGGCCTCCAACGCGGTGACCAACGCCATCGCCGGCGACCTCGCAACCTACATCGGACGCAGCTGGGACGACTTCGACCGCAACCGCCCGACCGTCGCCGCCACCTTCATCGACGAAGCGTCGGGGGAGGAGTTCACCATCACCTCCTCCCACTTCAAGTCGAAGGGCGACAGCGGCCTCCAGGCGCTTGCCGATGCCGCCGAGAGCTGGCTGGCGAGCAACCCGTCCGACCCCGACTTCGCCGCCGTCGATGCCCTCCTGCAGGATCTCTACGCCGACCCGAACTTCGACCAGGGCGACGGCCAGGGCTTCTGGAACCAGGTCCGCGCCGACGCCGCCGTGGAACTGGCCGACTGGATCCAGAACGACTACGACGGCACCGGCACCACCAGGGTCGTGTACCTCGGCGACATGAACAGCTACGCCGAGGAAGATGCCGTGCAGTATCTCGATGATGAGGCCGGCCTCACCGACCTGATCGACAGCTTCATCGGCCAGGACCAGGCCTATTCCTACGTCTTCGACGGCCAGGCCGGCACGCTCGACCAGGCGCTGGCGGATGACGCGATGGTGCCCTTCGTCACCGGCGTCACCGAGTGGCACATCAACGCCGACGAGGCCGACCTCTTCAATTACGACACCAGCTTCAACGACCCGGCCTTCGACCTCTCCGGCCCCTACGCCGCCTCCGACCACGACCCTGTCATCGTCGGGCTCGACTTCGGCGCCACGCTCACGACCTGAGGCCGACTACTCAGAAACCGAAAGGGCGGCCCCCGGGGCCGCCCTTTTCGTGTCCGCATCGCCGTTTGCCCCACCGTCCCATCCGGTTAACCGTCTTCGCCCAGCCGGGCCGACCCGCATTCGCGTATGCATGGGCTGTGCATGGGATGTGCATGGGTTGTGCATCACTTGTGCATCACGGCGCCATGCACCCGAAAAGCGCCCACCTTCCCCCACCGCACGCTCCCGCAGGGTAGGCAATCTGCCCACCACGCCGGGCCCTACAGGATTCCGATTTCTGCAAGCTTTGCAACGAGTTCCGGCGGCATCTCCGGGTCGCCCTCGCGCCGTTTCGGCAGGTCCGGCGGGGCATCCTCGGGCTTCAGGTATCGCCATCCCTGGAACGGCCGCCGCACCGCCGGCGCGACCCGCACGAGGTCCGGCGCCAGCACGATTCCGCAGCGCCGGATCCCGTCGCCGCCTTCCACCTCGTCCAGCCGCAGCACCTCCTGCCGCGCTTGGATCACCCCCTTGATGACCCAGTAGAGCGAGCCGCCGTTCAGCAGCTTTTCCTCCTGTTTCGGCCACATCCGGGTGACATGCCGCGAGGTCGCCTCGCCGGTCTCCCGCCGCCGCTTCGCGCGCCAATCCTCGAGCTGCTCCAGCGTGTCGACACCGACACAGAGCTTGACCAGATGTATGACGTTCTTTGAATGTTCACCCATGATGTGGTAGCCTAATCTTCCGCCCCCGATTCTGCCAGCCGCCCTGACGGGGTGTTGAACACCCCCGCCCCTCGCCCTATTGTCCGCCCTCTCTGCACTCTCCGGGACCATGCCGATGACCGCCTTTTCCGCCCCGATCGCCGAAGCCATCTGGGACATGAAATACCGCTTCAAGAAGGCCGACGGCACGCCGATCGACGAGACGGTGGAAGACAGCTGGCGCCGCGTCGCCCGGGCGCTGGCCGAAGGCGAGACCGACGCGAAGGCCCGCGAGGAAGAGTTCTACGAGGCCCTCTCCGACTTCAAATACCTCCCCGCCGGCCGCATCCTCGCCGGCGCCGGCACCGCCCGCGCCGTGACCCTGTTCAACTGCTTCGTCATGGGCACCATCCCCGACTCGATGGGCGGCATCTTCGACATGCTGAAGGAGGCCGCGCTGACGATGCAGCAGGGCGGCGGAATCGGCTACGATTTCAGCACCATACGCCCCAAGGGCGCGGCCGTTTCGGGCGTCGCCGCCGATGCCTCAGGGCCGCTCTCCTTCATGGATGTCTGGGATGCCATGTGCCGCACCATCATGTCTGCCGGCTCCCGTCGCGGCGCGATGATGGCCACCATGCGCTGCGACCACCCCGACATCGAGGCCTTCATCGCCGCCAAGTCGGACCCTGCCCGTTTACGAATGTTCAACCTCTCGGTGCTAGTAACTGACGCATTCATGGAAGCCGTCAAAGCCGATGGTCCCTGGGAGCTCACCTTCGGCGACAAGGTCTACCACACCGTCCAGGCCCGTGACCTGTGGAACCGCATCATGCGCTCCACCTTCGATTACGCCGAGCCCGGCGTGATCTTCATCGACCGCATCAACGCGATGAACAACCTGAACTACGTCGAGACGATCGCGGCCACCAATCCCTGCGGCGAGCAGCCCCTGCCGCCCTACGGCGCCTGCCTCCTGGGCTCCATCAACCTCGCAAGGCTCGTCACCCAACCCTTTGAAAACGGGGCGAAGATCGACACCGAGGCGCTGGCGAAGCTCACCGCCACCGCCGTCCGGATGATGGACAACGTGGTCGACACCTCCCGCTTCCCGCTGCCCGAACAGGCCGCCGAGGCGCAGGCCAAACGCCGCATCGGTCTCGGCGTGACCGGCCTGGCCGATGCGCTGCTGATGATCGGCCTCCGCTACGGCTCCGACGAGGCCGCCGCCCAGACCGAGGCCTGGCTGAAGGCCATCGCCCGCGCCGCCTACCTCGCCTCCGTCGACCTGGCGAAGGAAAAGGGCCCCTTCCCCCTCTTCGACGCCGAGCCCTACCTCGCCTCCGGCACCATGCAGGGGATGGACGACGACGTGCGCGAGGCGATCCGCACCCACGGCATCCGAAACGCGCTGGTCACCTCCATCGCTCCCACCGGCACCATCTCGCTCTACGCCGGCAACGTCAGCTCCGGCATCGAGCCCGTCTTCGCCTACGCCTACACCCGCAAGGTGCTCCAGCCCGACGGCTCGCGCACCGAGGAGGAAGTGGTTGATTACGCGGTGCAAATGTGGCGCGACCTGAAGGGCGACGCACCCCTGCCCGACCATTTCACCAACGCCCAGACCCTGCCGCCCTCCGAGCACGTCAAGATGCAGGCAGCGGCACAGAAATGGATCGACAGCTCGATCTCCAAGACCATCAACTGCCCCGAAGACATCAGCTTCGAGGCCTTCAAGGACATCTACCTCCAGGCCTACGAGACCGGCTGCAAGGGCTGCACCACCTACCGCCCGAACGACGTCACCGGCTCCGTCCTCTCCGTCTCCGAGAAGACCGAGGAGGCCCCCAAGCCCGACCGCGACGGCGAGGTGATCTACATCTCCGAGCCGCTCGACCGGCCCCAGGCGCTCGAAGGGGCGACCTACAAGCTCAAGTGGCCCGACAGCGAGCACGCCATCTACATCACCATCAACGACGTGGTGGTGGGCAGCCAGCGCCGCCCCTTCGAAGTCTTCATAAATTCCAAGAACATGGAGCACTTCGCCTGGACCGTCGCGCTCACCCGGATGATCTCCGCCGTGTTCCGGCGCGGCGGTGACGTGAGTTTCGTGGTCGAAGAGCTGAAAGCCGTGTTCGACCCCCGCGGCGGCGCCTGGATGCAGGGCAAATACGTGCCCTCGATCCTCGCGGCCATCGGCGGTGTGATCGAGCGTCACCTCATCGCCATCGGCTTCATCGCCGGCGAGGGCATGGGCCTCAAGTCCGACCCCCAGGCCCAGGTCGTCTCCATCGGCACCCCCCGCGGCAAATCCTGCCCCTCCTGCGGCCAGTTCACCATGCAGATGGTCGAAGGCTGCATGACGTGCACCTCGTGCGGGCATTCCAAGTGCGGGTGAACTCCCGGAATTAACCCTGCCACGCTAGACCGGCCCGCGCAGCGCAGCGCGAGCCGGACATGGCCACATACGACATCCACCTGTTCGACATGTCGGACATTGCCACCAGCGGTGAGGATTTCGCCGTGCCCCACGGCGGGCAGTACACGCCGGGTGTCAGCACCATCACCATCTCGCCCGGCGCGGCCTCCCGGGTAGTGACGGTGAACGACCCCAACGACACCACCTTCGACGATGACGACCCTGAGCCACAGACGCTGGTTGGCGCCTACACCGTCAACGGCACGCCCTACGCCGACGGCGCCATCATCGAGGCCGAGTACCTGATGGAGGTGCAGGACAGTGTCGGCACCAGCTACTACATCTCCGCCGTGTCCTTCACCGGCGATCCCTGGCAGATCGGCGCCTTCGCCATCCACGGCCCGCCGATGCCGCCCTTCGGCACGCCGCTCACGGTGCTGAACACGTGGGAGGGCTACCTGGGCACGACCCAGTACGGAAGTTCGATGCCCGCCTGTTTCGAGGCCCGCACCCGGATCGCCACGCCGGACGGCTGGCAGGAAGCCCGGCGGCTGAACCCCGGCGACGCCGTTTCACTCGCCACCGGCGGCACCTTGCCCGTCGCCCTGCTGCTGAAGAGCCGTGTGCACCTCGGCGCGGAGCGTTCGCGCAAGCCCGTCCGCCTGCGCGCCCATGCGCTCGGCCCGGGCTCCCCCGCGCGCGATCTCGCCGTCTCGCCACAGCACCGGATCTGGCACGACGGGCTCGGCGCGCTTGTCCCGGCCCGTGCCCT
>CAYVQK010000004.1:54172-54598 GCA_964454145.1 uncultured Oceanicola sp. | reverse complement strand
AGGTGTTCTTGTCGCCGGTCAGCGCGGCGGAGGCCCCCACCGCATCTCGGAACGGTCCGTAGAACGCCGAGGCATACTTCGCGGCATAGCTGAGGATCGACACGTTGCGGTGCCCCGCCGCCTCCAGCGCCGTCCGGATCGCGCCGATCCGACCGTCCATCATGTCGGAGGGGCCAAGGATGTCGGCGCCCGCCTCGGCCTGGGCCAGCGCCATCTTCACCAGCGCCTCCACCGTCTCGTCGTTGACGATCTCGCCCTCCACGACAAAGCCGTCATGGCCGTTGATGTTGTAGGGGTCGAGCGCGATGTCGGTCATCACCGCCACCTCCGGTGCCGCCGACTTGATCGCCCGGATCGCCCGGTTGGTCAGGTTGTCCGGATCCCAGGCCATGGCGCAATCCTCGGTGCGCGCCTCGGGGCCGGTGT
>CAYVQK010000004.1:50426-54131 GCA_964454145.1 uncultured Oceanicola sp. | reverse complement strand
AGGGAAAGAGGCAGATCGCGGGGATGCCCAGTTCGGCCGCCTGCTGCGCGGCCTCCGCCACCAGGTCCACCGTCAGCCGCTCGACGCCCGGCATCGAGGGCACCGCCGTGCGCTCGCCCTCGCCATCGCGCAGGAACACCGGCCAGATCAGGTCGTCCACCGTCACGCAATTCTCCCGCACCAGCCCGCGGAGTGCTGGCGTGGTCCGGGTGCGCCGCAGGCGGGCGGCAGGGTAGGGGGCGACGGTGGGACGCATGTCATTGCCTCGTTTTTCAGTCACAGAAGGGCCGTGCCACGGATTTTGGGCCGCGACAAGGCTTCCATTCCCGGCAGAGGCGGCTAGATTGCGCCAACTTCGACAACAGGCCGGTCAAGGTCAAAGGGGCAGAAACAGGTGCTGGACTGGTACGAGACCGTATTCGAGCTGATCGACATGCGGTCGTTCTCCAACCTGTGGTACTGGATCGCGCTTGCGGTCATGTGGTCGACCTCCTCGCACTTCGTGCTGGGCGTGCCCTGGGATCTCGTCCAGCGCGCCCGCCGCACCGGGGGCGAGGCCGAGGCCGACCTGCACGACATGGTGCGGGTGAACGTGAACCGCATTCTCTACATCGCAGACCAGGCCGGGCTCTGGCTGGTGGGGATCAGCTTCTTCACCCTCTCCTCGCTCGCCATCCTCGGCTTCTGGTACGAAAGCGAATTCTCCCAGGCCGTGTTCCTGCTGGCCGCGCCGATGAGCATCGTGCTCGGCCTCGGCGTGCGCTGCGCCCGCGGCATCCGCGCCGCCGATGGCGCCGGCCTCTACGACAGGATGCACCGCCACCGCTTCACCACCCAGGTGATCGGGATGCTCTCGATCTTCGTCACCGCGCTCTGGGGCATGTTCCAGAACCTCTCGATCGGCGCGATCTGAGGCGGGCGGCGCAAGGGAGCGATGCCCCCGCAGGACCGGGCTAATTCAGGACGTGAAATGGGGCAGGTTGACTTCCCTTCCCCGCAGGGTAGGTCAGTCCTCCTGATGAGTGACACGACGCGCATAACTCTGGGCGGCGCGCCCGAGGGATTCGACGCCCTGCTGATCGCCCGCGAGCTCGAGCGCGGGGCGCCGGTGGTGCATTGCGCGCGCGACGACAAGCGCCTGGCCGAAATGCGGGCGGCACTCGCCTTCTTCGCTCCGCACGTGGCGGTGATCGAGTTTCCGGGCTGGGACTGCCTGCCCTATGACAGGGTGTCCCCCAACCCCGACATCTCCGCCCGACGCATGGCCACGCTCTCGGCCCTGGCCTCGGGCGTCACCGGCCGCGTGGTGGTGCTGACCACGCTCAACGCGGCAACCCAGCGGGTGCCGGCGAAATCGCTGGTGGCGGCCTCCAGCTTCGTCGCCAACGTGGGCGAGCGGGTGGACGAGCAGGCCCTCCGGGCGTTTCTCGTCCGCATGGGCTTTTCGCAGGCGCCCACGGTGCTGGAGCCGGGCGATTTCGCCATCCGCGGCGGCATCATCGACATCTACCCGCCCGGCGAGGGCGGGCCGGTACGGCTCGACCTTTTCGGCGACGTGCTCGATGGCGCCCGCCGGTTCGATCCGGCCACCCAGCGCACCACCGACAAGCTCACCCGAATCGAGCTTTCGCCTGCCTCCGAGGTGGTGCTCGACGACGCCTCGATCACCCGCTTCCGCCAGAACTACCGCATCGAGTTCGGCGCCGCCGGCTCCGATGACCCGCTCTACGAGGCGATCAGCGCGGGCCGCAAGCACGCGGGCTTCGAGCACTGGCTGCCGCTCTTCCACGAGCGGCTCGACACGCTGTTCGATTACCTCCCGGGCGCGAGCGTGATGCTGGACGACCAGTTCACCGCCGCCCGCCTCGCCCGCTGGGAAGGGATCGTCGACAGTTACGACAACCGCCGCGAGGCCACCACCTCCAAGGCCCGGATGGGCGGCAGCTACAAGGCCGCGCCGCCGAAGGGGCTCTACCTCGACGATGCCGCCTGGGAGGCGGCGATGCAGGGCCGCCGGGTGATTCAGCTCAGCCCGCTGCCGCAGGGCACCGGCCCCGGAGTACTCGATGCCGGCGGCCGTATCGGCCGCAACTTCTCGCCTGAGCGCCAGCAGGAATCCCTCAGCCTTTTCGGCGCCTTGAAGGATCATATTGAGGCGCGGCGCCGCGAGGGCCAGGTGGTGATCGCCTCCTACTCGGAAGGCGCCCGCGAGCGACTCTCGGGCCTCATGGCCGACGAGGGGCTGCAGGGGGCCACCCCCATCACCGACTGGCGCGATGTGCCCGAGGGGCGCGGCGGCGTCTTCCTCGCGATCTGGCCGCTGGAGCATGGCTTCACCGAGCCCGGCCTCACCGTGATCTCCGAGCAGGACGTGCTGGGCGACCGCCTCATCCGCGCCCCCAAGCGCAAGCGCCGCGCCGAGAACTTCCTGACCGAGGCGCAAAGCCTCTCTCCCGGCGACCTCGTGGTGCACGTCGATCACGGCGTGGGCCGCTACATGGGGCTCGAGGTGGTCAACGCGCTCGGCGCCGACCACGAGATGATCCACCTCGAATATGCCGAGCAGGCGCGGCTCTACCTGCCGGTGGAGAACATCGAGCTGCTCTCGCGCTATGGCCACGAGGAAGGGCTGCTCGACAAGCTGGGCGGAGGCGCCTGGCAGGCCAAGAAGGCGCGGCTGAAGGAGCGCATCCGGATCGCCGCCGAGAAACTCATGCGCACCGCCGCCGAGCGGCTGCTGCGCAAGGCGCCCGTGCTCGAGCCCGTCCCCCACGCCTGGGAAGAGTTCTCCGCCCGCTTCCCCTACACCGAGACCGACGATCAGCTGAAGGCCATTGCCGAGGTGCTGGAAGACCTCGAGGCAGGACGCCCGATGGACAGGCTCGTCTGCGGCGACGTGGGCTTCGGCAAGACCGAGGTGGCGATGCGTGCGGCCTTCGTGGCCGCGATGCAGGGCAAGCAGGTGGCCGTGATCGCGCCCACCACGCTGCTCGCCCGCCAGCACGCCAAGAGCTTTGCCGACCGCTTCCGCGGCTTCCCCCTCAAGGTGCGCCAGCTCTCCCGCTTCGTGGCCGCCAAGCAGGCCGCCGAGACCCGCAAGGGCCTGGCAGATGGCACGGTGGATATCGTCATCGGCACCCATGCCGTTCTGGCAAAGACGATCCGCTTCAAGGATCTCGGCCTGCTCATCATCGACGAGGAGCAGCACTTCGGCGTCGGCCACAAGGAACGGCTGAAGGAGATGCGTTCCGACGTGCACGTGCTCACGCTGACCGCCACGCCGATCCCGCGCACGCTTCAGCTTTCGCTCACAGGTGTCCGGGATCTCAGCATCATCGGCACCCCGCCGATCGACCGCCTGGCGATCCGCACCTACGTGTCGGAGTTCGACCCGGTCACGGTGCGCGAGGCGCTTCTGCGTGAGCACTACCGCGGCGGGCAGAGCTTCTACGTGGTGCCGCGCATCAAGGATCTGCCCGAGATCGAGGAGTTCCTGAAGGAGCAGGTGCCCGAGGTGAGCTACGTGGTGGCGCACGGTCAGATGGCGGCCGGCGAGCTCGACGACAAGATGAACGCCTTCTACGACGGCAAGTTCGGCATTCTGCTGGCCACCACCATCGTCGAGTCGGGGCTCGATATCCCCACCGCCAACACCATGATCGTCCACCGCGCCGACATGTTCGGCCTGGCGCAGCTCTACCAGAT
>CAYVQK010000004.1:14993-50416 GCA_964454145.1 uncultured Oceanicola sp. | reverse complement strand
CGCGTCGACCGCGCCAAGACGAGCGCCTACGCCTATCCCACCACGCGGCCCCGCATCCCGCTCACCGACAGCGCCCAGAAGCGCCTGCGGGTGCTGGGTTCGCTCGACAGCCTCGGCGCAGGCTTCACGCTGGCCAGCCAGGATCTCGACATCCGCGGCGCCGGCAACCTCGTGGGCGAGGAGCAGTCGGGCCATGTGAAGGAAGTGGGCTACGAACTCTACCAGTCGATGCTGGAAGACGCGATCGCCAGGATCCGCTCCGGCCAGGCCGAGGGGCTGCTGGATGACGACGGGCAATGGGCGCCGCAGATCAACCTCGGCGTTCCTGTCCTGATTCCGGAGACTTACGTACCCGATCTTGATGTGCGCCTCGGGCTCTACCGCCGCCTGTCCTCGCTCACCACCAAGGTGGAGCTCGAGGGCTTCGCCGCCGAGTTGATCGACCGCTTCGGGCCACTCCCGAAAGAGGTGAACACTCTCATGCTCATCGTCCGCATCAAGGCGATGTGCAAGCGCGCCGGCATCGCCAAGCTCGACGGAGGCCCCAAGGGCGGCACCGTCCAGTTCCACAACGACAAGTTCGCCAACCCGGCGGGGCTCGTGGAGTTCATCCAGGCGCAGGGCGGGATGGCGAAGATCCGCGACAACAAGCTGGTTGTGCGGCGCGACTGGGAGAAGGCGTCGGACAAGATCAAGGGCGCTTTCGCCATTGCCCGCGACCTGGCCGAGAAGGTGAAGAAGGCCGCCTAAACCTCTGCGCTGGCGCGATCTTCTGTCTTGCCGAAGAGCACCATCAGGCCAAGCGCGATGAGTCCGCAGATCAGGCAGCCCAGGATGATCGGCGTGGTCGTGCCGTCGAAGAACTGCCCGATGGGTGTGCCCACCACCACCGCGCAGGCCGTGGCCAGCGCCCCGATCACCGAGGTCGCCGTGCCCGCCAGCCGGCCCATCGGCTCCAGCGCCAGGGCGTTCAGGTTCCCCATGGTCAGGCCCATCTGGTAGAAGATCGTGGTGATCCAGACCGCGTAAACGCCAAAGTGTACAGTCGAGGCCTCGGGCACCAGGCTCGTCACCACCAATGCCACGGCGGTGATGCACGACACCGCCACCAGCGCCCGCATCACCATGCCTCGCATTCCCACCGTCATCACGAAGCGCGCGTTCACGAAACTCGACGTGCTGGCGCAGAGCGCGATGACCGCAAACCAGACCGGAAAGCTCTCTTCCTTGTCGAACACCGTGTCGAACACCGGCTGGGTGGTCGAGATGATCGTCAGGAGCTGCGCGAAGATGAAGACCTGCACCGCGATGGTGAAACGCACCGTCCGGTTCGACACCACAATCCGGATGTTGGCCCAGAGCGTGTCCGCCCGGAACGGCACCCGCGCCGCTCGGGGCAGGGTTTCCGGCTGGCGGAAGAACAGCCAGAGCGAGGAGATGCCGATGAAGAGCACGAACATCAGGAAGATCGAGCGCCAGCCCAAGAGCCCGATGATGCCCTGGCCGATGAGCGGCGCGAAGGCGGGGAAGAGCGAGAAGACGAGGAAGATGAAGCTCACGATCCGGGCCATCTCGCGGCCCGCATACTGGTCGCGCACGATCGCGAGCCCCACGATCCGCGGCCCCGCCGCGCCGAGGCCCTGCAGCACCCGCGCCGCCAGCAGGAGCTCGAGCGAAGGCGCGGCCCAGGCCAGCACCGACCCGCCGATGTAGAGCCCCGCGCAAGCAAGGATGGTGGGCTTGCGGCCGAAGGCATCCGACAGCGGGCCGGTCACCAGCGTGCCGATCCCCATGCCCAGCATGAAGAAGGTGATGATGAGCTGCGCCCGGTTCGGCGCATCCGCCGTCAACTCCGCCACGATGGTGGGCATCGCGGGCAGCATCGCGTCGGTCGAGAAGGCGATGGTGGCGAAGAGCATCGCCATGAGGGCGGTAAACTCCGTCCGGCTCAGCCTCCGCTCCGGCGCGGCGCCCTCCGCAAGGCTCACTGGATGGATCCGATCTGGCTGTTGATCTCGTCGATGAGCTTCAGCCAGAGCTCGGGCGGCTGACAGCCCGGCACCACGTGCTGGTTGGCGATGATATGGGTCGGAACGCCGGTCACGCCGCGCTCGCGGGCATGGGCATCACGGGCGCGGATGTCGTCGGCATCGGCATCGGTGGCCAGAAGCCGCCGGATCACCGCCGCGTCGCAGCCCGCCGAGTCGGCGATATCGGCAAGCACCTCGTGGTCTTCGATGTCGCGCCCCTGCATGAAGTAGGCATCGAACAGCATTGAAACCACGGGAATTTGCCGCTGTTCCAGCCCGGCCCAATGGATCAGCCTGTGCGCGTCGAGCGTGTTCGGCGTGCGCTCGATGGCGGCGAAGTTCAGCATCAGCCCGGCCTCCTCGGCGGCCTCCGCGATCCGGCCATAGACCTCCACCGCGCCCTTCTTCCCGCCGAACTTGGCCTCGAGATAGTCCGCCCGATCCATGCCGCCCTTGGGCATGTCGGGGTTCAGCTGAAACGGATGATACTCGATGGTGAAGGGGTTTTGCGGGGCCTCCGCCAACGCCCTGTCGAGCAGGGTCTTGCCGATGAAGCACCACGGGCAGATCGGATCGGAGAAGATGTCGAGCTT
The DNA here is from genome assembly GCA_964454145.1 of uncultured Oceanicola sp. Classification (GTDB taxonomy): domain Bacteria; phylum Pseudomonadota; class Alphaproteobacteria; order Rhodobacterales; family Rhodobacteraceae; genus Vannielia. The sequence goes on along the minus strand of CAYVQK010000004.1, from coordinate 47,793 downwards.
GATCATGCCCTCATGTGTCACGCCCGCGCGCCCGTGGGAAGAGCGAATGCCGTGCGCCTACGCAGGGTCGAGCGGGCGATTGCGCAGGAGCGTGCGGTTCACCTTGCCGTTGGCATTGGCGGGCAGCGTCTCGATCCGGGTGAAGATCCGGGGGCACTTGTAACGCGCGAGGCACCCGGCAGCGAACTCGGAAAGCGCCGTTTCATCAATGTCTTCGGGGGCGACATAGAAGCACCGGATCACGGTGGTTCCGGGCTTCACCTCTTGCTCCACCGCCGCCGCGGCGCTGATCTGTGCGTGCGTCGTGATCGCCGCCTCCACTTCCAGCGGCGACACCCGGTACCCGCCGGCATTCATCATGTCGTCGTTGCGGCCGAGGTAGGTGATCGCCCCATCTGGCCCTTCGGCGACCGTATCGCCGGTCAGAAACCACTCGCCATCATAGCGCGCCGCCGTCTCCTCGGGCGCATCGAGATAGCCCAGCATCAAGCCCGGGTCGGAGCGGTGAATGGCCATCTGCCCGTCGTCGCCCACCCGGATGCGCCGCCCGGGCTGCGGATAGCCCGTGGCGCCTGCGGGCGCGGGCCGGGCCGGGCTGGCGGAGACATAGGTGGAACACTCCGACATGCCGAGCGCCTCGTAAACGCCCGTGCCGGTCGCCGTCTCCCAGGCCATCCGCAGCGCCTCGGGCAGCTTCTCCCCGGCAGAAAGCCCGTGCCGCAGTTTCGGCGCACTGATCCGCTCATGCTGCCTCAACATCTGCCGATAAACCCCCGGGGCGGCTGCAAAAAGCGTGGCATCGTGGCGAGCCAGAAGCAGCGGCAGCTGCTGCGGTGCCGTGCCTGCCGCCGGGATCACCGCCGTCGCCCCGCGCGCCCAGGGGTCCATCAGGCCGGTGCCCAGCGTGTAGGTCCAGTTGAAGGCCCCCGCGTGCAGCAGCCGGTCGTCCTCGCGCAGGTCGTACCAGCCCTCCCACATCATCCGCCGCGCCCAGACGGCGCGATGGGCGTGCATCACGCCCCTCGGTCGGCCCGAGGTGCCGGAGGTGTAGATGATGTAGGCCAGGCGGTCGGGGTCACCCATCTCGGGCGCGACCTCGCCCCGCATCTCATGCAGCGCGGCTTCCGGCAGTACCGGGGCAGGGTGCTGGGGCAGGGGCACGCCCTCGCCGGCGATCACCAGCGCGGGCCGCAATTCGGCGGCAATCGCGCTGATCTCGGGCACGGTGAGGGCGGCAGAGGTCGGCACTGGCACCAGCCCGGCCCAGATCGCGCCGAGGTATGCCAGCGGAAACTCAACCGTGTTCCCCAGCCGCAGCAGCACCCGGTCACCCGGCACCAGCCCGCGCTCCATCAGCCCCGTCGCGATGCCCGCCACATGAGCGCGGATCTCGCCGTAGCGCCAACGCTGCGCCTTGCTCGCGCCGGCGATGACCAGCGCGGTCTTGGACGGGGTTTTATCAGCCGCGCCAAGCACATAGGCGGCCATGTTGAAGGGGGTGGGGCAGGGGGCGCTCATGTGCAATGTGCTAGCGCCCGCTCGCGGCTCTTGCAAGCCATCGCGCCCGGCCCTAAACCGCCGCGTCATGGGAGCCGATCCGAAAAGCCTGATCCGCATCGCGCGGGAGAGCGGCCAGCAGGCCGAGGCCGCGCCGCTCGACCTAGGCGAGCGCGTCCGTGCGCTGCGCACCGCCCAGGGCTGGACGCTGGAGCAGGCCGCGCGCCAGGCCGGTCTCGCCCGCTCGACCCTGTCGAAGATCGAGAACGGCCAGATGTCGCCCACCTATGATGCGGTGAAGAAGCTGGCCGAGGGGCTGAAGATCTCGCTGCCCCAGCTCTTCACGCCGCCTAGTGAAGAGAAGGTCAACGGCCGCATGGCCGTCACCAAGTCCGGCGAGGGCGACCACCAGCTCACCCCCACCTACGAGCACGACCTGCTCGCCTCGCAGCTCACCCAGAAGAAGATGCTCCCCTACCGCGCCCGCATCCGCGCCCGCAGGATGGAGGAGTTCGACGGCTGGGTGCGCCATGACGGCGAGGAGTTTCTCTACGTGCTGACCGGGGTCATCACGCTCTACACGGAGTTCTATGCCCCGGTGGAGCTGCGCCGCGGCGACAGCGCCTATTACGACGCCACCATGGGCCACAACGTGGTGTCGGTGAGCGACGAGGATGCCACGATCCTTTGGGTCACGTCGCTGGGCTAGGGCTAGGCGGCTTCCTGGCAGTCGCCGTCGCTGGAGCCGAACCGCAGGAGCATGTCGTTCACCCCCTCGTCGGCTTCGCGCAGGGTCAGGTCATGTGTGGCGGCGAGATAGGCGACAAAGAGCGTGCGGTTGCCGCGAAACCTCTGAAGCGCCACAGGGTCCACATGCGGATAAAGACCGACGATCTTCGGCAGGGCGTCCGCCCAGTTCTCGAAGAGCTGCTTCCAGGCCATCGATTGTCCTCCCAAGTCGTCCCGAGCGTAGCGCATTTGCCGATTCCCATCAATTCGCGTCACGGTTGATGGTCAGGGAGGCTAACCACGCTTGTATAACAGCAAGTTAACGGCCTTCCCGGGTGAACTCGGCAATCGTTTGCGCAAGCCCGGCGGTGAGCGGCAGATCGGGGTCTTCGTAGGTGGCATAGGGCGCGCCCGCCACCTCGTCCTTCAGCATGTGGGTCATCAGCGGAAACAGCCGCAGCACGCCCTGCGGAGCGGCCCCGGCGAGGGCCGCGGCATCCACCGGGGTGATCTGCGCATCCCGCGTGCCCTGGATCACCAGCACCGGGCCGGGATAGGCCCGCGCCAGCGCCACCGGATCCTTGGAGAAGAGGTTGATCAGGAAGCCCTGGATGCTGTCGCGCCAGGGCTGGCGCAACGCCGGGCTGAGGGTCTCGATATCCACCCGTTCGCCGCGCTCCAGCGTCGAGAGAATGCGCTCCATCTCGTCGTCATAGGCCCGTGCCTGGGGCTGCCGGGCGAGCTGCTCGCGCAGGATCACCGAAAGCCGCCGCCCGGGCGCCGCCAGCAGCACCAGCCCGCAGACCCCGGACGCCCCGCCGGAGGCCGCCGCGAGCGAGATCAGGCCGCCCTCCGAGTGCCCCGCCAGCCACACGCAATCCCGCCCCAGCCGCCCGGCCAGGGCCTGCGCCCAGCCGGCGACATCCGCGGCATAGGCCTCCACTGTCACCGCCTCCGGGTCGGCGATCGCCGCCTTGCTGCCGAAGAGCCCGCGCTTGTCGATCCGCACGCTCGCCACGCCCTCCGCCGCCAGCGCCTCCGCCAGCAGCCTGTAGCTCAGCGCCCCGCGCCCGGTGGAAAACCTGCCGTCCCGGTCGATCGGCCCCGAGCCCGGCACGATCACCACGCCCGAGCGCGCGCCCTCGGGCAGCAGGAGCTCGCCCTGAAGCGGCCCCTCCGGCCCGGGAATCTCGATGGGTTCCGATGCGGCAGGCAGCACCTGCAGGCCCATCACCAGCGCCAGCAGGGCAGGGCGGATCACTGCTCCTCCCACCACCAGACGTCCGGCAGGAAGCCGGCCCAGTCGCCGTAGATCGGGAGGTGGTCGGCGTTGTAGTGCATCTCCTTCTTGAAGGCGAGCCGCGCCTCGGGGCTGTACCAGATCGGAATCACGTAGCGCCCCGCCGTCAGCACCCGGTCGAGCGCGTGCACCGCGGCCAGGAACACCTCGCGGTCCTCCGTCTCCAGCATCGCCTTCACCATCGCCTCGGCGGCGGGGGAGTTCATGCCCATCCAGTTGCGGCTGCCCGGCTCGGTCACGCCCTGGCTGCCCCAGTAGAGGATCTGCTCGTTGCCGGGCGACATGCTGAGCGCGCGGGTGTACCAGGTCATATCGAAGTCGTAGGCGTCGGTGCGCTCCTTGTACTGCGCCCGGTCGATCGCCTCGATCGTCACCTGCATCCCCAGCCGCTTCAGTGCCTCGACGTAGAGCTCGGCGATATTGGCGGGCTGCGGCGCGCCGCTCTGGAGCAGGATCTCGAAGGTGAAGGCCTCGCCCGCCTCGTTGCGCAGCACGCCCGCGTCATCCACCCTCCAGCCCGCCTCGTTCAGCAGGTCCATCGCGGCGCGGATATTGGCGCGGTTGCGCACGCTGCCGTCTCCCTCGGGCAAGGTGTAGCCCTCAAGCGTGCCCGGCGGCAGGTCGGCGGCGAAGGGCGCCAGAAGTTCGGCCACCTTGCCCGTCGCAGGCCCGGGCTCCATGGCGAGCTCGGAGTTGCAGAAGTAGGAGCAGATCCGCGGATCACCGCCGTCGTTCAGCTTCTCCGAGATGAACTCGTAGTTGAACGCCAGGATCATCGCCTCCCGTACCCGCCAGTCCGCGAAAAGGGGCAGGCGGGTATTCATGACGAGCCCGGTGATGCCCGAAGGCCGCTGATGGGGGATCATCGCCTTCACCACGTCGCCCGACTGAACGCCGGGGAAGTCGTAGGAGCTGTTCCACTTCGCCACGTTGTTCTCGCGGTTGTAGCTGAGCTCGCCCGCGCGGAAGGCCTCGAAGGCCACGTCACCATCGCCGAACCACTCGTAGCGCAGCGTGTCGAAGTTGTGCTGGCCACGGTTGAACGGCAAGTCCTTGCCCCACCAGTCGGGGTTGCGCTTCAGCGTCACCGAGCGGCCCGGGTCGATGTTCTCGATGATGTAGGGGCCCGAGCCGACCGGCACCCGCATCGACGCCTCCTCGAAGTCGATCCCCTCCCAGTCGGCCTTCTTCAGGATCGGACGCATCCCCATGAGCAGCGCCAGCTCGTTGTCGGCCTCGTTGAAGGTGATCCGCACACCGCGCTCACCGACCTTCTCGATGCTCTCGACCTTCTTCCAGGCGGTGTGGTAGCGCGGGTGGCCCAGCGTTCCGAGCGTCTCGTAGGACCAGATCACATCTTCCACCGTCACCGGCGAGCCGTCGTTGAACCGCGCCTCGGGCCGCAGATGGAACTCCACCCACTCCCGGTCCGGCCCGGTTTCCACCGTCTCGGCAAGCAGCCCGTAGAGCGTGAAGGGCTCGTCATAGCTGCGCCCCATCAGCGTCTCGAAGCCGAACTGCTGCCAGACGTAGGGCGCCCGTCCCTTGAGGATGAAGGGGTGCATCGAGTCGAAGCTGCCGATCTCGCTCTGCACGTATTCGCCGCCCTTCGGCGCGTCCGGATTGACGTAGGGCAGGGCGGTGAAATCGGGCGGCAGGGCAGGCTCGCCATACATGGCGATCCCGTGCATCGGCTCGGCGGCCGCGAATCCCCCTAGGGAAACTGCGAACACCAGGCTGCAAACCCGCGAAGCTGTTCGGAAAAAATAGGAGCCCATATTGGCAACAATCCCTGTCTGCCCTTGTTTCTTTGAACGAAATCCTAACGGCGGAGTGCAGCCTTTTCAAACTTTTACCTTGGACATGAGCGCTCAAACGCGTATAAAGGGGGCACTGCTCGATAGGTTTCTTGCCTGTATGAAACCTGCCTCAATAACTTGCGCCCGCCTTGTGCGGGCGCTTTTTTTTGGCCGCGCCTGAGGGGCGAAATCACGTGACCCGAACCGAGTGCATCGCCGCCTATCACGCCTATATCGCCTGCCTCAATGCACAGGACTGGGCCAACCTCGGGCGTCACGTTCACGATGCGGCGAGCCACAATGGCCGGCCCCTCGGCCTCGACGGTTACCGCGCCATGCTCGAGGGCGACTTCCGGGCGATTCCCGACCTGCGGTTCACCATCGCCCATCTCGTCGCCGACCCGCCCCACATCGCCGCGCGCCTGAGCTTCGACTGCACCCCGGTGGGCGAGCTTTTCGGCCTGCCGGTCAACGGACGGCGGGTGCAGTTCACCGAGCACGTCTTCTACGCGTTCCGCGAAGGGCTCATCCACACCGTCCACTCGCTGATCGACACCGCCGCCATCGCCGCCCGGCTCTGAACCTCCGACATTCTGACGCAGACCGGGAACGTCGCACGACATTCCCGGTTTCCTTTGCAGGTGCAGCATCTATGCTTCGCACCGACAGAATTTCACAAAGGAGAAGAGAGATGTCTCTCAAGGGCAAGACCGCCGTCATCACCGGGTCCAACTCGGGGATCGGCCTGGGCGTGGCGCGCGCGCTCGCCGGGGCCGGCGCCAACGTGGTGCTCAACTCGTTCACCGACCGCAAGGAAGACCATGCGCTGGCCGAGGAGATCGGCAAGGCCCACGGCGTCGAGGCGCGCTACATCAAGGCCGACATGTCGAAGGGCGACGAGTGCCGCAAGCTGATCGAAGAGGCCGGTGCCTGCGATATCCTCGTCAACAACGCCGGCATCCAGCACGTAGCCCCGATCGACGAGTTCCCGGTCGAGAAGTGGGACGCGATCATCGCCATCAACCTCACCTCCGCCTTCCACACCACCGCCGCCGCCCTGCCGATGATGCGCAAGGCCGGGTGGGGCAGGGTGATCAACATCGCCTCCGCCCACGGCCTGCGCGCCTCGCCCTTCAAGTCGGCCTACATCTCCGCCAAGCACGGCATCGTCGGCATGACCAAGACCGTCGGCCTCGAGACCGCCCGCGAGAACATCACCGCCAACGCCATCTGCCCGGGCTATGTGCTCACACCGCTGGTCGAGGCGCAGATCCCCGACACGGCGAAGGAATACAAGATGAGCGAGGACGAGGTGGTCGAGAAGGTCATCCTCCAGAAGCAGCCCTCCAAGGAGTTCGTCACCGTCGAGCAGCTCGGCGGCCTCGCCGTCTTCCTCTGCTCCGACCACGCCTCCCAGATCACCGGCACGACGATCTCCGCCGATGGTGGCTGGACGGCGAGCTGACCACGTGGCGCAGAAGAAGAAAATCGCCGTCAACCTCGCGCTCCAGGGGGGAGGGGCCCATGGCGCCTTCACCTGGGGCGTGCTCGACAGGCTGCTGGAGACAGGCGAGTTCGAGGTGGCGGCGATCTCCGGCACTTCCGCCGGGGCGGTCAATGGCGCGGCGTTGAAGTCGGGCCTCGTGCGCGGCCTCGCCGAGGGCGACGTGGACGAGGGCAACCGCTTCGCCCGCGCCAACCTCGACTGGCTCTGGGAGCGGATGGGGGCAATCCCCGACAGCGCGATCAGCCACTGGCTCGCGCCTTTCGCGCCCCCCGCGGAGCTGGTAAGCAAGCTCATCGAGTTCTCGCCGCTCTACTGGATGCAGGAAACGGCAGCCCGGGTCGCCTCGCCCTACAGCCTCGGCCCGCTCTACGACAACCCATTGCGCAAGGTGGTCGAAACCTTCGACTACACCCACGTCTGCCACGCCTCCGGGCCCGACTTCTTCGTCTCCGCCACCAACGTGCGCACCGGGCGCATCCGGGTGTTCCGGGGCCCCGAGATCACCCCCGAGGTCATCCTGGCCTCCGCTTGCCTGCCCACGCTCTTCCGCGCGGTCGAGGCCAAGGATCCGGTGACCCTGACCGACGAGTTCTGGTGGGATGGCGGCTACACCGGCAACCCGGCGCTCTTCCCGCTCTTCGCGGCGCATCTGCCCGATGACGTCATCATCATCAACATCAACCCGCTGGAGCGCGAGGAGTTGCCTCAGACCCCGCAGGACATCGCCAACCGGGTCAACGAGATCAGCTTCAACGCCTCGCTGATGAGCGAGCTGCGCGCCATCGCCTTCGTCCAGCGCCTGATCGACGCCGGCACCATCCCCGAGGGCGCGATGAAATACGTCCGCGTCCACATGATCTCGGATGACGACCTGATGAACGATCTCTCCGTCGCCACCAAGACGGTGCCCAACCCCTACGTGATGAGCGAGCTGAAGGAGGCCGGCCGACGGGCCGCGGCGCGCTTCCTCAACGAGGACGCGGGCAAGGTCGGCAAGGAAAGCTCGGTCGACCTGGCCGCGATCTACGGCGAGGGGCTCGGCCGCACCTTCAAGACCTGACAACGCCGAAAGGGCCGCTCGGGCATCACCCCGGCGGCCTCTGTGCGGCACGAATGCCGGGGCTCAGTTGGCGAGGGCGACCCCGAAGAGGACCAGCGCGGTGATCGGCACGAGAATGTCGTGGCTGCCCGCAGCAGCGGTGTCCGCGGCGATCGCATCACGACTCACCAGCGGCTCCTGGGAGGGGCCCGCATCGGCGGTCACGGTCGGCTCCATGATCGGGGCATCGAGATTGCCCGCGAAGGCGGTTCCGGTCAGCGCAGCGGAAAGGAGGCCTGCAACAAGAAGTTTCATAGGGTTTTTCCCTTTGTTTTGAGTTTTACCTGCTCAATCCGCAACTTAGGATAATTTCCGCCGCTCGCAACGGCCCGCCTCGGTGCGGCCACAACATGTGGCAGCATTGTCGCATAATTGGCGCAAATCATGCGCTTACACGGTGGCAAGCGCCTCAGGCGGCGCCTTTTTCCTTCTCGCGCTCCCGAACCGCCTTCGCGGCGGAGGCGGGCAGGGCGGAGGGGATCCTGTCCGACGGGTAGACGAGCCCTGCCGAGATCACCAGCTTCGCCGCGTCTTCCACCGTCATGTCGAGCACGATGACGTCCGAGCGCGGTACGAAGAGCAGGAAGCCCGAGGTCGGGTTGGGCGTGGTCGGCAGGAACACCGAGAGCATGTCTTCCTCGGGCGGTGTGCGCTTGGCGATCTCGCCCTTGGCCTTGGTCGAGATGAAGGCGATCGCCCAGATGCCCTGGCGCGGGTATTGCACGAGGCAGGCCTTGTCGAACGTCGTCTCGGTCTGCGCGAAGACGGTCTCGGCGATCTGCTTCAGCCCGTTGTAGATCGAGCGGACAACGGGCATCCGGTCCACCAGCCCCTCGGCCCACCGCAGGAAGGACCGGCCCAGGAAGCCCTTGGCCATCCAGCCCACGAAGACGGTGAACAGCAGGAAGACGACCACGCCGACGCCGCGGATGTTCACCCGGATCGGCTCGCAGCCCTCGCAGTTGAAATACTGGTTGATCAGCGTCTCGGGGTGATAGGCCCCCGGCACGAAGGGCATCACCACGCCATCGACCCAGCCGACGACCGTCCAGATCAGCCAGATGGTGACGGCAACGGGGCCGACGACGACCAGCCCGGTGAAGAACGACGCGCGCAACCCGGAAAGCCAACCGGGGCGCCGGTGGGGTTTCGGGTCGAGCGGATTGTCATGGTGCGGTGGCGTCTTGGCCATCGTGGGCTGGGCACTCCTTGGGCGATTGCATCAGAGTTATGCGCCCGCGACGGGCGCGACAAGGGAACGGAATGGTGAACGCGCCGATTAACCGCGGATTCGGGCGATTTCGCCTGCGATTTCGGCAGCAAGCCGGGCGTTGTGGCGCACCAGCGCGATATTCGCGGTGAGAGAACGCCCCCCGGTTGCGTGGAAGATCCGGTCGAGCAGGAAGGGCGTCACCGCCTTGGCGGCGATGCCCTCGGCCTCCGCGGCGGCCAGCGCCTCGGCGATCACCGGCGCCAGCTCTTCGGCCGGGATTTCCGCTTCCGCCGGGATTGGGTTGGCCACCAGTTGCCCGCCCTCGAGCCCCATCTTGCCGCGCATCACATGCGCCGCCGCCACCACTGCCGCTGTCTCCGCCGAGAGCGGCGAGGGCAGGCCCGAGCTGCGCGACCAGAAGGCGGGAAACTCTTTCTGCCCCATCGTGATCACCGGAACGCCAAGCGTTTCAAGCACTTCCAGCGTCTTGTTGATGTCGAGAATGGCCTTCGCCCCCGCCGCCACCACGCTCACCGGCGTCTTCGCCAGTTCCTGCAGGTCCGCCGAGATGTCGAAGCTCGTCTCCGCCCCGCGATGTACCCCACCGATTCCGCCGGTGGCAAACACCTCGATCCCCGCCAGCCGCGCGCCGATCATCGTGGCCGCCACGGTCGTTGCCCCGGTCCCGCCCGTCGCCAGGCAATGCGCCATGTCGGCCCGCGAGAGCTTGGCCACGCCGGTGGCCTGCCCCAGGGCATCGAGCTGCGCCGCGCCGAGCCCCACGCAGAGCTCGCCCTTCAGCACCGCAATGGTCGCCGGCACCGCCCCAGCTGCGCGAATGTCATCCTCCACCTGCCGCGCTGTCTCCACGTTCTGCGGATAGGGCATCCCATGGGTGATGATGGTGCTCTCAAGCGCTACCACGGGGCGGTTTTCGGCCAGTGCGTCAGCCACTTCCGGGGTCTTGTTCATCTTCACAGTCGGGTCTCTCCGGAAACATAGGCCGCGGTCACGGCCTGGGCATGGGTCAGCGCGTCGGGCCGGCTCTCTCCCCGGGCCTCCGCGGCGATATGGGCGGCCATGAAGGTGTCTCCCGCGCCGGTCACACGCTCCACCATCACCGGCGGCGGCGTGGCAACGAAGCAGTCCGCGGCACTGGCATCGCAGGTCGCCGCGCCGCCGTCGGTCACCAGCACCCGCCCGGCGCCACGCGCCACCAGCGCCCGCGCCGCACTCTCGGCATCCCCGAAGGCCCGCTGCGCCAGCAGCCCGGCCTCCTCGCGGTTCAAATACAGCGTCGTGCCCGCATGCCCCAGCAGCGGCAGCAGCCGCTCCGCCTTGCCGGGCGAGGCCGGTGCCACCCGCAGGTCGGCCGCCGCGAAGAGCGGGCTCTCGGCGATCTCCGCCAGCAGCGTCTCGGTCAGGTTGCCATCCAGCGCGATCAGCCCGGGGTAGGGGGCCTCTGCACTCCCCAGCCGCCCGTCCCGCAGCGGCGCCAGGATCCGGTCGCCCGCGGCCTCCAGCGAATGTGCATCCGCCAGGGCCGCCACCAGCCCGCCCGCGCCCTCGATCGCCATGTATGTGTCGGTCGGCAGGTCGTCGGAGCGGTGCAGCAAGCCCGTCTCCAGCCCCAGCAGCTTGCAGCGCGCCACCAGCTCGTCGCCCGGCCCGTCGCGTCCGACCGAACTGAGCAGCACCGGCGACAGCCCCGCACGCCGCAGCGCCATGGCGATGTTCAGCGCCACGCCGCCCGGGATCCGCGTGATCCGCCCCGGCACATCCGCGCCCAGCCGCATCGAGGCAGGCGTGCGGCCGATCACGTCCCACAGGACGGAGCCGATGCAGAGGATGGAAGGCGCGCTCATGGCCCGTCTTTTCGCCCCGTGCGCGGGCGGAGGCAAGGGGGTTGCCAACCCCCGCGAACCCCTCTATACGCGCGCTCACTTCACAGGCGGGGTTTGGGCCTTGCGGGGAGACATCCCGCACAGGTCCGCCGGTTGGGCAAACGCCCTCACACCCCGCCGAGGCGCAAACCGGAAAAGGATTTGGACATGGCGCTCCCTGATTTCTCCATGCGTCAGCTGCTTGAAGCTGGCGTTCACTTCGGTCACCAGACCCAGCGGTGGAACCCCCGCATGGGCGAGTTCATCTACGGTGACCGCAACGGCATCCACATCATCGACCTGACGCAGACCGTCCCCATGCTGGACGCCGCGCTCAACGTCGTGCGCGAGACCGTGGCCAAGAACGGCCGCATCCTCTTCGTCGGCACCAAGCGTCAGGCCCAGCGCCCGATCGCCGAAGCCGCCGAGAAATGCGCGCAGTACTACATGAACCACCGCTGGCTCGGCGGCACGCTGACCAACTGGAAGACCGTCTCCCAGTCGATCCAGCGCCTCAAGGCCATCGACGAGGAAGCCGCGATGGGCTTCGCCGGCCTCACCAAGAAAGAGCGCCTCGGCATGGAGCGCGAGCAGGCCAAACTGCAGGCCTCGCTCGGCGGCATCCGCGAGATGGGCGGCCTGCCCGACCTGCTCTTCGTCATCGACGTGAACAAGGAAGACCTGGCCATCCTCGAAGCCCGCAAGCTGGGCATCCCGGTCGTGGCCGTGGTCGACACCAACTGCTCCCCCGAGGGCGTCGATTACATCATCCCCGGCAACGATGACGCCGCCCGCGCCATCGGCCTCTACTGCGATCTCGTCGCCCGCGCGGCCCTCGACGGCATGACCGCCCAGATGGGCGCCGCCGGCGTCGACATCGGCGCGCTGGAAGAGGCCGCCCTCGAGGAGGCGCTCGCCGCCGAAGGCACCAAGGCCGCCGAAGAGGCGCCCGCCGAGGAAGCCGCCGAGAGCTGAGACAGACCGGGGCAGGGGGCTCGCAAGGCCCCCGCCCGCACTGTCATCAAACCGACAAACGGGCGGTGCTAAAGCCGCCCGGACCCGTTTTCAATAAGATCTCCCGAAGGAGCATGACATGGCTGTTACCGCTGCAATGGTGAAAGACCTCCGCGAAAAGACCGGCGCGGGCATGATGGACGCCAAGAAGGCGCTGACCGAAACCGATGGCGACATGGAAGCCGCCATCGACTGGCTGCGCACCAAGGGCCTCGCAAAGGCCGCCAAGAAATCCGACCGCACCGCTGCCGAGGGCCTCGTGGCCGTCGAGGTGCAGGGCGGCAAGGGCGTGGCCGTCGAGGTCAACTCCGAGACCGACTTCGTGGGCAAGAACTCCGAGTTCCAGGCCATGGTCTCCGGCATCGCCAAGGCCGCGCTCGGCGTGTCCGACGTCGAGGCGCTGAAGAACGCCGACATGGGCGGCAAGCCGGTGTCCGAAGTGATCACCGACAAGATCGCCACCATCGGCGAGAACATGTCGCTGCGCCGCATGGCGGCCGTCGAGGGTGCCTCGGTGGTGTCCTACGTGCACAACGCGGCCGCGCCCGGCATGGGCAAGATCGGCGTGCTCGTGGCGCTCTCCGGCGAGAACGAGGAGTTCGGCAAGCAGGTGGCCATGCACGTCGCCGCCGCCGACCCGCGCCCTGCCGCGCTGAACGAGTCCGAGCTCGATCCGGCGATCGTCGAGAAGGAGCGCACCGTCCAGATGGACATCGCCCGCGAGAGCGGCAAGCCGGAAGCCGTCATCGAGAAGATGATCGAAGGCCGGATGAAGAAGTTCCTCGGCGAGATCACGCTGCTCAACCAGGCCTTCGTCATCAACCCCGACCTGACCGTGGCCCAGGCCGCCAAGGAAGCGGGTGTCGAGATCCTCGGCTTCGTCCGCCTCGAAGTGGGTGAAGGCATCGAGAAGAAGCAGGAAGACTTCGCCGCCGAGGTGGCCAAGGCCGTCCAGGGCTGACACTCCCGAACCGATAGGGAAGGGGCCGTCGAACGCGCGTTCGGCGGCCCTTTTCTTTTGCCGATCGGCAAAACCGGGGCCCGAAAACGTCTGTGGCGCGGCCCCTGGGAAGGGCCACGCCACAGGTTCCGAACGAGCTGCGCCGTGTCTTTTCGGGGATGAGGACTGGCTGTCTCGCCCGGGGTGCCGACCTGGCAGGCGAAAATACGCCACCAGGCCGACGATCCGGTTTCCCGGTGCCGCCGGAGTTTCCCAGTATCATGGGTCTGCTCCAGCCGCGGGTTCCTTGGCTAATGCCACCACTCACGGAACATCGCCAAATTGCCAATTGCCCTCAGGTAAAGGAAGCGGTGCCGCGCAGCCGTAGAGGTTTTTTCACGGTAGTTTCACGCCGCCCCTCGAGCCTGCCGCACGGCGGCGCTCAGGCCCGCCGTTCGACCTGGTAGATCTGGTTCAGCAGGCTCGCCTTCAGCACGGCCTGGGCGGTGGTTTCCACTCCAAGCGCCTGGCGGGCGAGCCTCAGGTGTTTTTCCACCGTGGCAGACGTGAGGCCCATGATGAGCGCGATATCGGCCGTGGTCTTGCCGTCGCCGACCCATTCCAGCACCTCGCGCTGGCGCGCCGTCATCGGCCGGCGGCCACTGAGCAGCGGCAGGTTGGTGATCTTCAGATGGGCCACGTTGCACAGCGCCCAGATCTCGCGCCCGTGGCGGTCCCAGGCAGCGTCCACCTTGTCCTGGTCCGTTCCCGAGGCCGGTGCCAGGCCGATGCCCGCGCGGGTCCGCTGGCTGGAGGGCGGAAAGCTCAGCGTCACCCCGGACAGCAGGTCATAGTGCGTGTTGAGCTCGTAAAGGCGCATCTCCTCGGGCTCCAGCAGCCCGGCCTCGGCGCGCTCGGTGATCCATCGCCACGAGCGCGCGCCGACGTTGTCGATGCCCCAACGGATCATCGGCGCATGGGAGTAGAGCCCGCCGCCGATGAAACTTTCCATGTAGGCGCTGTCGAAGCTGGTCAGGATCGTGATGTCCTGCCGGTCGCCGAGGTTCTGACCGGAGCGATGGGTGGTGAAGCCGTAAAGCAGGCGCGGAAAGCCCAGACCGGCCATGGCCGTGCGGAGGCTTGCCCAGACCTCTTCGACGTCGCGGCAGGCGACAATCTCTTCCACCGTATCCAGCATCGACACACCTGCAGCCGGAGCGCGCCCCGTGCTGCGTCCCTCATGATCCCCGAACTTGACCTATGGTTTCATGCACAGCTTGTCCATGAATGGAAAGCCGTTGTGCAGCCATTTGAGGGTATTTGGTTAATTCGTGAATAAGTTGAATGGCATTCTCCCAATGGAGAGAAGAACGTTAGATCAATGCCTTGCAGTACAAAGCTAAACTCCAATCATTTACATAATACCGATTATAGGCGCAAAGGATGCCACGCCGTAACGCAGCTGTTACGCTCCCGCGCCGCCAGCAACAGCAGCCGTTCCGCCATCCAACGGCCCGTCTCACCACCCGGCACCCCAGCCAGCCCCCCTCACTCGCTCCCGAGGTTCAGAGAAAGCTCCATGCAGGGCTCCTGGCTGTAGCGCACGACGCAGAGCGCGCCATCCTCGCCGCTGTCTCCGGTCACGAAGCCCGGCAGCACGAAGCCCTCGCTGTCGGTCTGCTCGTCGATCTGGCGCAGGGTCTCGTTGTGCGTCACCCCGGGCGCCGTGCCCCGGAAAGTGAACGGGAACGCGAGAATGTCGGTATCCACGCCCACGCCGAAGGCAAAGCCCTGGCCGCCGTTCAGGTCCACACCACCGAGGCGCCGGTTCAGCACCAGCACCGATCCGCCGGATCCATCCAGCGGCGACGTCGGATCATGGGTGACCAGAATGATCTCGTTGCTCATCCCGAAGGTCATCGCCCCGTCGTTGATCGCCAGCACCTGCACATCCGCCACCGTCGAGAGCCGGTCGTAGGTGATCTGGGCCAGCATGTCGAAGCTGCGCTGGCGGAACCAGACATCGCCGTTGATCACGACATCCTGGCCGATCATCGCCGGGCCCGCATGGGTGAGCTGCCCGGTGCCGATCCGGCCATGGCTGAGCGTCAGCCAGCCCTCCGAGCGGTCCCGCCCGGCAGTGCGCGGGCGCACATCGTCGAAGAAGTCCGACATGAACAGCACAGGCCCGTCACCGATCGACTGAACATCGACAAACTCGGCGAAATCGCCATCCGCATCGGTGATCACCAGGTCCATCCCGTCGGCCGCGGTGGCGTCGTAGAGATGGACGTCCAGAATGTCTCCGAAGAGCCCGATGTTCTGCTTGGCGTTCACCAGCCCGGCATAGATCTCGCTGCCCGGATTGAAGGCAGTGAGCGAGAGCGTGTCGGGAGACCGGGCCTCGCGCAGGCCGTAGAACTCCGGCGCAACCAGTTGCAGTCCCACCTCGTCGGCCAGATCCACGGTCGCCCGGCCGATGATGTTCACCGTGAGCCTGTCTTCCGCGGCGAGCGAAAGCACGCCATCTGCCCCGAGCACGCCAAGCTCCATGGCCCCATCGGGCGCCGAAAGCACGAGGTCGCCGGCGTCGGAGAGCGCGAAGCCCACGCGCAGGTCGCCGGCCGTCTCGGTGTAGCGAAGATCGTCGCGCGACAGCAGGTGCAGGGTGGTGCCCGCCACGGTGTCACCGGTGAAGGTGTCGCCGGTAACGCCCGCCAGCGCCCCGCCGAAGGCGAAGAGCCGCACATCGCCGCCCGAAAGCGTCGCACCGTCGCCCAGGATCGACCCGCCGGAAGACGACACGATCAGCGGCGCGGCGGCGGCGCCTTCGAGGTACTCCACCACCGTGTCGCCGCCGGTGAAGATGTCGATCAATCCGCCTGTCCCCACCACGGAGCTGAGGATGATGCCGTCCGCTTCGTTCAGATGTGTATCCCCGCTGTCGATCACCGCATCCAGCTCCGCCAGCGCCACCTCCAGCCCGTTCGGGCCGGTGGGCACAAGCGCGCCCAGGCGCAGCGTGGTCACCGCGCCGGCCTCGTTGGCCACGAGTTGCGTGGCCCCCTGCCCCGGCGCGACCGAGAGCGCGCCCGTCACGGTGAGCCGCAGAGCATCTGCCGTGGCGTTCGTCGTCGCCACCTGGGCCACCTGCATCGCGCCGCCCACGTCGATCAGCACAGTGCCGGCGCCCGCATCCAGGCGGGTGCCGGCCGACTGGTTGAAGTCGCCGAGCGTCTCCAGCGTGATCACCCCGCCGTTCGACAGGATGTTCGCCCGGGCCGTGAGGCTGGTCACATCGGCCGTCAGGGCACCGCCCTCGGTGGTGATGCCCGGACCCTCGAGCAGGGTCAGCGGCGCATCGGTGGCCCGCAGGGTGATCTCCCCTGCCCCGCCCGCGGTGATCTGCTCCACCTCGGTGGCCCGATCACGCAGGCCGATGTCGATGGAGCCATCGACAGTGCTGGCAAAGAGCCGTCCGGTGGTCACATCCAGCGGCGTAGTGCCGCCAATGCCGCCGTCGGCCACCAGTTCCGTGCGCTCCGCCTCGATCCGGCCCTCGGTGATGGCCCCCGCGTCGAGCCTGAACTCGGCTCCGCTGGAGACTGTCCCGATGGAAACCGTGCCGCCCGCGATGATGTCGGTATCGGCATCCTCATGCGCCTGGGTGACGGAGAGGATTGCCAGGTCGTCGGCCTCTTCGATGAAGACAGGGCTCTCAGCGGGCGGAGCCAGGGGATCCGCAGGCCCGATGGAGAGCGAAGCGATGGCCGTGGCCAGGCGCTTGCCCTCCCCCGCGACCGGGCCGTTGCTCGAGAGCGTGAGCGCGCCGCCGGTGACATCGGTTCCGGTGGCGTCCGTCACCTCGATGCCAGCCATGGCCAGCAGGTCGAGCGCGGCGGTGCTGCCGAAACTGATGGTGTCGTCGCCGATGAGCGAGAGCGAGGCCGTTGTGGTGATCTCCCCGCCGCCCGCGATCTCCGCACGGCTCAGCCGCAGCCCGCCCTCGGCCGAAACGAAGGCGTCACCGGTGGTCGCTTCGAGATCGAGCGCACCGGCCTCGCTGTCGGTGATCTCGATCACCAGGGGCGCGCCACTCGCGCCCACGGAGCTGCCCGAGATCAGCAGGTCGGCCGCGCGCACCCGCACGGCACCGGTTGCGGCATCATCGGTGATCGCGCCCGCCGCGGTGATCTGCGCCCGGCCACCGGAGAAGATCTCCTGCAACGGCAGGTCGCCGATGGCGTGGATGTTCACCTCCTGCCCGCTTCTTGCGATCAGTGAGCCACCTGCCGCCACGTTCACGGTGAGCGGGTCGTCGGCGGTGCCGATGGGGGCATCGTTGCCGCTTTCCACGATGATCGCCGAGCCGTTCAGAGCGGCGGTGCCGTCCCGGTTGTCGGTGATCCAGCCATCCGTGCGGATGCTGATGTCGGCCGTGGTGGTGATATCGGCAATGCTGGCGGCGGTTTCGGCGGCCAGGAAGATGTCGGCCCCGGCCGACTGAACCCTCAGGTTTCCGAGCGCGCGCCCCTCGGTGTCGATCCGGGTGAAGGCGAAGTTCACATCCTCCGCCTGCCGCACGGTGACGGTCCCGGTCGTCTCGTCGATGGTCACATCCGCGCGCTCGGCGGTCGACAGCACCCGGAGGTTCTCGGCACGATCGGTCCCGAGCACGAAATCGGGCAGGAACTCGCCCACCGCGTCGCGTGCGATCAGGGTGATGTCGCCGGCCGCACTCACGTTGGGATCCTCGATCCGCACGTTGGTGTCGCCGGTGCCCCGGATCAGCCCGGCCCGGACCCATTCGTTCAATTCCTGCTCCGACCACTCGATGCCCTCGGTGACGGCAAGCTGCTCTTCGGGGCTGGGCGCGTAGTCGTAATCGGGGTCGAAGGTCGCCTCGCCATTCCACGCGGCATAAAGCGCTTCGCGTTCGGCGATGTAGGCGTCGAGCTGCGCCTGGCTCCAGCCGCCATCCAGCAGCGACTGCGCAATGGCGGGATCGAGGGTGAAGCTCTGCGGCGCATCGCCATCGGCAGTGCGCGCAGCCCAGTACTCGTCGTAGCTGCGGCGGCGTTCGGCCTTCAGCGCGTCGATCTGCGCCTGGCGACGGCCAGAGGCATCGGGATCGTCGAGCTGAAGCTGGTTCAGCCAGAGCTCGGCCAATTCGCTCTCGGTCCGCGCGTCGCGCAGCTCGATGTCGTTGCGGTCGAGGATGGCGCCGTCATTGGCCACCAGTTCCACGCTGCCGGTGTCGGAGGTGACGGTGCGCAGGTTCAGGTCGCCCACCGTCTCCTCGATGAACACGTCGTTCCGCGCCCGGGCGGTCAGCGCGGCGCCGTCCTCATGGATGCGCAGCGACTGGCTGTCGGTGCCGATACCGCCATCGGTGGAGCGCAAGTCGATGGAGGCGCCAGTGACCAGCGAGCTGGCGTTCTCCGCCAGGATCGAGCCTTCGGCCTGCAGCCGCACCTGCCCGTTGATGTCCGCGCCGCTCGCCGCCGTGCGGTCGGTGGTGCGGACCTCGCCGACGATCATGTCGCCGTCGAGCTCACGGATGTTGATCTCGTCGCGGGCAATGGCGTTGAGCACCGATCCGGCACTCTGATCGACGCGGAAGGCGGTCGAAAGGCCGTCGATGCGGCCGCCGAAGGCACTCACGTCGAGGTCGCCCAGCGTGAGCTGCACCGAGGCGTCGGAGGTGACGACGGAGCCGCCCAGCGAGGAGATGGTGCTGTGCCCGACCTGGTTGTTCACCGCACCGGCCAGTTCGATGTCGCCGGCGCCGATCACGCTGAGACCGCCGGTGTCGGCCCCGTCGAAGGTGATCTTCACGCCGTAATCGGCCTTCAGCCGGTGGGTATAGAGATGGGTGGCGCTCTGCACCGTTGTCCACGTCGTCACCACGTCGCCGATGCCCAGGACGCGCTTGTCATCCGTGGTGCGGGAGGTTTCGACGCTGGTGTAGCCGAAGCGCTGGCCCTCGAAATGGTAGGCATAGGTGGCCGCGGGATCGCGATCGGCGAGGTAGACACCGTTGAGCCCGGGCGCCACCTCGGCGGGCAGATCCTTGTTGATGACCGGGCCGCTCTTCGATTCCACCGACTCGCTGAGGGGCGCCCAGAAGTAGAAGTCGGTCTGGGTGCTGGTGCGGGTCTGGCTCACGGTCTCGGAGCGGTTGATCACCAGGTCGATGTTCTCGCGGGTCTGGTATTCGCCGCTGCGGCCGCCGTTGCTGGTGCTGGCGGCCACGAGGTTGGTCGGCAGGATCCGGGTCGCGTCGGTGGCGCCATCGTTGTCGAAGTCGATCTCGAGCGTGTCGAACGTCTCGTTGTCGAGCTGGCGGAACTGGCTGCCCACCCGGCGGAACTCGGTGATCAGGAAGTCGCCCGCGCCGGTCGTACGCGAGGTGTCGGTGATCCGCACCACGCCTTCGAGCCCCTGCCCCGCTTCGCCCAGCTCGCCCGCGTCGATCCGGCCCAGCTCGATCGGAATCGCGGACTCGCTCACCACGTTGATGCGGCCATAACCGTCGAGCGAGCGGATCTCGCCGCCGCCGGTCGAGAAGACCTCGCCGGTCAGCTCGACGATGCCCCCCTGCACCACCATCGGCGAGACCACGATCTTGCCGGTGATGTTGCCGTCGGCATCTGTGCCGGTCGGATCGTATTCGATGAAGACGTCGCTGGTGATGTTGGGATTGCGGATCACCTTGTCGTTGACCGGTTCCGCCGGATTGTAGAGCACGGTTGTGCCGGTCTTGCTGAGGCCGGCGATGTCGGCGTCGATCCCGGCGCCGATGACCACGTCATAGCTGCCGGTGCCGGCCTGGATCAGCCCGTTGATGTTGAGCTTGTCGGCGGTGATGTAGACGTTGCGCCCGGCTCGGATCTGGCCCCGGCGGGGCGCCAGCTGGAAATCGGGCATGTCGCCCACGTCGATCGTGATCGAGCCGAGATCGACGATGATGTCCTCGCCCTCTGCGGCGCTGATCCCGAAACCGGCGAAGATGAGGCGGCGGGTGAGATCCTCCACATCGTCGAAATAGGATTCGTAGATCTCCCGCGGGTCGCCGTCGACTTCGGTGAAGCCCAGGGTGAAGCCCTGGATGAAGTCGCGCCCGGCCGAGAGCTGCACCGTCTTGGCGGAGACGTCGGCGCGCACGTCGAGGTCGCCGAAGTTCGAGTTGAAGCGGGCGATCCCGTCGGGGTTGTAGATGTTGCCGCCGATGATGATGGAGCCGTCACCATAGGTGACCGTCTCGATCAGCGGCTCCCCGGCCTGGTCGCCGGAGATCATGTTGTATTCGCTCGGGCCGGGCCGAAGCGGATCGGAGAGCGCGGCGATATCGGCGGGGGTCGTCACCACCACGTCGTTGAAGGTGATCCGCCCGCCCGCGTTCTCGGGGATGATCATGGCCTTTGTGTTGATGAAGGCATCCGAGAAGGCATAGACGATGATCTCGGCATTGCCCGGCGCGTCCAGCGTGCCAGTGAAGTCGGTGCCGTGCACGTAGTCGGCGCGCAGGATGATGTTGCCCTCGGAGGCGACGATATCCTCCAGGTCGATGAAATCGGCAGTGCCCGAGACCGTGAGCGCCCTGGCGACGAGCAGGTCGCGCTCGGCTTCCCAGGCCACCACGGCGGCGGCATCCCGGCTGAGGATCGGATCGGCAATCAGGGCCTCCAGCAGGTCGATCCTTTCCTGGATCTCGCTGGTGAGCAGCACATCCTCGCGGATCTCGTACTCGATACCCTCGGCCATCTCGTCGGTATAGCCCAGGCCCACCCCCGCGTTGTCGAGCTGGTTGTTCTCGTCGAGGATCAGGATCTGCCGGTTGCGCGATCCGGCGCGCACGTAGCCGTCGACGAGGATGCCGTCGTCGGAGGTGTTGGTCGAGGTGCCGCTCTCGATATCGAGGCTCACCGGCTCGCCGCCGAAGGCCTCGCTGATCTCCGAGCCGATCTCGGCCAGCACCTCGCGGTAGAGATCCTTTCCGCGCCCGTAGCCGGTGATATCGCGGCTGCCCTCTTCCGCCAGAAGATACACATCGCGCACCGCGATGACCTGGGCCCCCTCCTGGACATCGACGATGGAGGCGGTATGCGCCGCCGCGTCGGCGACCGGATCCGTCGGGATCGGAACCGCCGTCTTGTTGAACACGCGGGTCTCCGCATCGACGGTGACCGACTGTGCCTGGCGCGCGCCGTAGCCCGACTGGATGCGGATGTCGTTCATCGCCTCGATCCGCGCACCATCCCCGATCGCAACACGGTTGTCGGCATTGTAGGTGGCATAGCTCTGCCCGGTGGCAGCCCCGGCAAGGCCGTAGGAGGTGCTGTCGACCTCGGCCTTCAGCGCCGCATCCCCGCCCGAATAGAGCGTCACGTCCTCGATGCTGAAGATCTCCGCCGCACCGATCGTGACGGTGGCATCGTTCTTGTCCACCGTGACGCGGCTGTTGCCGATCGGGATGGCGATGGCCCCGCCTGCATCGAGCTTCTGGCGGTCGGTCAGGGCCATGTCGGTGTATGTACCGATCTGGAAGGTCTGGTTGTTGCCCAGCAGCCCCGTCTGGGTAAGCCTCGCGCCGCCGTCGACCATCATGTCGGTGGTGGCACTGACGTTGACCGTGCTCTGCATCGCCGGAATATCCAGCGCCCCGCCCGAGCCCGAGGTGATGTTGAACCCGTCCTGGGGCCGTGCAACGGCATTGTTGGCGGAGAGGTCGAAGGTGTCGGCCCGCAGCACCGCCATACCGCCGATCCGGGTCGTGACGGCGGTGGTGACGTCGGTGTCGGTCAGCGCGCCGGACTTGCCGACCGCCGCCGCACTGACGGTGTTCACCTTGCTGCCGACCGTCGCGGACTGACCGGTGGAGAGGCGCAGCGTATCGGCCGTGACGGTGACGCTGCCGGTGTCGCCCAGCGTGGTCGCGGTCTCGGTATCCAGCATCACGTAGGTTTCGGCCCCGGAGCCCGAGACGAGCCCGCCGGAACCGGAATCCGAGGTGGCCCGCGCGCTGGGGGCGTTGGAGGTCGAAATATCGACTTCGCCGGCATCCAGCGTGGCGCCGTTGATGGCGGTGGCGACGCTGGCACGGCGCTCGTCTTCCGGCGCCGTCATGTCCTGCCCGGCGCGCGAGATGGTCAGCCCCACGGCCACGGCCCCGCCCGAGCGCCCGGTGCTGTGGGCATCGGTCGTCACCTGCGAGGCGCTGGTGTCGATGTCGAGCAGGGTGCCGGCGGTGAAGGTTCCCGCGTAGTCGGCACTGACGGCGTAATGCGAGAAGGCCTGCGCCACCGCCCCGTTGCCCGCCAGCAGACCGCCGGAGGTAGAGGCCGAGACCGCCTTGGCATGGTCGAACGTGTCGCGGGTGATCCGCGTCCGCAGGTTCAGGGTATCGGCGTTGAAGGTGCCCGCGACGTCGGTATCGAGGGTGAAGTTCATCTCCGCCGTGGCGACCGCCGCGCCGATGGCGACCGCGCCGATGGAGATGCCCCGCGCCTCCGCATGGGCGGTGGCCGCGCTTTCGTTGGCGAGCGTCACGGTGTTGCCCGAGATGTCGGCGTTGACCGTGGTCAGCAGGCCGGTGCTCTGCCCCTCGGCGGTGATGGTGACCGAGTTGACCGCCCCGGCAATACCGCCCGAGCTGCCCTCTCCCGTGGCCACGACACGGCTGTCGTCACCCGTGGCGAGGTCGACCGTGGTGCCGCGCACGGCAACCTTGGCGGCACCGGCGCCGGTGCCCAGGTCGATGGCCGATACGCCTTCGTTCATGGCATGCGACACGGCCACGCCCACGCCGCCCACGAGGTTGACCGAAAGGTTGTAGGTGTCGGTCGCAACCGTTCCGCTGCGCTGCGCGGAGAGGTCGATATCGGCGGCGTTGGTGCGGGTCAGCCCGCCCAGGCTGCTGCCCCGCCCGACGCTCACGGCCGAGCGGCCCGAGAGCGTGGCGACGGACACGCCGACGCCCGCGCTGTAGCCGGCCGAGGCGGCAACCGTCGCCGCCTGGCTGTCGATGATGTTGCGTCCGTCGATCTCGCCGTTCTCGGCGGAGAGGCGCACGCGCCCGTCGGCAGAGATATCCACCCCGCTGCCGATCTCGATCGTGGTGCCGGTGCCGAGGTTGGCGATCGCCACCCCGCTGGTTGCACCGCCGAAGATGCTGGCCGAGCCCCCGCCCGCGAGCTGCTTGATGGCGGTGCTGGCCTCTGCCTTCACATCCACCGAGCCACGGCTGAGCAGCTCTGCTCCCGTGGCGATCTGCACCTTCACCACGTCTTCGCCCGGCGCATCCTCCAGGTCGATGGACTGGCGCGAGGCCACGATGCGGCTCTGGCTGTCCGCGCCGCCCGCCATCGTCACCAGATGCCCGGCGGTGCTCTTCTTCTCGTCGCCGGTCTTCCCGCTGTCGCCATCCTGCCCGGCGTCCAGCTCGCCCTGCGCGTCCGCGAGAAACTCGCCGCGCTTGTCCTCCTCATCCTCGGCCAGCGCGCCCATCTCGATGATCGAGACCGCGCCGGAGAAGGAGATGCCCCCTGCCCCGATCGCAACCACCGCGCTGTCGACGTCGCGCTGCGAAAGCGCCTCGATGGTCAGGTTCCGGGTGGAGTTCAGCGGCTGCGAGAGCCCGGTGTTGCCGGGGTCAGCCTCGATCCGCGCGTCCTGTCCGACAAGCACCTGCGTGGTGCCGGCGAAGTTGACGTAGTCGAGCGAGGCCCCCGCACCAAGGGCCCCGGCCCCGATGGAGCCGGTCACGGTCTGGATCAGGGCCCGGTCGGTGGCCCGCAGGGTCAGCGCTTCCTGCGCCGTCAGCACCTGGTTCGCGCCGATCTCGACGGTGGTCTCGGCCTCGATGAGCGAGATGTTGGCAGCCAGCGCCAGCGCGCCCCCGCCAATCGCGCCGGTCACCGCATTGCCGTTGGCGAAGAGGTCGGTCTCTGCCTCAAGCAGCATCCGGCCACCCGAGGTCATGCCCCCGGTCCGGCTGCTCTCGCCCGTGCCGGAGGAGATCTTCGAGGTGGAATCGTAGAGCGTCACCTGCACCCCGCCGGTCGCGCCCACGGCCCCGCCCGCGGCGGCACCGGTCGTGCCGATGCTGTCGCTGTCCACCAGGGTCTCGAGGGTGAGGTCGTCTCCCGCCTCGAGCGTCGCGCCATCCAGCGTGATCAGCGCCTGCGCGCCGATGCGGTTGACCGAGGCATTCGCCGCAACCCCCACGAACCCGCCCGCAAGCCCGAGCGTGACGGTTTCGAGCGCGGTGACCGCGGTGCTGTCGAGCGTGACGTCGTCACGCGCCTCGACGATGGCCTCGTTCACCGCGACGTCCGCGAGGCTGGTGACCAGCACGTTGCCCGACCCGGCGCCGACACCGGCCTTGCCGCCGATGGCGACGTTCGCGGTGATCGCCGTGACATCGGACGATGTGGACGCGAGCAGCTGGGTGTCCTGGATCGGCGCGGCGGTCTCGGAGCCGAGCGCCGAGGCAAGCCCCGTGGCGTCGGGGTTGATCCGCACCAGCGTGCCCTCGCCCGTCTCCCCCACCACAACACGGGCTGAATCGTCGATCAGGTTGAAGCTGAAGAGCGCCGCCACACCGGCCACACCGCCCACCGCGCCGTTGGCGGTGACCATGTCGATGGTGCTGGTGGCGTCGGCGGCCACCGTGACGCCGTAGTGGAACGCGCCCGCATGGGCGACCCCGGTGTAACCCAGGCCGATCACCGAGGTATTGCCCGAGATCTCGCTTTTTACCTTGTTGGCCAGGGTGTTGACCGTTGCCGATGCCCCCACCCCGGCGACCCCGCCGCCGGTGAAACTCACGTTGAGCCCCGGCGCCTCGTCGGTGCCGGTGGAGAGGCCGATGGTGTTGCTCCCCGAGGCATGCACCAGCACCGAGCCCAGCGTGGCGATGTCGCTGCCGGCATCGACGCCCACGATCACTTCGTCGGTATCGCGTACCAGCGCCTCGACGATGTTCTCCGCGGAATTGCCGATGCCCGAACCAGTCACAGCCGCCGTGCCCGAGCCCGCCCCGGCCACGGCGTTGCCAGACATCTGGCCAATGCTGCTCGCCAGCACCTGCACGGCATCCCGCGCGCGGATGGTCACGCTGTCCGCATCGGCGCGCACCGTCTGGCGGGTGACGTTGGTGACGATGCCCACCCCCACGGCGGCCGTCGCGCTGCCCGAGATCGCCCCGGCGATGCCGGAAAGTGTCGGCGTCGCGCTGGCCTCGACGGTGACGGCATCCGCCGACACCGAGGCACGTCGCAGGGTGGAGCCCACCTCGCCATCGGCGACATTGACGGCGATGGACCCCGAGAAGGCTCCCCCTGCCCCGCTGCCCGCGACGGCAGCGGCCAGCGACTCCAGCGTCATGCTCTGGAGGGTGCTGACCGACAGGCTCCCTGCGCCAAAGAGCGGCGCGGCCGGATCGGCGGTGGAAGAGGCGAGGGCGAGAGCCGTGTCCTCGACCGTTGCGAAGGCGTCGTCGGACATGACGTTGACCGAGATCGCCCCGCCGAACCCCGCATTGCCGCCGATGCCCACGGCACCCGCCAGCGACGAGATCGTGCCACCCTGGCTCACGCTCAGGGCAACGTCCTCGCCGTCCGTCTGCAGCGCCGTCGCGTCATCTGCCGCGGCCCCGGCAATCCGGGCGCTCGCCTGGCGGTTCATCACGTTGACGGTGATCGACCCGGCCCCGCCAACGGCCCCGCCGCCGCCACCCGCAACACCCGCAGTGGCGATGGAGCCCGTCTGGGTGACGCCAAGGTTGACGCCGCCATTCACTGTCGTGATCTCGCCCGCCGGCAGCACCAGTTCGGCCTCGGCCTTGCCGAAGAGCAGGTTGACCGAAATCCCCGCGCCGAAACCGGCGGAGGACACGCCCACGCCCACCGCGCCGGCCAGCGAACGGATCTCGGCCGTGTCGGTCGTCGTGAGGGTCAGAGCCGGCAACTCGGGCGCGGTGCCTGCCAGCTCGACCCGCGCGCGCAACACGTCATCGGTGTCGAGCGCGAGCTCCAGGTCGGAGGTGGAGAGAGCCGTCGGGCCTGTGAGGGCGGCGCCGAGGTCGGTGATCGCCCCGTCGCGGGCCGAGGCCACGGCGGCCTGGCCCTCGCCCAGCGGGTCTTCTCCCGGATCGCCGCCCGGCAGCGGATCGACCGAGGGCGCGTTGTCGCCGGGCCTGCCGATCTGCGTGTAGACGAGCGAGCCCGCACCCCCTGCCCCGCCCGCGCCCACCGCGCCGGAGACGGCCAGCGCATCTATGGTGCCGGTGCGGCTGGCGGTGACGGACAGCGCGCTGCCGATGACCGGCTGATCCGTCACCAGGTCCGCCGTCACGCCGCCATGCAGGGTGGCCACGGTCAGCGCCGCGCCCACCGCGTTGCTTCCGCCCACCGCCGCGCTGCCCGACAGGATGTTGATCTCGCCGGTCCGGGCCGCGCTGATCGCCAGCGCCCCGGTGCCGCCGTCGAGCGTGCTGTTCGCGGCCTGGGCGCGCGTCGTGTTGCCGATGTCGCCGATGGCGATGGAGCCCGAGAAGGCGTTGCTGCTGCCGCCCGCGAGCCCCACGGCCATGCTGTCGATCCGGGCACCGTTGCTGGCCCCGAGCGTGATGCCCTCGCCCGTGAGACTGCCGCCGTTGGCCAGCACGTTGGTGTCATGGGCGATGAAGTTGGCCGCCACCGCGCCACCCACGCCGTTGCCCCCGAGCGAAAGCGCCGCTCCGCCCGCGAGGCTGGAGATGGTGGCCGTGTCGCTGGCGGTGAGCGAGAGCGCGCCGTCTGCCGCAAGCTCGGCACCGCTGGCCGAAACGCCCGTGGTCCCCGTCGTGACGTTGACGGTGATCGCCCCGCCGATCGAGGTGCTCTGGGAGGCCGAGATGCCCGCCGCGAGCGAGGCGATCTCTCCGCCCGCCGTGGCGGTCGCGGTCAGCGCCCCGCCGTCGCGGGTCGAGAGCTTGGCGGCGTCGAGCACAACCTTGGTGTCATTGGCGAGCAGCAGGTTCACCGTCGCCGCCACACCTGCCGCGCCGCGCCCGGAGAAGGCCGCGCCGCCGCCCAGGCTGCGGATGGTTCGCGCCCCGTCCGCCGTGGCCAGGATCGCCTCGGCATCGGTGACGGTGGAGCCCTCCAGCGAGGCCAGGGTTCCGGCGGTGATCTCGTTGATCGACAGGCCCACGCCCGCCGCGTCACCGTCGATCGCCGCCGCCCCGGCCACCGCGATGGTGGTGATCGTGCTGGTGCTGTCGCTGTCGAGGGTGACGGTGCCGAGATCGCCCGCATTGGCCGAAACCTCCGCATGGTCGAGCCGGGCCTCCGTGCCGGCCGTCACCACGTTGACGGTAATCGCCGCGCCCACCGCCGTGCTGCGCCCTCCCGCGAGCGCGCCGCCGAGCGAGAAGATCGTGTTGTTCTCGAACGCATCGACCAGCACGCTGTCGGCGCTGACGCCGAACTTGGCCGCAGCCTCGCCCGCCACGATCGCCTTCGCGCCGCCGGTGATGGTATTGACCGAGATCGACCCGGCCAGCCCGGTCTTGCCGACGCCCGCCGAGGTCGCGAAGGCATAGATTCCCTGCGTGCTGTCGGCGGTGACCGAGAAGCCGCCCGTCGTCACCGAACCCGCGCCGCTGACCTGCGCCAAGGCGCTCCGGTTCACGTTGTTCACCGCAACGCCCACGCCCACGCCATAGCCCTGGGTGGCGTCCATGTTGATGCCCACGGCCCCGCCGACGCT
This sequence comes from uncultured Oceanicola sp., assembly GCA_964454145.1. Classification (GTDB taxonomy): domain Bacteria; phylum Pseudomonadota; class Alphaproteobacteria; order Rhodobacterales; family Rhodobacteraceae; genus Vannielia. Next base: position 20,055 of record CAYVQK010000004.1, on the reverse strand, counting down.
GACGGTCGTCGAAGTGTCGTCGGCATCGAGCGTGAGGCCCGCCGAGGTCACCTCGGCATCGAGCAGCTCCACCGTGGTGCCGCCGCCGAGCTGGGCCCAGGCAACGGAGCCCGCCAGCGCGATATCGCCACGCGAGGTGCCCGCACCGCCCACCGCGATGTTGACCACGGTGGCGATGTCCTCGGCCTTCACCGTCACGTTGCCACCGGTGTTGATCTCGGCGCCGACGATGCGGCTGCGCAGCTTGCGGTCCTCGACGTGGATCGCAAAGGCCCCGGCCAGGGCGTTGGTGTCCTTCTCGGCGCCAAGCCCGGCAGAGACGGCCCCGCCGACGTTGATGGCAACGGCATTGCTGCGGGCCGTGACGGTGAGGTCGCCGCTGAGGTCGATACGGTTGACCGAGAGGATCTCGGCGCTCGTCTCGCTGGCGAGCGTCAGGTTCAGCACCGCCGCCCCTGATACCGCCCACCCCGACTGCTGCTGTGCGCCCTCCTGGTCCGGCGGGGTGCTCACGTTCTGCTGGCTGGACGCGGCGTCGTTCTCGTCCTCGTCGAAGAGCCACGTCGGGATGATCATGTCATCGTCGTCGTCGTTCGGCGGGGGGGCCTGGTCGGCGGGCGGATCGGCCTTGCCCACCACCTTGGTGCCCGCCACGCCCACGGCGATGTCGGTGGCGTTGTTTTCGGCCAGGATCGTCAGGCTCGACGCGTCGATCACCGTGCCGCTCGCCGCCTCCAGCGCGGCCTCGCGGTCGGCCGGGCCAATGCCGGCCCAGACCCGGCGACTGTTGAAGTTGAACACCCCGGAGGCGCCCACACCCACGTTCTCCGAGCCGCTCACGGCGCCCGCGCTCGTCCAGGTCACCGAATTGTCGGTGGCGGTCACGCGCACATCCTCGGCAGTGACGATGGCGGCCTCGCCGATGCGGGCCACGGTGTCCGCCTCGGAGACCTGCGCCGCAATCGAGGCATTCACCGCCACGTCCGAGCCCTGCCCGCCCGAATAGGCGAGGCTGGCGACGATGTTGCGGGTGGTGGCCGTCACGTCCAGGTCGCCGCTGTTCACGGTGACGGTCGCGCCGGACTCCACCTCGGCCCGCACATCGCTGACGGTCCGCCCGAAATGGATGCCGCCGCCGATGGCGTCATTCACCTTGGCGCTGCCGCCGAGCGGGTTCTTCTTCGGCAGGTTGGTCACGTGCAGGAAGACGGATTCCTGCAAGGCCGTCACACTCGCCGCCGTATCGAGCACGACGGTCGCGCCATCGCGGATCACCGCGTCGGTGCCGTTGTCGGTGTTGAAATAGGTCAGGGTCACGCCGATCGCGAGCCCCTGTTCCTCGCCCGGCACCACCACCCTGTCGCCCGCCACGGGCGCCTCGCCCTTGGCCTTGGAGTCGGTCGTCAGGTAGGTCAGCGGGTTCACGATGTCGATGAAGCCCGCCAGATCCGGCGCAGGCGGCGGGGCCGGCTCGGGCGGGTTCGACGCGCCGGCATCGGCGACCGGCGAGTATTCGGTCACCTGGTCGACGTAGGTATCCCACTGGTTGACCAGCGACTGCACCGGGTTCGTGTTGGGGTAGCGCGTGAGCGCGTTCACATCCAGCGAACCGGCGGTGACCGTGGCGTTCGCGCCGATCTCGGCGGTGGTGTCGCCCACCATCGAAGAGACCGAGACGTTGAGCATCAGCGCGTCGGAATAGCGCCCGAGCAGCTCATCCTCGGTCAGCTGGTCGTTCGGATACTGCGCGTTGTGGCGCGCGACCATGTATTGCAGCGCCTGGGTGAGCTTGCCGAAGGCGGCCGAGGTGGAGCGGGAGAAGCCGCCGCCACCTTCCGAGCCCCGGTCGGCGAAGCGGTAGGCGGCGTTGACGCTCACGGCGCTTCCGGGCGCGGTTATGCTGGTGGGGCCGAGCGCCAGGGTGACCGAGCTGTCGTCGAAATCGTGGTACGAGCCGCCGATGGTGGCATTGGTCGTATCGTTCGAAAGCTGCACGTTGACCGCCACGCCAAGCCCGAAATGCGGCTTGCGGTTGGGGTCGGGCGTGCTGCCCGAGGAGCTGTTGCGCAACGAGTTGGCAAAGTTGGTGACGCCGTTGTTGTTGTTGCGGTGATTGTTGATCGCCCGCTGCACGTTGGCGAGGCCCATGGTGGCCGTGGTGACGTGGCTGACATCGAAGAACAGGGTCTCCGCCCCGACGTCCACGGCATCTCCGGTATTCACCGTGCCCCCGAGCGCGGCCTCGGTGAGCCCCTCCGAGATATCGACCACGACGGCCACCGCCAGCCGGCCCTCGGCGCCCGAATTGGCGATCGTGCTGGTGGAAAGGTTGCGCCCGGTGAAGGCCCCGGCGTCGAGCCGCCCGGCACTGGTGATCGACCCGCCGTCGACCACGAGCTGGTTTGCGAGGTCGCGCACCGAGACGGCCACCGCGGCGGCGCCGTTGGCGATCTTCTTGGCGGCGATGTTCACCAGGTGGTTCTCTGTCGCGGTGGAGGCAAGGCGGACGTTGCCCGCGTCCGTCGCCAGCGCGCTGTCGCTGAGGCTGACCTGCGACCGGGTGTCGGTCGCGGCCACCGAAACGCCAAGCCCATAGGCGAAGGGCGAGATCGAGAGGGCGGTCTCGGCGTGGCTGTGGATCAGGAGGCTGTCGCTCTCGCCGTCGAACACGCTCGGGAGCGAGACCCGCATCTGGTAGGCATTGTCGCCCAGCAACGCGTCGAGCCAGGAGCTGGCAGCCAGAAACTCGTACTCGTCCTCGCGCAGCCCCTCGCTGAGAAGGAAGCCGTTGTCGGCAAACTCCGGCGTCTCGTTCTGCACGCTCGAGCTGATCGGATCCCAGTTGCCGTTGGCGGTAATCTGGCTGTCGGTGATCGTCACGCTGGCGTCGGCCGTCAGTACCTGCACCTGCACCGGAACGAGCCCGTTCAGCGTGGTGAGCCCGCGCTCGAAGACCTGGGTCACCGCGAGCAGCGTGTCGTCGAGCATCTGTTCGAACTGCTCTTCGGTGGTCGCGGCCTCCAGTTCCTCGACCTGGGTCGCCTCCACGCTCTCGTCGATGGCGCCGAGGCTGTTGGAGGCCTTCGCCACCGCGCTCACAACGACGGTGCCCCCGGTCAACTCCGCCCCGGTGATCGTGACCTTGGCGACCTCGGTTTCCGGGTTGATCGCCCAGGCGATCCCGGTGTTGGTGTTGCGCGCGATCAGGCCGAGGAAGCCGCCGCCATCGGCGCTGTCGCTGTCGGCGCGCAGGATCGCGCCCTGCTGCACGTCGATCTCCCGCGCCGCAATCAGCAGATCTCCCGCCGCCCCGCTGCCGGGCGCCCCGAGGAACGGATCGGCGGCGTCGCCGGCGCGGGTCGAGATGCGCGCATTCTCCGAAACGGTCACCGCACGGGCCCCGCGCAGCGCGATCGAGCCGCCGCCGGTGGTGATGTCGCCACCCACGGTGACATTCTCGCCCAGGATGAAGCTCTCTCCGCCCGGGCCGGTGGTGATGTCGCCCTGCGCCGCGGTCACATCGCCCACGGCCCTCAGCGCGAAGAACCCCCCTGCCCCGCCCGCGGAGCTTGCGGTCACCGAGAGCGCAGGCTCCATCACGGCAGACCCGCGGGTGAAGATCATCACGCTGCCCGCGTCACCCGCGCCATTGCTCACGTCGATCTCGCCGCCCAGCGTCATCTCGCCCTCGGCGATGCCCTCGACGAGGCCACCATGATCTACCAGCCCAAGGGTCGAGCCCTTGGCACTGACGTTGCCGCGCAGCTGCATCGAACCGCCCGAGACCAGACGGATCACGCCCCCGGCCCCGATCTCCACGCCGCCGGCCGTGGGCACGCCCTCGATGTTCACCGCCGGGTCGATCCGCCCGGTCGAGGTGTTGGTGTTCACCGTGATGCGGCCATCGACGATCATCCGCAGCCCGGCCCGCATGTCGAGCCGGGTCGCATTGATCTGGCCCTGCAGGTTGATCTCGCCGTTTGCACTGAGCGGCTCGCCCCCCGCGAAGAGGGTCGCCGTCGGGTTGCCCAGCACCGGGTCTCCGTTGGCCTCGGCGGTCAGGTCATCGACAAAGCCGCTGCTCGGCGTCGACAGCGTCAGGTGCCCGGCGTTCATCACGCCGGAACTGGTGACGACAAAGCCATCGGAATTGACGAAATAGACGTTGCCGCCGATCACGCTGGCCCCGGGCACGCCGAGCTGCGCATTCACCGTGCCGGCGATGGTCGAAGGCCCGCCGCTGCGGATGATGTTCACCAGCGCCGAGGCCGTGACCGGCTGGTAGAGGTCAACAGTGGTGCCCGAGGCGACGTCGAACTGCGAGAACTGGTTGTAGGCCGTGCCGCCCCGGATGTTGCTGGTCTCCACCGTCACGGCGGTGGGCGTTCCGCTGACGGTGGTGCCACTCCCGCCAACGGCGGCCACCTGGGCTGCGGCCGGCAGGCCAAGGACGGCTGCAACGGAGACCGAGCCGAGCAGCGCGGAGGCAAGGCGGCGCGGGCGCCGCCTGGCGGCGGCTTGGGGTGCTGCCCCGGTTTCGCTGATGCTCTCCACAGTCCCTGTCACGGTCCCGTTCTCCCGTCGTCCTTGTCGCGCCGCCCGCTCGGCGGCCCCGGGCGCGGAGCTATCCCCGCGCCGGCGTCTCTCAGCTTCCGCTGTCGCGGATCTTCTGCACCGCCTCGGCGAAACGGCGGATATCGACCCGCAGGATCACCGGCTCGCTCTCAGCGGTGGGCCTGAAGCCGAACAGCAGCGCTTCCTCCTCCGCGAAGAGCGCAAGTTCCGCCTCGTCCAGCGGCGCAGCCGCCTCGCAGACGTTCTCCGCACAGCGCTGCCAGATCATCTCCCGCTGCGCGATCTCCTCGTTGTCGGCAAAGCGGTAGACCGCGCCACCCGGCAGGTAGACCCCCATCGGCACCTGCGCGAGCAGGATCGCCCCGTCGGAGACCGGCACCGCCACGAAGCGGGCCACCAGCTGCCCGCCCTCCTTCATCCGCTGTTCCTGCACCAGGCTGCAGGCGGTCTTGCGCACCGTCACCGCCTCGCAGCTCACGATCCAGTC
>CAYVQK010000004.1:0-14893 GCA_964454145.1 uncultured Oceanicola sp. | reverse complement strand
GCGGCGGCCTCCTGAGCCATCGCTCCGCAGGCCAGCCCGAGTCCCAGCGCCAGCCCCCCGGCCAGACGGATCATCGGTCTCATCGTCATCCTCATGTCTTCTTTCCCTTCATCACCCGGCCTCAGAAGTTGTAATCGAGGCCAAGGTAGAACCGCGGTTTGCCCGGCTCGTCGAAGCCGAGCGTCTCGAGCATGGGCACGCCGACCATGGCCAGCATGTTGAAATTCTCGCTGATCGCGGCCGAGGCGCCGCCACCGATCGAGGCCAGCAGATCCTGCTCGCCGTCGATGCCGCCGTCCGGCCGGAAAGGCACCACCAGAGCCGCGTCGAAAAACGCGAAGGGCGTGACCTTCCAGTTCGGCAGGTTCTTCGGCGTCCAGGGCTCGCGCGTCGAGACCTGCAGGTTGACGAGCACCCCCGAGTCCCCGGCGCGGATGTCGTTGGGGTATCCCCGCACTGTGCTCACTCCGCCCACGGTGAACAGCCGGGCGACGGGCAGGTTCTCGCCATGGGCGTACTGGTAGCGCAGGTTGGCGTTCAGCATGAACCGCTCGTTCAGCGGCCGGGCATAGGTGCCCTCACCATAGATCAGCCAGTAGTCGCCCTCGGTCTCCGAGGTGCCGAGCGCCTCGGCCTGACCGATCCGCACGCCCGCGCTGAAACCCAGCACGGCATTGGCCAGACGGCGATTGTAACGGGCCGTGAAGAACAGATCCATGAGCTCGATATCCGCAAACTCGAGCCCGTCGATGCTGGAGGTGGTCTGGTCGAAGGTCAGCCCGCCTTCGAGCAGCCAGTGGCTGTCGGGGCGCACGGCCACGGGCCGGCGGTACGACAGGCTGCCACCGATGGAATCCGACACGATACTCACCGCGGTGAACTCGCCGCCGATGATCGAGGATTCCGCAAAGCTCAGGGTGGCGACCACGCGCCCGCCGCCCTGCCCCACCGGCACCGAATAGCCCATCGAGGCGGAGTTGGCCCCTTCCGAGGCCTGAAGCTGGAACGACAGGATGTCGCGCACGCCGGTCACCGAAGACCAGCGGCCGAAGGCGGTCAACCGGCTCTCGCCGGTCTCGGGTCGGCCGAAATTGTCCACCGAGGCGGTGAAGGCAAACCGGTCGGGCTCGTCGGCGGTAATGATCGCGCGGGTGGTGCCCACCTCCTGCCCGGGCGCGAAGCGCAACTGGGGCGAGATGTCATGGGCAATGTCGAAGATCCGCAGGTCGCGTTCCAGCCGGTCGAAATCGGGCTTCTCCCCCGGCGGCAGGGTGATGTTGCGCCGCAGGAACCGCTCGGAGGTGCTGCGCAGCCCCTCGAACTCCACCGCCTCGATCTCGGCCTCCACCAGAGAGACCCGCAGGATGCCGTCGCGCACCTCCTGGGGCGGCAGCACCGCCTGGGCGGTCGGCACCCCGGCGGCGGCGTAGAGCCCGTTGAGTTCCACCAGCATCTGCTGGAGATCGGCGAAGGTGATCTGGCGGCGGATGTACTTGCCGGTGACACCGGCAATCTCCTCGGGCTCCAGATAGGCCGAAGGCTCCACCGCGACGCCCTCGATCCGGAAGGTCTGGGCCGCGGCAGACCCGACGGAGGCCATCCCGAGCAGCGCCAGAAGGAGGGCGGCGACGAGCCCCCTCACCGGTCCGCCTCGCCCGCAGCTGCACCAAGCGCGGCCGTCAGCCCCATCAGCGAAACCTCGTATTCAATTGGCGGCGCGGTGGACGACGGCCTGTAGAGCACCCGCGCCACCCGCGCCCGCTTCCAGGCTTCCAATCCGCGGTCGTCCAGGCTCATGCGGGCGTCACAGGCCTGGGGCGAGCAGGTGAGATAGGTGGCCTCCGCCCGCCCCTGCCCCCGCACCGAAACGAAGAGCCCCGAGGCCAGGTGCACCCCGGGCGGGACAAGGATCTGCACCGGCAGCGTCTCCTCCGTCCGGCTCGCAGGCTGGAGCCGCAGCGTCGAAAGCCATGTGCGGTCTTCGGCAAAGCTGGTGATCGCTGCCGTGCACTGCCGGCCATCCTCGGCGCAATCGACGCGCCAATCGGTGAAGGCTTGGGCCCGGACGGTCGCGGCCGAGAGCAGGGACACCGCGAGAACGGCAGCCACGCGGGCGCAGACCCGTCCAGCAAGCGCGCGCCGCGGCTTCATCGGTCCCCTGTCGTCGTCCCGCATTAGTGCGGTTCCTCCCCGGACGCCGTTCCGGCGCTCCTGCCTGCAATCATGCGCGAAACAAATATTCGACCTTCTAAGCGGACAGGCTGCCCGATCGGATCGACGGATCACTAGCGCGGTGTATTAAATGGACAAGGGCGCAGCACCCCAGCAAACTTACCCGAGGGAAACAAGAATAACCTTTCAGGTCAACAGATTCCGCCCCCGGTGCCTGAATTAATTCCCCGGGGCAGCACCGGGGCGCGATCCCCTCACCCGCCCTTCCGCCGCATCATCCCCCGCGCCGGGTCGTAGCCCCAGAGGGACAGCATGAAGAACAGCAGAAAGCAGCCCGTCACCACCGCAAGCGCCCAGAGGTTCGGCGTGACGTAGAGCGAAAAGCGGATCAGCTCGACCGCATGGGTGAACGGGTTCCAGGCGCAGATGTCGCGAAGCAACTCCGAGCTCTCGGCCATCTTCCACAGCGGGTAGAGCGCCGAACTGAGAAAGAACATCGGGAAGATCACGAAGTTCATCACCCCCGCGAAGTTCTCCAGCTGCTTCACCGTCGACGAAATCAGCAGCCCCAGCGCCCCCAGCATCAGCCCTGTCACGATCAGCGCCGGGAAGACCGCCAGGTAGCCCTCCCACGGCAACTGGATCCCGTAGAGCGCCGCGATGCCGAGAAACACGTAGACCTGCAGGATCGACACCGCCACGCCCGCCAGCAGCTTGCAGAACAGGAGCCACCAGCGCGGCAGCGGGGACGTCAGCAACAGCCGCATGGAGCCCATCTCCTGGTCGTAGACGAGGCTCAGAGAGCTTTGCATCCCGTTGAAAAGCTGGATCATTCCGATCAGCCCCGGCAGGATGTAGACCTCGTAGGTGATATAGGTCTGGTAGGGCGGAATGATCGAAACCCCGAGCGCCGCCCGGAAGCCCGCGGCGAAGATCACCAGCCAGACCAGCGGTCGCACCAGCGCCGCGAAGAACCGCGAGCGCTGATGCACGAAACGGGCCGCCTCGCGCCGCACGATGGCCAGAAGGGCGGTCAGATACCCGCTCACGCCCCCTGTCCCTCCTTCGCCGTCATCGCCATGAACGCCGCCTGAAGGGTGCCTTCGCCCGCGATCTTCTCCGCGCGATCATGTGCCAGAACGCGGCCCCTGTGCAGCACCACCACGTCATCCTGCGGTGCAATCTCGTCCACCAGGTGCGTGCACCAGAAAACACTCAAGCCTTCGCCCGCAAGGGCATGAACATGCTCGGTAATCGCCAGCCGCGAGGCGGTATCGAGCCCCACCGTTGGCTCATCAAGCAGCAGCAGCTCCGGCCCGTGCACCAGCGCCCGCGCAATCTCCATCCGGCGCCTGTGCCCGCCGTTCAGCGCCCGCACCTTCTCGCCCGCCCTCTCCCGCATCTCCAGCCGGTCGAGCGCCGCGTCGATCCGCACCTGCGCCGCGCGCCCCGAGATGCCATGTAGCGCCGCGAAATAGGCCATGTTGCGCGCCACCGTCATGTCGAGGTCGAGCGTGGGCTGCTGGAAGACCACCCCGATCTTGGCCAGCGCCGCCCGGGGCTCCCGCGCCATGTCGTGCCCCGCGACACGGATCGTGCCCTCCCGCGTCACCAGGAGCCGGGTCAACAGAGCGAAGAGCGTCGACTTGCCCGCCCCGTTCGGCCCCAGCAGCGCGCAGAACCGCCCCCGCGGCAGCGCAAAGCTCACCTTGTCCAGCGCCTGTTTCGCCCCGTAGCGAAACGAAACGCCCTCGAGGGAGAGCGCATCACTCATGCAGAAAAATCTCGTTCGGTCAGGGCTTTACGCATCTGAGGTGATCCTTTTCCTCAGGATGCAGCACCGCCGGGCTGCCTTCAAGATGCAGGATCCGGCCCGCCAGCCGCTCGGCCTCGGCCCGGGCATGGGTCACCAGCAGCACCGCAGGCCGGACCTCGGCAATGAGCGCCTCGGTCAGCCGCATCATGCCCTCCGCCATCTCCGCATCGAGCGACACGAAGGGCTCATCCATCACCAGGAACTCCGGCGCACCTGAAAAGGCCCGCGCGAGCGACAGCCGCCTCTGCTGGCCGAGCGAAAGCTGCCCCGGAAAGAGCCCCGCCTTGTCGCCGATCCCGACCTTCTCCAGCGCCTCCCGCGCCGCGCCGTCGCTCAGCCCCCGGTGCACCAGCGTCAGGTTCTGCAGCACTGTCCGCCAGGGCAGCAGCGTCGGCTCCTGAAACACGATCGCCGTCCGCTCCGGCCGTTCCACATGCCCCTCGAACCGCTTGTCGATCCCGGCCACGATCCGCAGCATCGTGCTCTTGCCCACACCCGAGGGCCCCAGCACCGCCAGCGTCTCCCCCTGCCCCAGCTCGAAGCGCACGCGCCCCAGCACCTGCGTCTCGCCGAAGCTCTTGGAATGGATATCGACCGAGATCATGCCAGCCGCCACCGCCGTACCCGGCGCTCCCAGGGCTGCAGTACCAGCCATTCCACCATCAGCATCACCCCGATGAAGGAGAAGGCGTAGACCAGCACCATCGCCACGTCGAAGAGCTGGAAGTAGAGGTGGATCTGAAAGCCCACGCCGCTCGACCGCCCGAGGAACTCCACCACAAGCACGATTTTCCAGATCACCGCGATGCCAGAGCGGGCCGCTGCGGCCATGAAGGGCGCGAGCTGCGGCAGCACCACGTGGCGCATCCGGTCCATGAAGGGCATCCGGTAGACGCCCGCCATCGCGTCGAGGTCGGGCGAAAGCGCCCGCGCGCCCTCTCTTATGACCGTGGTCACATTCGGGATCTTGTTGAGCGTCACCGCCGCGATCGCCGCCGCCTCCGTCAGCCCGATCCAGAGGTAGCAGAGCACGATCAGCACCAGCGCCGGCAGGTTCAGAAACACCACCAGCCAGGGGTCGAGCCACTGGTTCACCCGTTCCGACCGGCCCATCACCAACCCCAGCGCGCAACCGATCGACATCGCCAGCAGAAAGGCCCAGGCCACCCGCAGCAACGTGTGGCCCAGGTGATAGGGCAGCTCTCCCGAGCGCAACTCGTTCCAGAACGGCCCGACGAGCGCCCAGGGCTGCGGCAGGATGGTGGGGTCGGCCGTCAGCGCCGCGGCGACGATCCAGAGGCCGGCCAGCCCCAGAAGCGACAGCGCTGGCGTGCCGGCCCCTCTCATGCCCTCACTCGGAGGTCAGGAACAGCCCCTTGGGCAGCTCCGTGGCCTCACCCACAAGCTCGGCTCCGCCCAGGTCCGCCATCACCTTCAGAAGCGCATCCGCCCCCTCCTCCGACACCGGCGCATCCACCGGAATGCCGGCGCGGAAGTCGTCGCGCAGGGTCTCGAACTGCGCCTCGGTGTCGGCGTTCATCATCGGACGGATCGCCTCCCAGGCGGCATCGTCGCTCATCAGCAGCTCCTTGGCATCGCGGCTCGCACGATAGAGCGCATGGCCGAGGTCCGGGTTCTCCGCAAGAAAGCTCTCCTTCATCACGTAGCCCAGGAGCGGCGTTTCCGGATCGAGCCCCAGCGCCTCGCTGGCGGTCTCAACCGTGATGATCTCCTTCATCCCCGCCGCCTTCATCTTGGCGGTGAAATGCCAGAAGTTGATCGCGCCCTGGGTCTCCCCCGAAAGCCCCGCCTTGAAGATCAGCGGCGGTGCCCCGAAAACCTGCTCGGTTTCGGCGGCGAGGTCCATCCCGTATTCCTGAGTGGCATAGGCCCGCAGGATCAGCCAGCTCTTGTCGAGCGGCCCGCCGGCGATGCCGATCTTCTGGCCTTTCAGGTCCGAGAGGCTCTGCACCTCGCTGTCCCCGGGCACCACGAGGCTGCCCACGGCCTTGGAATAGGGGATCACCACGTAGTCCTTGCCGGCCGCCCGCTGCCGGGCCACCCAGATCCAGTCGGCCACGGCCACGTCGGCCTCGCCGCCCTCCAGCGCCACCCGGGTCGCCCCGTTGTCGGCATAGGGCTGCATCACCAGCTCGAAGCCGTGGGCCGTGTCGAAGCCATTGGCCTTGATCGTCTCCAGTTCCCAGTTGACCGTGCCGATCTTCAGCGTGGCAAACCGGATCTGCGGCAGATCCTGTGCCATGGCGGCGGCCGCCGTCATCAGGGCAGCAGCCCCGGCCAGGGCAAGTGTTCTGAGGCTCTTCATGTCAGTCCTCCTAGGGTTTGGGCCCCCTGCCCGGCGTCTGCGCGGACAGAGGGCAGACGGGCAGCCCTATTCGGCGCGCCGCCCGGTTTCGTTCAGATCCGCGTCGAGCGTGATGTCGTATTGCTGACCGCCCTCGCAGATCACATCGTCCAGTTCATAGCCGCCGTCATCCTCCATCTCGATGTCGTCCGGCGCCATCTGGCATTTCATCTCGGTGAGCTTCGCCATGATCTTCTCGACCGTCTCGGCATCTGGCCCGTCGCCATGGGCTTCGGCAAAGGCGGCCCCGCCCAGCATCAGGCTCGCGGCGAGGGTGGCAATCGTGCGTTTCATCCGGGGATCCTCCCTATTGGATGTTGAAGGTAACCATCTGCGCCTCCCCGGTGCTCCCGGGGATGCGCAATACGTGGCTGCCCGGCTTGATCGCCACGAAGGAGATCTCCGCCGTTCCCGCTGCGTCGAATTCGAGGCTCTCGACCGCCATCGGCCGGATCTCGATCTGGTTGATGACGATCTCGTTCATCCAGATCGCCCTGAAGAAGTCGGGCCCGCTGATCGCCAGCTCCGCCGAGCCGTCGGCGGTGATCATCAGCTTGTAATAGGCCCCGGACTGAAGCGTGTAGGTGCCCTCCGCCGAGAGCGGCTGCCCAGACGCCAGGGTCAGCTCGATCGGCTCGCCGCGGTTGCAGCTGGCCAGAAGCCCGGCAAAGCCGAGATCCTGGCACAGCGGGGCCGCAGCCGCGGGGGCCGCGATGAGCGCGGTCAGCGCAAGAGCAAGGTGTTTCATAAGTCCTCCCATCATTCCGGCGTCGCCACGGCGCCCCAGGGCTGCTGCCCCACCTGCACCGACCGGATCGCCTCCTGTGCCTCCACGTCGATGATCGTCACGTCGTTGGAGTTGCCATTCGTCGTCACCAGCCACTTCTCGTCGGGCGTGAACGCCAGTTGCCAGACGCGCTGGCCGACAAGGATGTATTTCTCCACCTCCATCGTGTTGATGTTCACCACCGCGACCCGGTTGGCCGGGCCGAGCGCCACGAACAGCCAGTCACCGTCGCTGGTGGCAGCCGCACCCACAGGCTGCAGCCACTCCGGCAAAACCCCCGCCACCTCGAAGCCGATCTTCTGGGCCAGCACCGGCGCCTCGCCCGTCATGTCGATCACGCTTACCGTCCCGCCGATCTCCGAGGTGACGAAGAGCCACTTCCCGTCATCGGTGAACTCGGCATAGCGCGGCCGCTGGTCGACGAGGATGTTGTGCTTGATCTCGTAGTCGGCGGTGTCGATGAAATGCGCCATGTTGGTGGTTTCCGAGGTGTTGACCACCCACCTGCTGTCGGCCGAAATCCCCATTCCCTCCGGCTCCACCCCCACCGGCACCTCGGCCAGCACGGTGTGGCTCTCGGTGTCCACCACCGTCACCAGGTTGTCGTCCTCGTTGGCGATGTAGAGCGGATTGCCGCTCGGATGCAGCACGAAGAGCTCCGGGTCCGGCCCGCTCGGCAGGGTGTAGAGTTCCTGGTAGGTCTCGGTGTCGAACACCCGCACCAGGTCGTCATCGCTGGCGCACACGTAGAGGAGCTTGCCGTCCGGGCTGATGGTGATGCCCCGCGGCCGGTTGCCTGCGGAGAACTCCTCGAGCACCTCCCATGTCGCGGCGTCCAGCACCGTCACGGTGTTGCCCCGCTCGTTCGATACGAACACCTTCTCCGCCGTCGCGGGCAGGGCCGTGCTGGCCAGCAGGGCGGCGAGCGCCAATCCTCTCATCTTCATCCTCCAAAGGCTGTGCAGCCGCTCTCCGGCCGGTCCAGCCCGAGCGTGTCGAGCGGCGAGACCTGGTGCAGAAAGCCCTCCTGCGGTGAGACGCTGGCTGTGATCCGCCCGTCGAAGAGCAGGATCGGCTGGCGCAATTGCCCGTTCCACGGACGGAACGTGACCGGCACACCCTTGAAGGCGGCCACCTCGAACTCTTCCCCGAGCAGGTAGTCGCGCAGCGCCGCCACCTCGCCCGTCCCGGCCCGCGTCACCGCCTCTCCGATGACCCGAAGTGCCAGCCAGGTGTTGTAATCCTCCTCGCGCACGTAACGCCCCGCCAGGGTTTCGAACCGGGTCTGGAACTGCGTCGCGCCCCAGGCCTCCTGCGCACCGTGGAAGGTGACGGGCCTGAGCCCGGCAGCGCCCATCACCGGCGCGGGCGTCCAGAGGTGAAACGGCAGATAGGGGGCGAAGTAATCGGAGGCATCGGCGGCGATCACGATGTCATGGTCCTCCGCGCCCTGGGTGGCCACCGGGATCTGCCGCTGCACCATGACGTGCCCCGAATCCGTCCGCCGCGCGCCGCCGGTGTCCTCGAACACCCGCTCCTCCACGATGGTCGCGCCGAACTTCGCCGCCGCCCGCCGGTAGGCCTCGGCCTGGGCGAGGTCGGCCGGGTTGGAGCCGTGGATGAGCAGCCACTCCGGCCACTTCTTCCACACCGCGAACTGGGCCACCGCATCGGCCTTCATCGCGTCACTCGGCGCGATATGCAGCGTGTTGGCCCGGCACGCGCCATCCCGCAACGCCACGCCCGATGCGAGGGCGTTGAGGATCAGCACCCCTTCCCCCGCCATGTCCGACAGCCGCAGCAGGTCGTCGTCCTGCGCCAGCACGACGATCACCTCGTGGCCTGCGTCCAGCAGCGCCTGAAACGCCGCGTCGGCGCCCTCGGGCGGCACCGAGACGGTCTCGGTCTCGTAGCTGTGTCCGAGAAAGCCGCCGGTCGTCATGTTGTCTTCCGTCGCCAGCGCCGCCCCGGCAAAGCCGAGGTCGTCGGGCACCTCGTCGAAGCGCGAGATCGGGGCAAGTCGTGGATAGTCGATGCGGAACACGGCCGCGCGCATCTCGACAGCCGCCGCAGGCGCGGCGCAAAACACGAGCGCGCCGATGCCGAGCGCCAGCATGGTGGCCAGGTGTCGCAAGTTGTCCTCCCTGCACCGTCAAGAGCGGCGCTTGGCACAAGCCTGCCACAGCCATCTCCGCCGCCATACCGATACCTTTGGCGCAATTGCGCACCATGGCATACCCCGTAGCATTCTCCCGATGATTGTGCCGCGGGCCCGGCCCGGACCCTCGGGTTTTCGGCCTCTTCTGCCAGGGGCCCCGGAGGAGCGGGCCGGCGGAAAGACGCGCGCGCACAGGCCCCAAGGGAGGATCACACCCGTGCCAAACCGCACCCGCCGCGCGCTCGTTCTCGCCGCACTCACCATTCCCGCGCTCGCGGCCCTGCCCGCCGCCGCCCACGGGCCGACACGGCAGAAGGTGACGCTGACCACCGAAGTCGCCGCCCCGCCCGAAGAGGTCTGGGCCGTCATCGGCAACTTCCAGGACATGAGCTGGCACCCCGCCGTCTTCTCCACCACCGGCACCGGCGACAATGCCGTCGATGCCACCCGGCAGCTCGTGCTGGGCCAGGAGGGCGGCCCCACGATCGACGAGGTGCTCTACAAGTACGACGCCGAGAAGATGACCTACTCCTACCGCATCACCGAGGTCGCGGTAGAGACCCTGCCGGTCACCAACTATTCCTCCCACCTCACCGTGAAGCCCGGCGCCAACGGCGGCTCGCTGATCGAGTGGCGCGGCGCCTTCTACCGGGGCTACCCCAACAACGACCCGCCCCCCGAACTGAACGACGAGGCCGCCATCGCCGCCGTCACCGGGGTCTACCAGGCCGGGCTCGATGCGCTGGCCGAGCGCTTTGCGGGCTCCAACTAGCCTCCGCCTGTTCCTCCCCACCCTCGCCGCGGTTCTGTATTCCCTACCGTCCGCGGCGGGGGACCTTGCCTTCGTCACCAACCAGAGCAGCTCCGACCTCTCGGTGATCGACCTGGAGACGCGAGAGGAGCGTGCCCGCATCCCCGTGTCCGGCCAGCCCGCCGGGGTGGTGGCCCATGACGGGCATGTCTGGGTGGTGGCCCCCGAAACGAAGACCCTGCGCCGCTTCGCGCCCGACGGAACGCTCCAGGCCGAAACCACGCTCGATGGCGGCCCCACCGGCATCGCCCTTGACGCCGCCCGCGGTCGCATCTTCGTCTCCGACTGGTTCAACGCCCGGATCTGGGTGCGCGACGCCACCACCCTCGCCCATATCACCGACCTCACCACCGGCGCCGCGCCTGCGGGGCTCGAAGTCTCGCCCGATGGCCGCTGGCTCGCCGCCGCCGCGCGCGATGCCCACGAGGTCGCCCTCTTCGACGCCGCCACCCTCGCGCCCCACGCCACCGTCCCCACCGGCACCCGCCCCTATGGCCTCGGCTTCGATCCGCAGGGCCGTCTCTGGGTCGGCAACGTCGGCACCAACGATGTCACCGTGATCGACCCGGTCGCAGCCGAGCCCATCGCCACGCTCCCGGTCGGCGAGCGCCCCTATGGCCTCGCCTTCGCCAAGGGCCGCGCCTTCGTCACCAACCAGTATGCCGACACGGTTTCGGTGATAGACTTGGCCACCCTGGCCCCCGTCGCCACCCTCGACGTGGGCGAATACCCCGAAGGGATCGACGTGGCCACAGGAGGCAGCGAAATCGTGGTGGCAGGCTGGTTCTCCAACACCCTCACCGTGATCGACGCGCAAAGCCTCGAGACCCTGGCCGAAATTCCCACCGGCGATGGCCCCCGCGCCTTCGGCCGCTTCGTGATGGAGGACTAGATGAAAGCCCTGATCGCCGCCGCCCTGCTGGCCGCGTCCCCTGCCCTCGCGCTCGATCCAGCCTGGCTCGACCTCGAGGCCGCGCTCTACGAAGGCCGCCCGCTCCAGCCCGGCGCCGATGTCATCGCCATCGACGCGCCCTACCGCACCTACGACGACGCCCGCACCCGCATCGCCGCCCAGGTCGCCGCGCCAGAGGGCCGGCTGCTCTCCTCGGTCACGGTCATCCTCGACGAAAACCCGATGCCCGTCTCCGCCGTCTTCACCTTCCGCCAGCCCCTGCCGCGCTTCAACTTCGAGGCCACCTTCCGCGTCAACGGCCCCACGCCGCTGCACATGGTGGCCGAAACCACCGACGGGCAACTCTGGATGGCGGAGAGCTTCGTGAAGACCTCCGGCCAGGGCGCCTGCGCCGCGCCCCCCGGCACCGACCCGGAAGAGGCGCTGGCAACCCTCGGCAACATGGAGATCGCCCTGGCCCCCGCGCCCTCCGGCTCCGCGCTCGACCGGCTCGGCGCGCTCGCCCACGGCCAGAAGCAGGTGGATATCGACGTGAAGCACCCCAGCCACTCCGGCATGCAGATGGACCAGATCTCCCTGCTCTTCATCCCCATGCGCTACGTCGAAAGCCTCGATGTCGAACTCGACGGCGCAGGCTATGTTGATATCACCGGCTCCATCTCGCTCTCAGAGAACCCGAGCGTCTCGCTCTCGGTCCCCCGCGCCGCCGGCCACGTCGGCGTGACGATGACGGACACCGAGGGCACCGTCACCCGCGCCGAGCGCTCACTGGCCGATTACTGAAAAACGTCTGGGCTTCCGCCGAGGCTCCTACCCGCCCGGCTCCGGCTCTACCACCTCGGTCGGAAAATCGTGGAACGCCCAGCCATCCGTGCCCTCCGGGAACCAGAACACCTCGGAATACCCGTATTCCAGCGCCCGCTTTGCCGCGTTCCAGCTCATCCAGCACTCCTCCAGGCAGAAGAACAGCACCGGGTGGCCCGCATCGCCCCCCGTCGCCTTCTCCAGCCCGGCACGGAAATACTCCGCCGTCACCTCCGCGATCGCGCCATATCCCACGTTGGGCAGCCAGATCGCACCGGGGATGCTCTCCCTCGGCTTCTCCCGCCAGATCGTGCCCTCCGGCAGGTTCTCGGGCCTCGGTGCGCGCGGCAGCACGTCGATGAAAGCGACGCCCCCGACCAGCCACAGCTCATGCGCCTCCTCCGGCCCGACAACCCGCGCGCCTTCGAGCGTCGAGGGCACCGGGCCGCGATAGTGATCCATCCGGTAATCTTCGGGCTCCGGCTCCTGGGCCAGCGCGGGAGCTGCGGCAGACAGGAGCGCAACCAACACCCCTGTCCTCGCCAAGGCGGCCGTTCCGCCGCCCTGGCTCATTTCTCCGCGTCCAGCATCCTGTCGCCCATATCGGCCAGCAGCGGCACGCCCGCCTCGGTCAGGACCGCGTTGATCTCGTCCTGGTGCCGCCGGATCAGCGAGTTCAGCTCGCGCTGCCACACCTTGTCGCCGAGCCGCACCCCCATGGTGATCCGGAAGAACAGCCGCGGCGGCAACTCCTCGTTGATGAGCGGGATCACCTTGAACCCGGGGTGGGCCTGCTTCACCAGCGGCCCGCCGATCGGCCCCCAGAGAACCGCGGCGTCGATCTCGCCCGCCTCGAGGTCATCCAGCATGTCGAGGGTCGGGCTCTCCACCCGCCGGTCGACCATCAGGTTGTAGGCCTTCGCCTTCCCGATGAGCCCGTTGCGGGCCATGTGCGTGGCCGGCGGCGAGCCCGCGATCACCCCGATCCGCTTCTCCTTCAGCGCCGGATCCGAAAGCCGCTCGACCCCCGCCAGGGGCCCGTCCTCGGGCACGATCAGCACGTAGACCGAGGTCATGTAATGGTTGGTGTTCAGCACCAGCTCGTGGCCCTGGGCATAGCCCATCACCACGTCGCAGCGGTTGGCCCTCAGCGTCTGCCGGATGAAGCCGGTGGCCATGGGAAACCAGGTGTAGGACACCGGCAGCCCCAGCTTCTCTGCGAAGATTTCCGCGAGCCGGTTCTCGAAGCCCGAGCCATCCTCCATCGACATCGGCGCATTGGCCGGATCGGCGCAGACCCGGAAGGCATTCTTGCTGACGAGGTCCGAAGTCTGCGCCGCGGCGGAACCGGCCATGAGGCCCAGCACCGCCACTGCCAGCCGCAGGGCTCTAGGCGCCAAGACAGGCCTCCTCGGCCTCGCGGATCGCATCGGTCTTGTCCTCCCGTCCGGCCGGCCGGCCGCGCGGAATGGCGTCCATGCCGCGTGCCTTGAGGTAGACGTAGATGTCGTCGAGGTAGCACATCACGTTGGGATTGTCGCCGAAGGCGGGCATCACCGAGTTCTCGGCGGCATTCACCCGCTGGCGGCCGTTCACCACCACGTCGACGAAATCGTAGTAATCCATGTCCACCGCCGATTCCTTCAGCGCCGGGGCATAGGTCGAGCCCTCGCCCTCCGGTCCGTGGCAGACGTGGCACTCCGAGTGGTAGCGGCGGAAGCCCGAATAGGAGAGCCAGTCCACCTTCGCCCCGTCCTCGGTGATGTTGTAGGTCGGGATGTCGTCCTCGGTGAAATAGCGGCCGTCCTCCTCGTAGGCGACGGTGACGTTGTCGGCCTCCTGCGCCGCGGCCATCGAGGGGGCGGCGGCGATCAGGACGGCGGCGATTGTGCGCGAAAGTTGCATGTATGTCCTCGGAGTGGTCTGGGCGGTGCGGCACGGGGGCCCCTCCTGGGGCTGCCCCGTGCCGGTCGCTCTCTTGTCTCAGGTCGGTGCCGCCACCGGGCAGGGGCGGCGGCACCGGGGGCCGGGGATCAATCCGGCAGGGAGAACACGGTCAGCTGGCCGCCGAGCGCGGTGTAGTCGCTCAGCGCGGCATAGCCGCCCACGGCACCGAGGCCGTCGTTCGGGTTGGTGAGGCCGGCCGCAAGGCCGATCCCGGCCCAGCCGCCGATGCCCGAGAGAACGGCGACATACTGCTTGCCGCCCTGCTCGTAGGTCATCACGTTGCCGATGATGCCCGAGGGGGTCTTGAACTTGTAGAGCTCCTCGCCCGTCTCGGCATGGACCGCCTTCAGGTAGCCCTCCAGCGTGCCGTAGAACACCACGTCACCCGCGGTGGCCAGAGCGCCCGACCACACCGAGAACTGCTCGGGAAGCGACCACTTGATCTCGCCCGCAACGTTGTCCCAGGCGATGAAGTTGCCCATGCCGCCATGGCTGTCCGGCGCGGGGTACATCGACAGGGTGGCGCCCACATAGGGCTGGCCCGCGGTGTAGCTCACCCGGAAGGGCTCGTAGTCCATGCAGACGTGGTTCGTCGGCACGTACATCAGCTGGGTCTTCGGGCTGTAGGCCGCCGGCTGCTGGTCCTTGGTGCCGAGCGCCGCCGGGCAGATGCCGGTCGAGTTCACGTCCTCGCCGTTCTGCTCGGTGGAGTACTGCGCCACGACAGCGGGGCGACCGTAGGTCTCCGAGTTGGGGTCCATGTCCACGCCGGTCGTCCAGTTGACCGCCGGGTCATACTTGTCGGCCACCAGCAGTTCGCCCGAGACGCGGTCCATGGTGTAGGCCAGGCCGTTCCGGTCGAAGTGGGTGAGCAGCTTGCGCTCGGTCCCGTCGATGGTCTGCTCGGTGAGGATCATCTCGTTGACGCCGTCGAAGTCCCACTCGTCATGGGGCGTCATCTGGTAGACCCACTTGGCCTCGCCGGTGTCGATGTCACGGGCGAAGATAGTCATCGACCACTTGTTGTCGCCGGGACGCTGCGCCGGGTTCCAGGTCGAGGGGTTGCCGGTGCCGTAGTAGAAGAGGTTCTCTTCCATGTCGGCCGAGTACCAGCCCCAGG
>CAYVQK010000003.1:0-55805 GCA_964454145.1 uncultured Oceanicola sp. | reverse complement strand
ACTCGACCCAGCCGACCTCGGCACCGCACCAGGCGCGCACCCAGGCGTGCATGGCGTCGGCACCTTCCAGCCGCTCCTCGCCTTCCGGCGGGATGGTGCGCAGGAAACCCGAGACGTAGCCCGCGGGAATGCCGAGCGAGCGCAGGCAGGCTATCATGATGTGGGAGAAATCCTGGCACACGCCGAGGCGCGCGGCGAAGGCCTCGGCAGCGGGCGTATCGACCTCGGTGGCCTCGGGATCGAAGGTCATCTCGCGGTGAAGCGCCCGGCCGACCGCACGCATCGCCTCCAGCGTGGGCATGTCGGGCGTGACCAGCTCCCGCGCGAAGGCCGACATCGCCGGGTCGGGCGAAACCCTCGGGCTGGGCCCGATGAAGTGATGCGGCGAGCTGCCGTCGATCCGGCGTTCTTCGGCGATCTCGTGCGCCAGTGCGCCGAGGGGAGGGGAGAACTCCAGCCCGGGCGGCTGCAACAGCCGTTCGGCCCGCGCGGCGAGCGACAGCGAAATCCGGTCGACCGGCTCGTGATAGGCGATGAAGGTCATCAGATTGCCGTAGAAATCGAACAGGTCGCGTCGTTCGTGCGGCACCGGATCGACGGTGAGCAGGCTCGCAGAAATGCGCTGCCGGTCGGGGATCTCGGCCGGCAGGAGGTGCACGAGATTGCGCGCATGGTCGGAGGTGCCCGCGTATTCGTACTCGATCTTGAGCTTCACATCGTAGCGCACCGGGTCACCTGAGATAGAGCGTGGAGAGCAGGTTGGAGAGGTTGGCGAGGTCGTCGCGCAGCTCGATGAAGGCCTCGTGGTTCAGAGTGCCGGGCTCGGAGGTTTGCAGGCGCGTCTCGATCGGCATGACCGCGCGGGTGAGGGCGGTGGGCCGCCCCGGCGCGGCATTGCCCGGCAGCATCCGGGAAAGCTCGTGCATCTCGGAGAGCTGGAAGACGATGGCGCGCGGATTGTTCGGATCGAGCGCGAGCAGATCGACGACAGATCCGTGGCTGGCCTCGATCGGGTAGCGCTGGCGGTGGGTCATCACCGCGTCGCCCAGTTCGAGGGCGATATCGAGGCTGCCCTGCGGTTGATCCACATCGCAGAAGCTGGCGAGGATGGACGAGAGCGCATCGGCCCGCTCCAGCGCCCGCCCGAGGGCGAGGAAGCTCCAGCCGATGGAGCGATACATGTTTTCCTGCACGAGGCCTGAGAAGCCGGTGATCTTGCGCAGCAGAACGCCCATCTCATGCGCGGCGCCGTCGCCATGGGAGGTGGAGCCCTGGACGGAACTGAGCGTGCGGGCAAGGTCGGACAGCGCGTTCCAACCGTCGATCGAGAAGCGGTCGCGGACCTTGCCGGCGCAGTTGCGCGCCGACGACAGGAGGGAAGAGAGCGCGTCGGGTACAGGCTGATCGGTGTCGATCCCGAAGGTATCCATGTAGTCGGCGAGGAGAACGAGGCGCGGGTCCTTTCGATCACCGGTCTCGGCAAGGCGCAGGTGGTACGCGCGCAGAAGCCGGATCGCGCCCTCGAACCGTTCGACGTAGCGCCCGAGCCAGAAGAGGTTTTCGGCCGCGCGGGCCGGCAGGGCACCGACCCGGGGCGACAGGGCCGAGATGTTGCCGAGCATCGACTCAGGGGCCACAGGCGTATCGCCCATGATCCAGACATCGGCCACCGTCCCGCCCCTCTGCATGGCAAGCGCGGAGAGGTCATCGGACGAGCCGATCCGGGCATAGCCGCCGGGCATGAAGGTCCAGCCGTTGGGGGTGCGGGCGGCGGTGACCCGGACTGTCATCGGGCGCGGCACCAGCCGGCCCTTCTCCCAGGCGGGGGTGGTCGACAGGGTGACCATTTCCTGCGCAACGAGGTTGCCGCCCTCGGTATCTATCCAGGCGTCGATCGAGGGCTGGGCGCTCTCGCGGAAGCCTCCGCCCTCGGCGGTGGTGGCGCCCATCTCGAAGGGCAGGTCGGAGGCCAGCGCATGGCCGAACATCATCTTGGCCGTGTTGGCGCGCACGTGGGCGCGCTCGCTCTCGGTGCCGCACCACCAGGTGGCGATGTTGGGCATCTTCAGCGGCTGGCCCGTGAGCACCTCGGAGATGCGCGGCAGGAAGGCCTGGATGGCGCGCATCTCCAGGACGCCTGCGCCCAGCGCGTTGACCATCGAGAGCGTGCCGAGGCGGAGCGCCTGCACCAGGCCGGGGGTGCCGAGATAGGAGCTTTCGTCGAGCTCCAGCGGGTCGGCGAACTCGCTGTCGAGCCGGCGCCAGAGCGTGCCGAGCGGCTCCAGCCCTTCGACCGTGCGGACCTTGAGCTGACCGTCGTGAACGATCATGTCCTCGCCCTCGAGCAGCATCATGCCGAGGTAGCGGGCGATGTAGGTGTGCTCGAAGTAGGTGTCGTTGCCCGGCCCGGGGGTGAGGATCGCGGCCCGCCGCCCGGCCGCGCCCGCGAGCCCGTCGAGCGCTGCCCGGAAGGCACGGAAGAAGCCGGCGAGCCGGTGGATGTTGGCGCGGGGGAAGGGATCCTGGAAGATCCGGGCGGTGGCCATGCGGTTCTCGAGCGCGAAGCCTGCACCGGAGGGCGCCTGGGTGCGGTCGCCCAGCACGAACCAGCTGCCGTCGGGGTTGCGCGAGAGCTCGAAGGCGATGAGGTGCAGGAAGTGCCCGGACGCCGGGGTTATTCCGACCATCGGCCGAAGCCACTGGGGGCTGCGGGCCACCAGCTCGGCGGGCAGGTGGCCGCCCTTCACCAGCTCCGCAGGGCCGTAGAGATCGGCCACCACGCGCTCCAGCAGGTCGGCCCGCTGGGCCAGCCCGTCGCAGATCGAGAACCACTCCTGCTCGTGCAGGATCACCGGCACATGGCTGAACGGCCAGTCTCGCTCAGGCGCGGGATCGTTGGTGTACTGCCGGAAGTACACGCCCGCGTCCCGTAGGTAGTTGGTGCCGCGAGCGAAGAGATCTTCCGTTTCCTGCCGCGACAGCGTTCCGAGGGCCGAGATGAAGCTCTGCCAGACCGGGCGCATGTGGCCCTGCGCGTCGATCAGTTCGTCGGCTGTGCCGGGACGCGGGGCGTATCCCCGCAGCAGCCGGGGCGTGCCTTCGTCGCGGAGGGCGCTGGGTTCGTTCAAGCGTTGAGCCTCGGATCGCGACGCAGATCGAGCGTGCAGGGGAACTCCGGGTGCGGCTGCTCGGGCGCGGGCCGGTAGGCGCCGGGCGCGTAGCCGTAGGGCTCGAACCGGGCCAGTCGCCGCGCCTCTGCCTCGTTGCCGTTGACCGGGAAGGTCTCGTAGTTGCGCCCGCCGGGGTGGGCCACGTGGTAGGTGCAGCCGCCGATGGGCCGGCCCGTCCAGTCATCGTAGATGTCGAAGTGGAGCGGCGTGTTCACCGGCAGCACCGGGTGCAGTGCCTCGGGCGGCTGCCAGGCCTTGTAGCGGACGGCGCCGACCTGCGTGCCCGACTGGTTGCCGGGTGTGAGCGGCACGGGGCGCTGGTTGACCATGATCCGGTAGCGGCCCTGGTGCTGGGTGGTGAGCTTGACCTGCAGCCGCTCCACCGAGCTGTCGGTGTAGCGGACGGTGCCGCCGATGGCGCCGGTCTCGCCCAGAACGTGCCAGGGCTCCAGCGCCTGCCGGACCTCGAGGTGCGCCCCTTCCACCTCGACCTGGCCGCAGAAGGGAAAGCGGAACTCGGCCTGCGCCTCGTACCACACCGGGTCAAGCTCGTAGCCGTGCTGTGCGAGGTCTTCCAGCAGCTTGAGGAAGTCGGCCCAGAGGAACTCGGGCATCATGTAGCGGTCGTGCAGGACGGTGCCCCAGCGGACCGGCTTGCCGCTGATGGGCGCCTTCCAGCAGCGCGCGATGATGGCGCGGATCAGCAGTTGCTGGGCGAGGTTCATCCGCGGGTGCGGTGGCATCTCGAAGCCGCGGAACTCGATGAGCCCGAGGCGGCCGGTGGGGCCGTCGGGGGAGTAGAGCTTGTCGATGCAGATCTCGGCGCGGTGGGTGTTGCCGGTCACGTCGGTCAGCATGTTGCGGAACAGCCGGTCCACCAGCCAGGGCGGCGGCGTGGCGCCCTCGCCGGGGGCGGGCACCTGGGCCAGCGCCATTTCCAGCTCGTAGAGCGTGTCGTGCCGGGCTTCGTCGATCCGGGGGGCCTGTGAGGTGGGGCCGATGAACAGGCCGGAGAAGAGGTAGCTCAGCGACGGATGGCGCTGCCAGATCAGGATGAGCGACTTCAGCAGGTCGGGGCGGCGGAGGAAGGGTGAATCGTTGGGCGTTTCGCCCCCGACCACAACGTGGTTGCCGCCGCCGGTGCCGGTGTGGCGCCCGTCGATCATGAACTTGTCGGCGCCGAGACGGCAGTTGCGCGCTTCCTCGTAGATCGCCTCGGTCGTCGCCACGCAATCCTGCCAGTCGTAGGCCGGGTGGATGTTCACCTCGATCACGCCCGGGTCGGGCGCGACGCGGATGACGTTGAGCCGGTGGTCGTGCGGCGGGGCGTAGCCCTCGATGTGGATGGGCAGGCCCATCTCCCTGGCCGTGGCCTCGGCGGCGGCGAGCAGATCAAGGTAATCCTCGGCGTCCTCCACCGGCGGCATGAACACGCAAAGCCGCCCGTCGCGCGGCTCGACCGAAATCGCCGTGCGCACCGCGCCGCCTATGGTGCCCAGCTCCTGCTCGACGATGTCCTGCGTGGGGCCGCTGGCCTTGGGGGCAGAGACCGGCTGGCTGCGCTCCTCGGTGGCCTCGGGCAGCGCCTCGCCTGCCTCTTCGTGGTAGTCGGGGAGCGGGCCGCGCGGGGTGCTCGGGTCGGTGACGTAGGTATAGGGGAACTGGCTGGGCGGCACGTAGGGCAGCGTGCCCAGCGGCAGGCGGTAGCCTACGGCGCTGTCGCCCGGCACCAGAAAGACCTTGCCGCGCCGGAGCTTCCACTTTTCCGACCGCCACTTGTGGCCAGACGCCTTGGCCTGCCAGCGCTGGATCGGCAGCACATGGCCTGCGGGCTCGGTGAGGCCGCGCTCGAAGACCTTGGCGATGCGGGCGCGCTCCTCGGGGTCCTTCAGCTTGGAGTTCTCGGGCGTCACGTTCTCCGGCAGGTTGCCCTCCTTCAGAATCCACTCGGCCGGGTCTTCATAGGCGGGGGCAACGTAATCGGCCTCGACGCCGAGGTGCTCTGCCATGCCTTGCAGGAACTTCTCGGAGTGTTCGGCTGTGGCGCCGGTGTCCTGCTTTTCGCCTGCGATCAGCGCCTCGTCGGCCCAGATCGGCTTTTCGTCGCGACGCCAGTAGAGCGAGAAGGTCCAGCGCGGCAGGGTTTCGCCCGGGTACCACTTGCCCTGGCCGTAGTGCAGGAAGCCGCCGGGCGCGAAGCGGTCGCGGATGCGGCGGATCAGCTTGTCGGCGAGACCGCGCTTCATCGGGCCGACGGCGGCGGTGTTCCACTCGGCGCCCTCGAAATCGTCGATCGAGACGAAGGTTGGCTCGCCGCCCATGGTGAGCCGCGCGTCGGCGGCCTTCAGGTCTTCATCCACCTTGTTGCCGAGGGCGTTGAGCCGCTCCCAGGCCTCGTCGGAGAAGGGCTTGGTGATGCGCGGATGCTCGGCCACGCGGTCGACCTTCATGTCGAAGGCGAAGTCGACCTCGGGCGTGCCGGCGGCGGAGAAGCCGCCGGTGATGGGCGCGGCATTGCGATAGTGCGGAGTGGCGGCGAGCGGGATGTGGCTTTCGCCAGTGAGCAGGCCGGAGGTGGGATCGAGCCCGATCCATCCGGCGCCGGGGATGTAGACCTCGACCCAGGCGTGCAGGTCGGTGAAATCGACCTCGGTGCCCGAGGGACCGTCGAGCGCCTTCACGTCGGGCTTCAGCTGGATCAGGTAGCCCGAGACGAAGCGCGCGGCGAAGCCGAGGTGGCGCAGGCACTGGACGAGAAGCCAGGAGCTGTCACGGCAGGAGCCGGACTTGATCGTGAGGGTCTCTTCGGGCGTCTGCACGCCGGGCTCCATGCGGATGGTGTAATCGACAACCTGCGAGACGTGGCTGTTGAGCGCGACGAGAAAATCGACCGTGCCATCGGTGCCGAAATCGAGCCCGCCTATGAACTGGGCCAGCTTGGGCCCTTCCGGCTCGGGGCGGCGGTAGATGCTGAGGTCTTCTCGCAGGTCTTCGGGGTAGTCGAAGGGCCATTTCTCGGCGCTCTCCTCGACGAAGAAATCGAAGGGGTTGTAGACGGTCATGTCGGCCGTCAGATCGACCTCGATCTTCAGCTCGCGGACGGGCTCGGGGAAGACGAAGCGCGACAGCCAGTTG
Organism: uncultured Oceanicola sp.; assembly: GCA_964454145.1. Classification (GTDB taxonomy): domain Bacteria; phylum Pseudomonadota; class Alphaproteobacteria; order Rhodobacterales; family Rhodobacteraceae; genus Vannielia. The sequence continues at coordinate 49,500 of CAYVQK010000003.1, read as the reverse complement.
CCGTAGGGATCCTGCTGGTGGTTCACGAAATGCCCGCCGGGCGAGACCTTCAGGCTGTGCGACAGCACCCGGGTGCGGGAGTGCGGGGCGGGGCGGAGGCGGATGATCTGCGGGGCCAGGGTAACGGGCCGGTCATACTTGTAATGCGTCAGGTGATAGATGCTTGCGAGAATGGCCATGCCGATGCGTGCGCTTTCATTTGTGCGGGACGCATAAATTATGGCGCATCTGCAAAGGGATGCCTAGCGGCCATTGCAGGTGCAGCAGCCGCGAGGGGGGCTGCGGTCCCGATTGCGGCGCAATTTCAGGCATGTGTGCAATACCCGCTCGCGGTGCCGCAAGACCGGGCCGAATGGCAGGGTCGATCTGGCGGGCCGGCAGGGGTTGGCCGGCGCGCCAGGCGAGGGGCACAACCCTTCAGGACAGGGATTCGACGTCGAGGCCGACGGTGATGGCGCCGATGGGTTCGCCGGTTGCCGGGTCCGAGATCGTCATCGAGACCTGGCCCTGGTAGGTCTGCGAGCTTTCATCGAATTCGACGGCATCCACGAATGTGGCGCCTGCACCTGCGACATAGGTCTTGGCGTGCTTGTCCTCGTCGCCCTGCCACATGTCGGAGGTGAGCGAGGAGGCGGCGACGTTGAGGCCGTGGCTGTCCATCACGAAGACCTCGGTGATGAGCCCGCCCGAGGCGGCGACATGCTGGCGCAGGAAATCGGCGGCGGCATTCTGCATCACCGGGTCGATGGTGGGGCCGGCACCCGCCTCGGCCTCGGTGCGCCAGGCGGCATCCATCGTGTCGATGTCGGCCTGGGTCAGCCCGGCGCGCTCGGCGTTGGCGGATTTGATGGCGGCGACGATCACCGCGTCGGAGGCCCATTGGGAGATTGCGGCCGAGAGATAGTCGGTCATCGCGGCGTGATAATCCTGCGCGGCGGCAGGCAGGGCGAGGGCCGCGAAGGCGGCGGCGAGGAGGCTGTGCTTGATCATGGGAACTCCGGTTCTGCAGTCTGCTGAATGCTGGAAAGCGGGAGCCGAAGCTCCGCCGTGAGCGGACGCTAGGCGGAATCCGTTAAGGCGCGGTTGCGGCTGCTGCGGCAGAAGCCGCCATTTGCCTAAAGGTTTATCAATTCTTCCCCGCCCGCACGGCGCCGGGAAAACGGGCAATTAACCCGGCAGATGCACGATTATTGAGCGAATGGCGGCGCCGTGTTAATCCTTCTCTCGCGGCAATTCACCCTGCCGAAGGGCCGTGCATAGCTCACGTCTGCTCGACATTTGAAACGGAGGTTTCCACCCGTGTTCGTTCGTACCCTTATCGGCGCCGCTGCCCTCGTGGCCGCTGCCGCCTCGGCCCCGCAGGACGCTCAGGCCGAAAGCCATGCCATGGCCCTGCCCTTCGCCCTCGACTGGAAGTTCGAAGGCCCCTCGGCGCCCTACTTCGCCGCCATCGACAACGGCCATTTCACCGAGGCCGGGCTGAACGTGGAGATCACCGCTGGCTCGGGCTCGCTCGACGCCATCCCGAAGGTCGCCACCGGCGCCTTCCCCGTGGGCTTTGCCGACATCAACTCGCTCATCAAGTTTCTCGACCAGAACCCCGGCGCCCCGGTGACCGCGGTGATGATGATCTACGACAAGCCGCCCTTCGCCGTGATCGGCCGCAAGTCGCTCGGCGTCAGCGAGCCGAAAGACCTCGAAGGCAAGGTGCTGGGTGCCCCCCCGCCCGATGGCGCCTGGGCGCAGTTCCCGATCTTCGCCGCCGAGAACGGGCTCGACATGGCCACGATCACGGTGGAGCCCGTGGGCTTTCCGACCCGGGAGCCGATGCTGGCGGAGGGCAACGTGGCCTCGATCACAGGCTTCAACTTCAGCTCCTACCTGAACCTGGTGCGCCTTGGCGTTCCGGAAGACGATATCTCGACAATCCTAATGGCTGATTACGGCGTGGACCTTTACGGGAATGCCATCATCGTCAACACGGAGTGGGCGGCGGAGAACGCCGACGCGCTGAAGGGCTTCCTGGCCGCCGTTGCCGCGGGATGGAAGGACGCCATCGCCGACCCGGCGGCCGCAACCGCAAGCCTGATGGAGCGCAACCCGGCTGCCGATGCGGAGCTGGAGCAGCGCCGTTTGCAGATGTCGATCGACGCCAACGTGATGACCGACTACGCGATGGAGAGCGGCTTCGGGACTATCGACGAGGAGCGGCTGGCCAGCTCGGTGGAGCAGATCAAGAGCACCTACGAGTTCGTCAACGCGCCCGACGTGTCGCTCTACTTCACCGAAGAATACCTGCCTGAGGGCGGGTTTGCGCTGAAGTGATCGGAGAGGCCCGTGGTGGTGGGCAGATTGCCCACCCTGCGGGCTGCGCGGCATGACCAATCTCATTGAAATCAAGGGCGTGCGCCACGCCTACCAGACGCCCTCGGGGCGCCTGCCGGTACTCGACGGGCTCGACGTGGCGGTGCCCGAGGGTGGGTTCGTGGCGGTGGTCGGGCCGTCGGGCTGCGGAAAATCCACCCTGACCCGGCTCGTGGCGGGCTTGATGAAGCCAGATGAGGGCGAGGTCTGGCTGCATGGTGAAAGGGTGAAGGGGCCGCGCTCGACGGTGGGCATGGCCTTCCAGAACCCGGTGATGCTGGAGTGGCGGACGATCCTGAAGAACGTGATGCTGCCGCTCGAGATCGTGCCGACGAAGATGGCCCGGAAGGAGCAGGAAGACCGGGCGCGCTACCTGCTGCATCTCGTGGGGCTGGAGGGCTTCGAGGAGAAGCGGCCCAGCGAGCTCTCGGGCGGGATGCGGCAGCGGGCGAGCCTGTGCCGGGCCCTTGTTCACAAGCCCGAGGTGCTGATTCTGGACGAGCCGTTTGGCGCGCTTGATGCGTTTACCCGAGAGGATCTCTGGCAGACGATGCAGAAGGTGAAGGAGGCGGAGCCCTTCACCGGCGTGCTCATCACCCATGACCTGCGCGAGAGCATCTATCTCGCCGACCAGGTGGTGGTGCTTTCGGGGCGGCCGGCGCGGACGCAGTACGTGCTCGACGTGCCCGACAGGGGCCATGACATCGAGCAGCTCTACACCGCCGAGGCGGCGGAGATGCTGGCGATCCTGCGGCATCAGATCGAGGTGGCGCAGGGGCGGGCTCCGGCAGGGGAGACGGCGGCATGAGCCCGAGTGTACGTGCCTGGGCGGTGCCGCTCATCGCCATGGTGATCTTCCTCGTCCTCTGGGAATTGCTTGTCTGGGCAATGGGTTGGCCGAACTACAAGATGGCCTCGCCGTCGGATCTGGTGCCGGCCTATGGGCGCTATTGGGAGCTGTTCCTGGTGATGGGATGGCAGACCTTGTGGCGCACGGTGGTGGGGCTGCTCATCGCCATCGTTGTGGGCATCGGGATCGGCATGATCATGGGCTTCTCGCGGACCATGCGGGAAGCGCTCTACCCGTTGCTCGTCGGCTTCAACGCCATCCCCAAGGCGACGGTGGTGCCGATCGTGGCGCTGATGTTCGTGGGGGCGCATGACTTCAACACGGTGCTGATCGCCTTCATGATCTCCTTCTTCCCGATTGCCGTTTCCATCAGCATCGGCCTCTCCACGCTCGAACCGGAATATCGTGATATTCTAAGGGCCTTGGGGGCATCGCAGAGCACGATCTTCTGGAAGATCGCCTTGCCGAAAACCCTGCCGGAGTTCTTTGGGGCGCTGAAGGTGGCGGTGACGCTGGCCTTCATCGGGACGAACCTGATGGAGATCGTGAGCCCGCATGGGCGGGGGCTTGGGGCGTTGTTCGACAGTGCGAAGACGAACTCGGATTATCCCCTGATGTTTGCGGTCCTTATCGCGCTCGCGGCACTGGGGATCCTGCTCTACTACATCGTGGTCTGGCTGGAGAACATCTTTGCCGGCTGGGCGGAGCGTGCGCCGGGGTAAGATCCGGCGGTTAACCGGCGATTTCGATGAGCAACACCCCATGCACATCCGATGCACAGTTGATGCACACCCCATGCACATGTCGGATGACATAGGAGCCGTTAGCTAACGGACCGTGCGTCGGGCAGGTGGTGGGGTAACCTGGTGGGTTTCGCCCACCCTACCCGGCCATGAACCGCTGCAGCATCACCGCCTCCTGGCCCTCCATCAGCGACCGGGCGGTGGCCATGTGGTCGGCCATGATCTGGCGGGCGTCGTCGGCGCGGCCGTCGCGCAGGGCCTCGACGAGGCGGCACTGGAAGGCGCGGCCCTTCTCCCAGAGCTGGTGGTTGGGCGGGGCGTAGAGTTCGCGGTAGACGGTGAGGTCGGAGAGCAGGGCGACCATGAAGTCGATGCAGAAGCCGAGGAGCGGGTTGGGCGACTGCTCGGCCAGAAGCGCGTGGAACTCGAGCGAGGTGATGTGCTGCTCGCGCTCCTCCTCGATGCTCTTCGACGGTTCGGCATAGCTGGCGATCACCGCCTCGAGCCGGGCCAGCACCTCTTCCGGGAGCTTGCCGGCGAGGGTGGCGGCCAGCTCGGGCTCGAGCGCCTGACGCAGCTCGTAGATGTCGGCGATCGTGAGATCCTTGAAGTAGAAGTAGTTTCCCAGGAGTGCCCGCGCCCGCTCGCGGCTGACCTCGTGGACGAAGACGCCGCCGCCGGGGCCGGTGCGGGTTTTCACCAGGCCCTGGGCCTCGAGGATGCGCATGGCCTCGCGGATCGTGCCCTTGGCCATGCCGAAGCGCTCGATCATCTCGGCCTCGGCGGGGAGCCGGTCTCCGGCGCGGAGCCGATGCTCGACCACCCAGCTCTTGATCGCCTCGGCGACCTGGACGGGGCGGCTCATGCGGAGATCAGAGCGGGTGGAAACAGGCGGCAAACTGATGTTCTCCCATGGCCACCAGCGGCGGCTCTTCCTTGCGGCATTCGGCGGTCACTCTGGGGCATCTGCCGGCAAAAGGGCAACCCGGCGGGGGATTGAGCGGATCGGGCAGCTCGGCGGCGGCGCTTTCGGGCGCGGTGAGCGGGCGGCCAACCACGGGGGCGGAGCTGGCGAGAAGCTTCGTGTAGGGGTGCTTGGGCGCGCGGAAGACATCCTCGGCGCGGCCGACCTCCACCACCGAGCCGAAGTAGAGCACCATGATGCGGTCGGACACGGCCTCGACCACGGCGAGATCGTGGCTGATGAAGAGGTAGGTCAGATTGAACTCCTCCTTCAGCCGCGCCATCAGGTTGAGCACCTGGGCTTGCACCGAGACGTCGAGCGCCGAGACGGGCTCGTCGAGGATGATGATCTCGGGGGCGGCGGCCAGCGCGCGGGCGATGCCGATGCGCTGGGCCTGGCCGCCGGAGAACTCGTGGGGATACCGCTCGAGGAACTCCTCGCGGAGGTTCACGCTGGCGAAGATCTCTGAGATGCGGGCATCGCGCTGCGGCTTGTCCATTCCGTGCAGCAGCTTCAGCGGGGCTTCCATGATCTGGCGGATCGTCTTGCGCGGATTCAGAGACGAAATCGGATCCTGGAACATGTACTGGATGAGCCGCCCGAAGGCCGCCGGATCGGCGTTGTCGAGCGCCTTGCCGGCGATCTCGATATGGCCGGTGGTGGGCTCCAGCAGGCCGACGAGCATGCGGGCGAAGGTGGACTTGCCGCAGCCCGACTCTCCGACGATGCCCAGGGTTTCGCCCTCGGGCACCTCGAAGCTGACGGGCCGTACGGCGCGGACGCCCGCCTTGGCACGGGAGAAGAGGCCGCCGCCGATGGGGAAGGTCTTGGAGAGGTTCTCGACCTTCAGCGCGAGCTTGCCGCTGCCGGGAGGCGCCTTGGCGGTTTCACTCTCGGGGGCGTCGGGGGTGACGGCTTCGGCACTCATGCGATGGCCTCCTCGGGGTGGATGCAGCGGACGGCGCGGCGGTCATTCCCTTCAAGCCCGATGTAACCGACCTGGCACTCGGGCTGGCACTTGTGGCAGCGGGGCGCGAAATGGCAGCCGGGGGGCAGGTCGCTCACAACCGGGGGCAGGCCGGGGATGGCAGCCAGCTCGCGGCGACCGCCGCCGAGTTCGGGTACGCAGGCGATGAGGCGCTTGGTGTAGGGGTGGGCGGGGGCATCGAGGATCGCGGCGGTCGGGCCTTCCTCGACGATCCGGCCGGCGTACATCACCGCGACACGATCACAGAGCTGGGCCACCACGCCGAAATCGTGGGTGATGAAGATGATCGCCAGCCCGCGCTCGCGGCGCAGGTCGTTCAGGAGCGAGAGGATCTGGGCCTGAACAGTGACGTCGAGCGCGGTGGTGGGCTCGTCGGCGATGATGATGTCGGGGTCGTTGGCGAGCGACATGGCGATGCCGACGCGCTGGCGCATGCCGCCCGACATTTCGTGCGGGTAGTTGCCCAGCCGTGACTCGGGGTTGGGGATGCGGACCTGCTTCATCAGTTCCAGCGCGCGGGCGCGGGCTGCGGACTTGCTGACGCGGCTGTCATGCACGCGGATCGCCTCGGCGAGCTGGTCGCCCACCCGGTAGAGCGGGTGGAGGGTGCTGAGCGGATCCTGGAAGATGTAGGCGATGCGGTTGCCACGGGTGTGGCGGAGGGTCTCGTAATCGGCGGAGAGCAGATCCTCGCCGTCGAGCCGCACGGCGCCGCCGGTGATGACGCCGGGGGGCGAGGCGACGAGACCGGTGACGGAGAGCGCAGTGACGGACTTGCCGGAGCCGCTCTCGCCGATGATGCCGAGGCACTCGCCGGGCTTGACGGAGAGGGAGACCTTGCCGACCGCCTCGTAGATGCGGGGGCCGACGTGGAACTGGGTTTCGAGCTGCTGGATGTCGAGCAGGGGCGCTTCGGGGTTGGCGGCGGGGACGGCGCGGTTCTTGGCCACGTTGGTGACGGGCAGGGGCCGCGAGAGGGCGCCGGAGCGCAGGCGCGGGTCGAGCGCGTCGCGCACGCCGTCGCCCAGCAGGTTCACCGACATGACGATGAGGAAGATCATCACGCCGGGGATGATCGAGGTGTGCGGGTTGGTGGTGAAGGCGGCGCGGGCCTGGCCGAGCATCGAGCCGAGGTCGCTGTCGGGCGGCTGGGAGCCGAGGCCGAGGAACGACAGGCCGGCGGTTTCGAGGATCATCCAGCCGACGGTGGTGGACATGGCGATGACGATGACCGGGAGCACGTTGGGCAGCACCTCGGTGAGGATGATGCGGATGTGGCCCTTGCCGGCGAGGCGGGCGGCATCGACGAACTCGCGGTGGGCGAGGCCGACGGTGATGCCGCGGATGTTGCGGGCGAAGAAGGGGATGTTGACGGCGGCGACGGCGATGAGGGCGTTGATGAGCCCGGTGCCCAGCGCCGCGACGATGGCGAGCGCGAGGAGGATGTAGGGGAAGGCCATGAGCATGTCGATCAGGCGCATCAGGATGTTGTCGGTGCGCTTGCCGAAGTAGCCGGAGATGATGCCGATGGCGGAGCCGAAGAAGGCGGCAAGGAAGGCGGCGACGGCGCCCACCGCGAGCGAGGTGCGGGTGCCCCAGAGGAGCCGCGAGAGCTGGTCGCGACCGAGGTGGTCGGCGCCGAGCAGGTAGCCCTCGGAGAAGGGGGGAGCGAAGCGGTCGGCGGTGTTGGTGATGTTGGGATCCTGCAGGGGGAGGATCGGGGTGAGCAGGGCGAGGAGGACGATGACGGAGAGCACCACGGCGCCCATGGCCGCGAGGCGGTTGCGGAAGAGGAGCTTGAGGAAGGCGGTCATGACTTGATCCTCGGGTCGAGCAGGGCCTGGGCGACGTCGACGATGATGTTGAAGAGGACGTAGCAGGAGGCGACGACCACCACGCCGCCCTGCACCAGAAGCACGTCGCGCTGGGAGATGGCGGTGACCAGCATCTGGCCGATGCCGGGCCAGTCGAAGACCATCTCGATGTAGACGGCGCCCGAGACCACGAAACCGGCCTGGATGCCGAGGACCGGGATGATCGAGACCATCGCGGCCTTCAGGGCGTGGCCCATGATGACGCGGCGCTCGCCCACCCCCTTGGCGCGTGCAGTGCGGATGTAATCCTGCCGGAGCACCTCGAGCATGGCCGAGCGGGAGAGGCGGGCGATGACGCCGGTGGCGACCACGGCCAGTGCGGTGGCGGGGAGCACGAGGTGGTTGGCGAGGTCGGCGAGGCCGCCGCCGCCGTAGATGAGGTACATGCCCGAAACGGGGAACCAGCGGAGCTTCAGCGCGAAGAGGATGATGAGGATCATCCCGAGGAAGAAGCTCGGGATGGAGATGCCGATGAGGACGGTGAAGGTGATGGCCTTGTCGGCGAGGCCATACTGGCGGGCGGCGGAGACAACGCCTGCGAGGATGCCGAGGATCGAGCAGATCACGAAGCTGACGCCCGCGAGGATGAGGGTGTTGCCGAAGCGGCCCATCACCTCGTCGATCACCGGCTTGTTCTGCGAGTAGCTGCGGCCGAAATCGCCGGTGAGCATGTTGCCGAGCCAGATGAAATATCGCTGCACCAAGGGCTTGTCGAGGCCGAGGTCGGCGTTGAGCTTGGCGACGTTCTCGGGCGTGGCGTAGGCACCGAGGATGGCGAGGGCCGGATCGCCCGGGATCATCGCCATGATGAAGAAGACGAGGACGGAGACGCCGATGAGCACCGGGATGGCGGCGACGAGGCGTTTGAGGATGTAGCTGCCCATGATGTCTCCTGCGGTGCGGTGCGCCATGAATGCGCACGCGACGTGGGGGATATGCGGCGGGCACGGGGAGGTTGGTGTGCCCGCCGCGGGTGGGTGGCCCATCCGTCCTTGGGGACGCCTTCGCGGGGCGAAGAGCCGGCAGACAACCGGCGATGGGCCACCCGGTGGGTACTCGTTACTTCTTCACCACCTTCTCGAGCTGGAGCAGGAAGGAGGGCTCCAGCGCGAAGTTCTCGACACGGTCATTCGTTACCGCGTTCTGCTTCCAGTTGGCGATGAAGGCCCAGGGTGCGTCTTCCTGCACGATGGCCTGCATCTCCTTGTAGAGCTCGGCGCGCTTCTCCTGGTCGACGGCGGTGCGGGCCTCTTCCAGCAGCCTGTCAACCTCGGGGTTGGAGTAGTAGCCCGAGTTGAAGCCGCCGTTCTCGGGCCAGGCATCGGTGCGCAGCGCGAGGTAGGGGAGCGTGTCGGGGTCGTTCGTCATCCAGGCCATCTCGGCCATGTCGGCCTTGCCCTCGAGCCCGGGGTTCACGTTGCCGAGGAAGGTGTTCCACTCGTAGGTCTCGATGCTCACGTCCAGGCCCACCGCCGCCAGATCGGCCTGGATCGCGGTGCCCATGGCGACCGGATCGAGCATGCCCGAGCCGCCCTCGGTGACGTAGAAGGTGAGCGAGGCGCCCTCGGCCCCGGCCTCGGCGAGCAGGGCCTTGGCCTTCTCGGGATCGTAGGGATAGGGCTGGAGGCTCTCGTTGTAGGCCCAGGCGAAGGCCGGCGGCGTGGGGCCCGCGGCGACGTCGGCGGTGCCTTCGAGCACGTCGTTGACGATGGCTTCCTTGTTGATCGCGTAGTTCACCGCCTGGCGGACCTTCTTGTCGGCCATCGGGCCTTCCTTGGCGTTCAGGATGAGGAACCACAGGTGCGGGCCAGCCTGCTCGACCACGTTGAAGCCGTCACCCTCGAACTGCGACAGCGCGGTGGGGGGCACTTCGACCATCATGTCGATGCCGCCCGCGATCATCTCGGCGACGCGGGTGTTGGCATCTTCGATGGGCCGGAACACAACGGCCTGCGCGCCGGCGGGCTCGCCCCAGTAGTCTTCGTACCGGTCGATCACCACGGCCTCGTTGGCGCGCCATTCGACGAACTTGAACGGGCCGGTGCCCACGGGCGCGCGGCCGAAGTCGGCGCCGCCTGCCTCGACAGCGGCGGGCGAGACCATGAGGCCGGTGGGATAGGCGAGGTTCGACAGGAACGGCGCGTAGGGCGCGGAGAGCTTGAACTGAACCGTCGTCTCATCGACCGCCGTGGTTTCCTCGACGGAGGAGAAGAAGAAGGCCAGCGGGAAGGGGCCGGTGTTGTGGAAGGGGTGATCCTCGTTCAGCATCCGGTCGAAGTTGAACTTCACCGCCTCGGCGTTGAAGGGGGTACCGTCGTGGAAGGTGACGCCCTCGCGGAGCTTGAAGGTATATTCGGTGCCGTCCTCCGACACTTCCCAGCTCTCGGCCAGGCCCGGCGCCACCTCGAGGGTGCCGGGCTTGTAGCGGGTGAGGCCCTCGTAGAGGTTCACCAGGATGCGGAAGTCGTTCACCGCGGTCACGGCGGCGGGGTCGAGCGACTTGGGTTCGGCCACCTGGCCGACGATCAGCACGCCCTCGGGCGTCTGGGCCGGGGCCGCCAGGGGTGACAGCGCGAGCGCCGTGCCCAGGGCCAGAACCGTCCGGCGGGTCCAGTTTGAAAGGGTCATTCGAGTATCTCCCTGATTGCATTTTTTCGTGCGGCGATTCCCTCGCGGGGCCGGGTATGCGTGGCCCTAATTGATCATGATAAATTGATCTGGTCAAATTATCATGATAGATCGGAGGCAAGGAGCCTTGATTTCAAATGACTTTCTCGATTCTTGTGCGCGATGCCCAAACAAACGCCATTGCCGGAGCGGCGGCGACGGGCAGCCTTTGCGTCGGCGGCTGGGTGCTGCGAGGGCGCTGGGGCGCCGGCATGAGCGCCAGCCAGGGGGCCGCCCCGAGCACGATGTGGGGCGAGGCGGTGCTGGACGAGATGGCCGCGGGCGCGAGTGCTGGCCTGGCGGTGGACCGGGTGACGGGCGCCGACCCCGGGCGGGACTGGCGGCAGCTTGCGGCGATGAGCATGGAGGGCGAGGGCGCCTATTTCACCGGGCAGCGGAACACGCCGATCATGGCGGGGCATATCTTCGACAGCGGTGTGGCCACGGGCAACATGCTGGGCCGCGCGACGGTGCCCGAGGCAATGGCGCTGGGCTACGAGGGCGCGCGGGGCAGCCTGCCCGAGCGGCTGCTTGCGGCGCTGAGGGCTGCCGTGGACGAGGGCAGCGACAAGCGGGGGCTGATGTCGGCCGCGATGCTGGTGCTCCGGCCCGATGCGCCGCCGCTGACGCTGCGGGTGGATTATGCCGATGCGCCGATCGACGCGCTGGCGGAGCTGGTCGCCCGGGCGACCGGCGGGGATTATGCCGACTGGGCGGCGAAGGTGCCGAGCCTGGCCGAGCCGCACAGGGGGCTGGAGTAGGCATGGATTGGGGGGCGGAAACGGCGCGGCACCTGGACGAGCTGGCGAAGCTCTCGGCCCCCGGCCCCGGGGTGACGCGCCTGCCGTACGGCCCCGAGCACCGCGCGGCGGTGGACTACCTGACAGAGATGATGGCGGGCGCGGGGCTGGAGACGCGGCTCGACGCGGCGGCGACGCTGGTGGGGCGCACCGAGGGCGGCGGTGCGGGCACATTCTACATGGGCAGCCACCAGGATTCGGTGCCGCAGGGCGGAGCCTTCGACGGGATCGCGGGCGTGGTCTTGCCAGTGATGGCGATGCAGTTGCTGGCCGAGGAGGGAGTGGTGCTGCCCTTCGCGGTCGAGGTGCTGGGGTTTGCCGACGAGGAAGGCGTGCGCTTTCCGACCGCGCTGGTGGGCAGCCGGGCGATTGCCGGTACGGTCGATATGGCCGTGCTCGACATGGTGGACCGCGACGGGGTGAGCCTGCGGGCGGCGCTGGAGGGCTTCGGCTGCGACCCGGAGGCGATTCCGGCGGTTGCGCGGGATCGTGGCAGCGCGCTGGGGTACCTAGAGGCGCATATCGAGCAGGGGCCAGTGCTGGAGGCCGAGGGCGAGGCGCTGGGCGTGGTCACGGGGATCTGCGGGATCGAACGGCATGCGCTGCGATTCGTCGGGGAGACGGGCCATGCGGGCACCGTGCCGATGGCGGCGCGGAAGGATGCGCTGGTGGGGGCTGCGCGGGTGATCGCCGAGGTGGACCGGCTGGCGCGGGCGACACCGGGGATGCGGGCAACGGTGGGGCAGGTGGAGGTGCGGCCCGGCGCGGTGAACGCGGTGCCGGGCGAGGTGCGTATGCCGGTGGAGCTGCGCAGCGAGGATGATGCGGCGCGCGAGGCGGCGGGGCTGGAGATACAGGGATTCGCCCGGCGCGTGGCGGAGGAGGCGGGGCTGGAGCTGGAGGCGGAGCGCACCTATGCCCAGCCCGCCGCACCCTGCGACCCGGCCCTGCGCGCAGCGCTTGTGGAGGCGGTGAAGGCGGGCGGCGGGCGCGGGCTGGAGCTGACCTCGGGCGCGACCCATGACGCCAGCGCCATCGCCGACCTCTGCCCGATCTCGATGCTCTTCGTCAGGTGCCGTGGCGGCATCAGCCACCGGCCGGATGAATTTGCCACCCCCGCCGATCTCGGCGCCGCCGTGGCGGCCATCGCGGCCACCCTGAGGCGCTTGGCCAGCGCCTAAAAATCGGGCAAAATCCGCGCGGTAAGGGGCTCCGTGTCATTTCGCTTTGTAAAGCCCCGGATGACGTGGATAATCGAAGCAATGACAAAAACATTCGACGAGATGTGGGGGAAGGACGAACGGCTCAGGTCGCCCTACGCCCAATTTGGAGAGTGGTTCGAGGGGGAAGACCCCGCACGGCTCCGCGCGAAACAGCGGGAGGCGGAAGAGGTCTTCCGGCTCACCGGCATCACCTTCAACGTCTATGGCCAGGCGGCCGCGGAGGAGCGGCTGATCCCCTTCGATATCGTGCCGCGGATCATCAGCGGCGCGGAGTGGAAGAAGCTCACCAAGGGGATCGAGCAGCGGGTGCGGGCGATCAACGCCTTCCTGCATGACATCTACCACCGCCAGGAGATCGTCCGGGCCGGACGGCTGCCGGTGGAGATGATCAAGAACAACGAGGCCTATCTGCCCGAGATGGTGGGCGTGACCCCTCCGGGCGGGGTGTATACCCATATCGTGGGCATCGACCTGGTGCGGACCGGCGATGACGACTTCTACGTGCTGGAAGACAACGCCCGCACGCCCAGCGGTGTGAGCTACATGCTCGAGAACCGCGAGACGATGTACAAGATGTTCCCCGAGCTCTTCACCAAGACCAGGGTGCAGCCGGTGAGCCAGTATCCGCGGTCGCTGCTGCGGTCGCTCTCGGCCTGCGCGCCGGCCTGTGCCGAGGGCACGCCCACGGTGGCCGTGCTGACCCCGGGCAGCTACAACTCGGCCTATTTCGAACACGCCTTCCTGGCCGACCAGATGGGCGTGGAACTCGTCGAAGGGCACGATCTTCGGGTGGTTGACGGGCGCGTGGCGATGCGCACGACCCAGGGCTACAAGCCGATCGACGTGATCTACCGCCGGATCGACGACGCCTTCCTCGATCCGCTCACCTTCAACCCCGAGAGCGCGCTGGGCGTGCCGGGGATCATGGACGTGTATCGCGCGGGCAATATCGCCATCGCCAACGCGCCGGGCACCGGCATTGCCGACGACAAGGCGATCTACAGCTACATGCCCGAGATCGTGGAGTTCTACACCGGCGAGAAGGCGATTCTGCAGAACGTGCCGACCTGGCGCTGCAATGACCCGGAGAGCCTGAAATACGTGCTCGACAACCTCGACGAGCTGGTGGTGAAGGAAGTGCACGGCTCGGGCGGCTACGGCATGCTGATCGGGCCGACCGCGAGCAAGAAGGAGATTGCCGAGTTCCGCAAGAAGCTGGAGGCGAAGCCGGGCAACTACATCGCCCAGCCGACGCTCAGCCTGTCGACCGTGCCGATCATGACCAAGGCGGGCCTCGCCCCGCGGCACGTGGACCTGCGGCCCTTCGTGCTGGTGAGCCCTGAGGGCGTCAACATCACCCCCGGCGGGCTGACCCGGGTTGCGCTGAAGAAGGGCTCGCTGGTGGTGAACTCGAGCCAGGGTGGAGGCACCAAGGACACCTGGGTGCTGGAGGACTGACGCGATGCTAGGCAAGACGGCAGGTGGCCTCTTCTGGATGTACCGCTATCTGGAGCGGGCCGAGAACATCACCCGGATCGTGGAGACCGGCCAGCGCATCGCGCTGACCCGGAACCAGGAGAACGACGACGAATGGGCGAGCGTGCTCCAGACGGCCTCGGTGGACCTGGGCTATTTCGAGAAGCACGACGAGCTGGCCAAGGACACGGTCATCGACTGGATGCTCCGTGACAAGGACAACCCCTCCTCGGTGCTGAGCTCCGTGGAGGCGGCGCGCAACAACGCGCGGCTGGTGCGCACGGCCCTGACCCACGAGGTGTGGGAGGCGATGAACGGCTGCTGGATGCGGCTGAAGGAAGCGCTGAAGCGCAAGGTCAACGAGCGGGATCTGCCGCATGTGCTGGGCCTGATCCGCCAGCGCACCGCCCTGGTGCGCGGCGCGACCCACGGGACGCTCCTGCGCAACGACATCTACGATTTCGCCCGGATCGGCACCTTCCTCGAGCGCGCCGACAACACCGGGCGCATTCTCGACGTGAAGTACTACGTGCTTCTGCCCTCGGCGGCGGCGGTGGGCTCGCGGCTCGACAACGTGCAGTGGGAGACGATCCTGCGCTCGGTCAGCGGCGAGGGGGGCATCCGGATGGTCTATGGCCATAACCCCACTCCGCGGGAGATTGCCGCCTTCCTGATGCTCGACGGGCGGATGCCGCGGAGCCTCTACTTCTGCGCCAAGAAGCTGCAGGACAACCTGGGCTATCTCGCCCACGACTACGGCAGCACCGCCACCAGCCACGACCTTGCGGTGCAGCTGGGCAAGCGGCTGAAGGAGAAGAGCATCGACGAGATCTTCGACGGCGGCCTGCACGAATTCATCCAGGACATCCTCGTTGCGTTGAGTGACCTCAGCCGCCAGATCGAGGTGGACTATCGGTTTTACGAATAGGCCCCGACCATGCGTCTGAAGATCGCCCACGAAACCCGCTACAGCTTCTCGGAGCCGGTGCGCTACGGTTTGCAGCAGATGCGCAAGCTGCCGAAATCCTATCGGAACCAGAGGGTTCTGAGCTGGGAGACCAGCGTGATCGGCGGCAAGAAGGAGCTGCAATACGAGGACCAGCACCGCAACACGGTGGAGCTCATCAGCATCTCGCCCGGCGAGACCGAGCTCCTGCTGCGCAGCGAGGGCGAGGTGGAGATCACCGAGAACAACGGTGTGATCGGGCCGCACGAGAGCCTGACCCCGCTCTGGCTGTTCGACCGGCAGACCCCGCAGACCAAGCCCGGCCCGCATGTGCGCGAGCTGGCCCGCAGCCTCGCCGACCGCGAAGGGCTGGACCAGCTGCACGCGCTGATGGCCGCGGTGGGCAAGGCGGTGAAATACACCGCCGGCGCCTCGAAGACCGACTGGAGCGCCGAGAAGGTACTCGACGAGGGCAAGGGCGTGTGCTCGGACCAGGCCCATGTGTTCATCTCCGCCGCCCGGCTTCTGGGCCATCCGGCGCGCTACGTCTCGGGCTACCTGATGCTCGACGACGCGGTGAGCCAGGACGCGATGCACGGCTGGGCCGAGGCGCATGTGGACGCGCTGGGCTGGGTCGGATTCGACGTGTCGAACGACATGTCGCCCGACACACGTTACGTTCGTGTCGCAACAGGGCTGGACTATGCCGACGCCGCACCGGTAACTGGGATGCGCACTGGTGGCGAGGACGAGTCTCTCTCGGTCGCCATCGAGGTGGCGCAACAGATGAGCCAGAGCCAAGAGTAGGGACATGACCTATTGCGTGGGAATGAAGCTCGATCGCGGGCTGGTTTTCATGTCGGACACGCGCACCAATGCGGGTGTCGATAACATAAGCGTTTTCAAGAAGATGCACTCGTGGGAGGTGCCCGGAGACCGGGTGATCACCCTGATGAGCGCGGGCAACCTGGCGACGACGCAGGCGGTGGTCTCGATCCTCGAGGAGCGCACCAAGGCGCCGAGCGACCGCAACCCCTCGCTGCTGGAGGCGCCGAGCATGTTCCAGGTCGCCCGGATGGTGGCCAAGGTGCTGCGCGACGTGATCTCGGAGCACGACAGCGGCGGCATGCAGGCGTCGAGCGCGTTCAACGCCACGCTGATCGTCGGCGGGCAGATCGACGGCACCGCGCCGCGGCTGTTCATGATCTACCCGGAGGGGAACTTCATCGAGGCGGGGGACGACACGCCGTTCTTCCAGATCGGCGAGACGAAGTATGGCCGGCCGATCCTGGTGCGGGCCTACCGGCCGGAGATGAGCTTTGCCGAGGCGGTGAAGCTGCTGATGGTGAGCTTCGACTCGACGATCAAGGCGAACCTCACCGTGGGGCTGCCGCTCGACCTTCAGTTCTACGAGGAAGGCAGCCTGGTGCTGGGCTACCAGAGCCGGATCGCGCCGAACGACCCGGACTACCAGCGCATCTCAAACGGCTGGGGCGAGGCCCTGACGCTGGCGCTGGACAGCCTGCCCGAGATCGAGCTGTGAACGCGCCCGCCGAGGGCGGGTGCCTCTGCGGGGCAGTGCGGATCAGGGCCACGGGTGCGCCGGACCGGGTGGGCGTGTGCCATTGTCTCGATTGCCGCAAGCATCATGGCGCGGTGTTCTACGCTGCCGCGATCTTTCCGGCCGGGGCCGTGGAGGTGACGGGAGAGACCCGGGACTGGGAGGGGCGGCACTTCTGCCCGCGCTGTGGCGGCTCGGTGTTTGCGGTGAGCGGCGAGGAGGTGGAGGTGATGCTGGGCGCGCTGGACGCGCCCTCGCAGTTCACCCCGACCTACGAGAACTGGACGATCCGGCGGGAAGGCTGGCTGCCCGATCTGGGGCTGGCGGAGAGCTTCGAGCGGGACCGGGAGTAACCCTGTCACCGCAACCGCTTGGACAGGCGCGCGATAGGGGTTAAGCAGGGAGAAAGACCTTCTGACTGGTACGCCCCCTTGAGCCAAGACTTCCCAAAGCCCATTCCCCCCAGACGTCCACTGACCCTGCGGGATGTGTCCGAAGCCTCGGGCGTCAGCGAGATGACGGTGAGCCGGGTGCTCCGGAACCGGGGGGACGTGAGCCAGGCGACGCGGGAGCGGGTGCTGGCCGCCGCCAAGCGGCTGGGCTACGTGCCGAACAAGATCGCGGGGGCGCTGGCGAGTAGCCGGGTGAACCTTGTGGCGGTGGTGATCCCTTCGCTGTCCAACATGGTGTTTCCGGAGGTGCTCACGGGCATCGGGGCGGTGCTGGATGACACCGAGTTGCAGCCGGTGGTGGGGGTGACCCATTACAAGCCGGAGCGGGCCGAGAAGGTGCTTTACGAGATGCTCTCGTGGCGGCCGAGCGGTGTGATCGTGGCCGGGCTCGAACACACCGAGGCGGCGCGGGCGATGCTGGCCAACGCGGGCTGCCCTGTGGTGGAGATCATGGATGTGGACGGCGAGCCGATCGACTCCATGGTGGGCATCAGCCACCGCCGCGCCGGGCGGATGATGGGCGAGGCGATCGCCGGGGCGGGCTACCGCAACATCGGCTTCGCGGGCACCAAGATGCCGCTCGACCACCGCGCGCGGAAGCGGTTCGAGGGGTTCACCACGGCGCTGGCGAAGGCCGGGCTGGAGGTGCGGGACCGCGAGTTCTACGCCGGAGGGAGCGGGCTGGCGAAGGGCCGCGAGATGACGGCGACCATGCTCGGGCGCACGCCGGAGCTGGATTTCATCTATTATTCCAACGACATGATCGGCGCGGGCGGGATGCTGCACTGCCTGGTGAACGATATCGAGGTGCCGGGGCGGATCGGGCTGGCGGGGTTCAACGGCGTCGAGATGCTGGCGGCCTTTCCGCAGAAGCTGGCCACGATGGATGCCTGTCGCCGCGAGATCGGCGAGGCGGCCGCGCGGATCGTTGCCGAGCGCACCGCGAGCGGTGACCTTGCGGGCGAGGGTGGCGGCACGGTGATCGAGCTGGAGCCGGTGCTGGCGCTGGGCGACACGCTGAAGCGGAGCTGAAGCCATGGCCGGGCGCCAGGTGTCGGTGGTCATCCCGATGATGAACGAGGAAGAGAACGTGGCGCCGCTGATCGCGCGGATCGTCGCGGCCTGCGAGGGCGTCGATTTCGAGGTGGTCGCGGTGAACGACGGCTCGACCGACGGCACCGGCGCGGCGCTGCTGGCACTGGCGAAGGACGATCCGCGCATCCGGGTGTTGCAGCACCCGAGGCCCGCCGGGCAGAGTGCTGCGGTGCATTCGGGCGTGGGCGCCGCGCGGGCGCCGATCTGCGTGACGCTGGATGGCGACGGGCAGAACCCGCCGGAGGAGCTGCCGAACCTCTATGGGCCGCTCCTTGCGGACGAGACCGGAAAGCTGGGCCTCGTGGCCGGGCAGCGGGTGGACCGGCAGGACACGGCGAGCAAGCGCTGGGCCTCGAAGTTCGCCAACGGGCTGCGGGCGCGGCTGCTGAAGGACGGAACCCGCGACACCGGCTGCGGGCTGAAGGGGTTTCGCCGCGATGCCTTTCTCGGGCTGCCGTTCTTCAACCACATGCACCGTTACCTGCCCGCGCTGATGCGGCGCGATGGCTGGGAGGTGGCGCATGTGGACGTGACCCATGCCGAGCGGGCGGCGGGCAAGAGCAAGTACACCAACTTCGGGCGCGCGCTGGTGGGCATCTACGACCTCATCGGGGTGGCCTGGCTGATCCGGCGGAAGAAGACCCAGAGGCCGACGGAGGTTACCCCTGATGGCTGAGTGGCTCTTCAACATCCTCCATGTCGACACCTGGGTGGAGTTCTGGTGGGTGATCATCGGCCTGGGCGGTCAACTGATGTTCACCGCCCGCTTCCTGGTGCAGTGGATCGCCAGCGAGAAGGCGCGGCGCTCGGTGGTGCCGCTGGCCTTCTGGTACTTCTCGATCTTCGGCGGGATGATCCTGCTGGCCTATGCGCTCTATCGCAAAGACCCGGTGTTCGTGCTCGGGCAGGCGATGGGGCTCTTCATCTACATTCGCAACCTCTACCTGATCCATGTCAGCAAGCGCGAAGCCTGACGGCGCCGGGTGGTTCGGCCCCGCCTTCGCGGTGGTGGCGGCGCTGGTGGTGTTTCGCCTCGCGCTGCTGCCGTTTGCGACCGCCGAGATCTTCGTCGATGAGGCGCAATACTGGTTCTGGGGTCAGGAGCTGGCCTTCGGCTACTATTCCAAGCCGCCGATGATCGGCTGGTTGCTGCGGGCGGTGACGGAGCTTTCGGGCAGTGACAGTGCCTTCTGGCTGCGGGTTTCGGCGCCGGTGCTGCATGGCGTCACGGCGCTGCTGCTGGCCGGATTGGCGGCGGAGATGTTCGGGCGGCGGGTCGCGGTGCTGGTGGCGGCAAGCTACGTGACATTGCCGCTGGTGGCAGTGGGCAGCTTTCTCATCAGCACGGACACGGTGATGTTTCCGTTCCTCGCGGCGGCGCTCTGGGCCTGGGTGCGGGTGGTGCGCGAGCAGAGCCGGGGGGCCGCGGTGCTGGCGGGTGCATGCGTCGGCCTCGCGGTGATGAGCAAGTATGCCGGGATCTACTACGTGCTCTGCGCGGCGCTGGCGGCCGCCTTCGTGCCTTCTGCGCGGGTGCGGTGGAGCGATGCGGGGCTGGCGCTGGTGGCGCTGCTCGTCGTGATCTCGCCCAACGTGATCTGGAACATCCAGAACGGGCTTTCGACCCTCGAGCACACGATGGACAACGCCGACTGGGTGCGCGACCCGGGCGCGCGGGCGGGGCTCAACTGGGCCTCGCTGGGCGAGTTCGCGGGGAGCCAGGCGATCGTCTTCGGGCCGGTGCTGCTGGCGGGGTTGCTCTGGGCGGCGGTGCGGGGGCGGATGGCGCTGCTGCTGTGGTTCTCCCTGCCGATCCTCGTGCTGGTCTGCGGGCAGGCGCTGCTCGCGCAGGCCTATGCCAACTGGGCGGCGGCGGCCTATCTCGCGGGCACGCTGGTGGCGGTGGTCACGGTGCGGGGCTGGGGGCGGATTGCGATGGGGGCGAGCCTGGCGCTGGGCACGGTGTTTGCCGTGGTGCTGCCGCTGGCGACGGTCACGGCGGACTGGTTGCGGATCGGCAACGGGCCGCTGGTGATGGAGCGATACCTGGGCCGGGTGGAGATGAGCGCGCAGATCGCGGCGCGGGCGGCGGAGGCCGGTGTGAGCACGGTGGTGGCCGATGACCGCGACGTGCTGGCCGACCTGTTCTATCGCATCCGGGGTCGGGACGTGGAGGGCAAGCTGATCGGGCTGGAGGCCTATGCCCGGCCCGAGCGCGGGCGGGCGCCGAACCATTACGTGCAGAGCCATTCCTTTCCGGGCGCGGAGGGCGAGGTGCTGTACGTGACGCGCCGCAGTGCGCCGCCGGAGTGCGAGGGCGCGGTGGAGATGGCGCCGATCGCCCCCGAGGAGGGCGCTTTCCGCCGGCGTCCGCAGCAGGTGTGGCGGGTGCCGGGCGACTGCTGGCAGACAGGAGACAGCTCATGACGCGCACCGCGCTTGTCACCGGCACCGCCGGCTTCATCGGCTATCACACGGCGAAGCGGCTGCTGGCCGATGGGTTCCGGGTGATCGGGCTGGATGCGATGACCGACTATTACGACGTCAGCCTGAAGCAGAGGCGGCACCAGCGGCTGATGCAGTCGGAGGGATTCGGCGCAGTCGAGGCGCGGCTGGAGGAGCCGGGGCGGCTGGAGGCGCTGATGGAGGAGCATGCGCCGGAGGTGGTGATCCACCTCGCGGCGCAGGCGGGGGTGCGCTATTCGATCGAGGCGCCGGAGAGCTACGTGGAGGCGAACCTAATCGGCACCTTCCGGCTGCTGGAGGCCGCGCGGGCGCATCCGCCGCAGCACATGCTGATGGCTTCGACCTCGAGCGTGTACGGGGCGAACGAGCAGATGCCCTATGGCGAGACCGACCGGGTGGCGCATCAGATGAGCTTCTATGCGGCGACCAAGGCGGCGAACGAGGCGATGGCGCACAGCTATGCGCATCTCTACGGGCTGCCGGTGACGATGTTCCGGTTCTTCACGGTCTACGGGCCCTGGGGGCGGCCGGACATGGCGCTGTTCAAGTTCGTGAAGGCGATCCGGGCGGGGGAGCCGATCGACGTTTACAACCATGGCCGGATGAAGCGGGACTTCACCTTCATCGACGACCTTGTGGAGGGGATCAGGCGGCTGGTGGACTGCCCGCCCGAGCGCGGCGCGCCGGTGGGCGAGCATGACAGCCTGTCACCCGTCGCGCCCTGGCGGGTGGTGAACATCGGCAACGCCGCGCCGGTGGAACTGGGGGCCTTCATCAAGGCGATCGAGGGGGCGCTGGGGCAGCGGGCGGAGAAGAACATGATGGAGATGCAGCCCGGCGACGTTCCCGCGACCTGGGCGGATACGCGGCTGCTGACCGACCTCGTGGGCGCGATGCCCCAGACCGGGCTGGCCGAGGGGGTGAGGGCCTTCGTTGAGTGGTACGACAGGCACTATGCCTGACCGCCGCGCGGGCTGACGGCAGCGGCGGGCGCCGTTCGAGGACGTCGGTCAGCCGGCGAAGTTCTGCGCGATGTAGATCGAGCCGCAGGCGCGGCCGCGCGGATCATGCGCGATGGCGGTGGCGGCGACGCTGTACTTCCGTCCGAGGATGTTCACCCGGTGGTCGGGCGAGTCCATCCAGAGCGCGACGGCGTAGCGGGCGAGCGAGCCGTAGCTGTGCCGCCCTATGCGCGCCCCGGCAGGGGTGGCGAACTGGCAGCTCGCGGCGCTGAGGATCCGGTAACCGGACGGACCCTCGACCCGGTAGAGCGCGACGCGGGCGATGTTCTCGGAGCCGCGGCGGACCTTGAGGCCCGAGGCGAGGATGCGGGCCTTCACCGTGGCCCGGCCGGGCCGGGTGGACTGGTGGCTGAGGGTGCCGGTGGCCGCCATCCAGCGGGCATGGCCGAGCGCGGTGTCGCGCAGTTCGACCGCGCCAGCGAGCCGGGGCAGGCCGGCGCGGCAACGCTGGTAGTTCACCTCGACGGCAATCGCCGCATCGAGCAGGGGCTGGTTGATCTGTGCGGGATTGATCGGGGCGTCGGCACCGGCGACCTCTCCCCGGGTGCAGCCGCTTGCGGTCGTCGCCAGGCTCGCCACCGTCATCATGGCCCCGAGAGCCAGGCGAAACGCCTTCTGCATTGGTTACCTCAAGCATCTGGCCCCCACCATCTGCTGGGCCGCCAGAAAACCGGCGCGCTTGGGCCATATTAAGGCACGAATGAGGAAACTCTCCCGCGGAAGTTGCTTTTTGCCGCCGCTGCGGCCATTCAGTGTCCGTCATAACCGCAGCGCGGAAAGGTGAGCAGGCGATGAAGATTGCGATGATCGGCACGGGCTACGTGGGCCTGGTCTCGGGGGTGTGTTTCTCGGATTTCGGGCACGAGGTTGTCTGCGTCGACAAGAACCCCGAGAAGGTCGCCCAGCTGAACCGGGGCGAGGTGCCGATCTACGAGCCGGGGCTCGACGTGCTGATGGCGAAGAACGTGGCCGCCGGGCGGCTCAGCTTCACCGAGGAGCTTGGGCCGGCGGTGGCGGGGGCCGATGCGGTGTTCATCGCCGTGGGCACGCCGACGCGCCGGGGCGACGGCCATGCCGACCTGACCTACGTCTTCGCCGCCGCCGAGGAGATCGCGCAATCGCTCGACGGGTTCACCGTGGTGGTCACCAAGTCGACCGTGCCGGTGGGCACCAACCGGAAGGTCTACGAGATCATCGCGAAGACCTGCAAGGAAGGCACGTTCGACGTGGCCTCGAACCCCGAGTTCCTCCGCGAGGGCGCGGCGATCGACGATTTCATGCGGCCCGACCGGGTGGTGGTGGGCGTGGAGACGGAGCCGGCGCGGGAGGTGATGGGCGACATCTATCGCCCGCTTTTCCTGCGCGATTTCCCCATCGTCTACACCGACCTCGAGTCGGCCGAGATGATCAAGTACGCAGCCAATGCCTTCCTCGCCACGAAGATCACCTTCATCAACGAGATCGCCACGCTCTGCGAGCGGGTGGGGGCCGATATCAAGGCGGTGTCGAAGGGAATGGGCCTGGATGGCCGGATCGGGAACAAGTTCCTCCACGCGGGCCCGGGCTATGGCGGCTCGTGCTTTCCGAAGGACACCAAGGCGCTGGCCCGGATCGGACAGGAGCACGGGGTGGCGCTGGAGATCACCGAGGCCGTGATCGCGGTGAACGAGGACATGAAGCGGCGGATGGTGGAGAAGCTGAAGGATCTCTGCGGCGGCAGCTTCAACGGCAAGAAGATCGCCGTGCTGGGCGTGACCTTCAAGCCGAACACCGACGACATGCGCGATGCGCCTTCGCTCACCATCGTGCCCGCACTGGTGGGCGGTGGCGCGGAGGTGCGGGTGGTGGACCCGCAGGGCCGCCGCGAGGGCGAGGCGCTGCTGCCGGGCGTGAGCTGGGAGGAAGACCCCTATGCCGCCGCGACGGGCACCGACGCGCTGGTGATCCTGACGGAGTGGAACGAGTTCCGCGCGCTCGATCTCGCCCGCGTGGCAGGCTCGATGAGTTCGCCCAAGATGGCCGACCTGCGCAACGTCTACTCCGCCGCCGACGCGAAGGCTGCCGGGTTCGAGGCCTACGTCTGCGTCGGTCGGCCGGATGCAGAGGATCTTCAGGGCAAGCCCGACATCGCCGCCGTGGCCGGCTGAGGCGGCGCGGCGGGGGCCGGGCCGGTGCGTGCGGGCAAGCGGGCCTTCGACATCGCGCTCGCGCTCGCCTTGCTGGTGCCCGTGCTGCCGGTGATGGCCGTGCTCTGGTGCGTGGTTGCCTGGAAGGACGGGCGGCCCGCGCTCCATGCCTCGGAACGGATGAAGGCGCCGGGCGTGCCCTTCCGGCTCTACAAGCTTCGCACGATGCGGACGGGCGGCGGTGCCGAGCGCGGTGTTTCGGGCGGCGACAAGGCCGGGCGGATCACATCGCTGGGCCGACGATTGCGCCGGTTGCGGCTGGATGAGATGCCCCAGCTCTTCAACGTGCTGCGGGGGGACATGAGCTTTGTCGGCCCGCGCCCGCCGATGCGGCAGTACGTGGAGCAGTTTCCGGCGCTCTATGCCGAGGTGCTGAAGAGCCCCCCGGGAATCACCGGGCTGGCCACGATCATGTATCACAGCCACGAGGAGATGCTGTTGAAGCAGAGCCGCACGGCGGAGGAGACCGAGGCGATCTACGTGCGCCGCTGCGTCCCCCGGAAGGCGGCGCTGGACAGGCTCTATACCCGCCGACAGAGCCTCTGCCTCGACCTCTACATCCTATACCTGACAGCGGGAAAGCTGATGCCCCTGCCCGGCTCCCGGCTGGGGCGGCTCAGGGCCAGGGCGGCGCGGATCTGAACCCGGGCCGGAAAATCCGCGCCGCCATTAACCAACTATAGAGACCCCGTGGGTAACGTGCCGGTCGAAGAGGCGCGGCCCGATGTGTGGCCGGGTCTCCGGGTGGATCGGCCCGGCGCCGATCCGCCGCCTTCTTGCCGGGGCCTGCGCGCCTCGGCGGTGTGAGTGACTGCCGCCCGCCGGGGCCGGCCGCCGTGGTGATGGAGTTCGGGATGACGGGCAGGGCTGCGAGATGAGACTGGTGATCACCGGCGCGCTCGGCTTCATCGGGCAGAACCTGGCGCGCTACCTGCGGGCCTCCGAGCTGCCCTGCACGCTCATCGGGGTGGACCGTTACAGCGATGCGCGCGCCTCCGAACATGCCGTGTTCGACCAGATGCACATCGGCTGTTTCACCTCCGATACTGCGCTGGCCCTTGCCGCCCGGGCCGATGCCGTCATCCACCTCGCGGCCCAGGCCTCGGTGCAGCAGAGCCTGATCGACCCGTTGGGCACATATGAGAACAACGTCGCCCGGACGCACCGGCTGGTGGATCACCTGCGCCGCCACGCGCCCCAATGCCATTTCATCTTCGCCTCGACGGGCGCCGTCTCGCAGGACGAGGGGCCGATCGACGAACGCGCCAGGGCCAACCCGGCCTCGCCCTACGGGGCCTCGAAGCTCGCCACCGAGGCCTTGTTGAGGGCCTATGCCGGCACCTGGGGTTTCGCCTCGCTCTTGCTGCGGTTCTCCAACGTCTACGGCCCGCATTCACGCCGGCAGGGCGGGGTGATTCCGCGGTTCTGCCGGGATGTGCTGGGCGACGGACGGCTGACGGTGAACGGAGACGGGCGGCAGACCCGCGATTACATCTACGTCGACGATATCTCGCGGGCGATCGCGCGCGCGCTGCAGACCCGGGCGCAGGGGCTCTACCAGCTGGGCACCGGGGTGCCGACCGCGCTGATCGAGGTGGTGGACATCTTCCGCGACCTCACGCCCGACCGCCCCCCGACCCTGGCCCATGCCCCCGCGCTGCCCGGCGAGATAAGGCACAGCTGCGCCAACATCGCCCGGGCCCGGGCCGCGCTGGGCTTTGCCCCGCGCCACGGGCTGCGCGACGGGATCGAGCGGACGCTGCGGTGGTACGAACGGGATCTTGTGAGCTGAATGAAGGCAGGAGCTGCGACGGATGAAACTGCTGGTGTTCGGAGAAACCGGACAGGTTGCGCGGGAACTGGCCGTGCTGGCGGGCGAAGGCCTGGAGATCGAGACCGTGCCGCGCAGGCGGGCCGACCTCGCGCAGCCCGGCGCGGCGGCGGAGGTGCTGGTATCTGCGCAGGCGGATGCGGTGATCAACGCCGCCGCCTTTACCGCGGTGGATCGGGCCGAGACTGAGGAGGCGCTGGCATGCCAGGTGAACGGCGCGGCGCCGGGGGAGATCGCCCGGGCCTGCGCCGCAAGGGGCTTGCCGCTGGTGCAGATCTCCACCGATTACGTCTTCGACGGCAGCGGCGATGCCCCGCGCGGGGTGGAGGCGCCGGTTGGCCCGCTGGGCGCCTACGGCCGCAGCAAGCTGGCAGGCGAAGCGGCGGTGCGGGCAGCGAGCGGCGTGCATGCGATCCTGCGGACGTCGTGGGTGTTCTCGGCCCATGGCGCCAACTTCGTGAAGACCATGCTGCGGCTGGGTGCGGAACGGGAGCGGCTCTCCATCGTCGATGACCAGCGCGGCGGGCCGACGGCGGCGGCGGATATCGCGGCGGCCTGCGTGGTCATCGCCCGTGCCCTGCGGGACGCGCCGGAGAAGAGCGGCACCTATCACTATTCCGGCGCGCCCGACGTCAGCTGGGCCGGGTTCGCCCGCGAGATCTTCGCCCGCGCGGGGATCGACTGCGAGGTGGTGCCGATCCCGAGCGATGCCTACCCGACCCCGGCGAAGCGCCCGCTGAACTCGCGGCTCGACTGCAGCGCCACCGAGGCCGTCTTCGGCCTGCCGCGGCCGGATTGGCGGGTGGGGCTGGGCGCGGTGCTGGACGCCCTGCCGGCCCTGGCGGGCGCGAGATGACCCGAGGCCAAAGCAAGAGGAACGCGTGACGTGCAGATCGAACAGACCCACCTCCCCGGCGTCCTCGTCATCACCCCGCCCCGCTTCGGTGATCACCGGGGGTTCTTCGCCGAGACCTACTCGCTGCCGAAGCTGGCCGCGGCCGGGGTGGAGACGGTCTTCGTGCAGGACAACCAGTCGCTCAGCCGCGAGGCGCCCACGCTGCGAGGCCTGCATTTCCAGGCGCCGCCGCGGGCGCAGGACAAGCTGGTGCGTTGCGGGCGCGGCGCGCTCTTCGACGTGGCGGTGGACATCCGCAGGGGCAGCCCGACCTGGGGCCAGTGGTTCGGCACCGAGCTCAGCGAGGAGAACGGGCGGCAGCTGCTGGTGCCGAAGGGCTTTGCCCATGGCTTCGTGACGCGCGTGCCCGACACCGAGATCGTCTACAAGTGCTCCGACACCTATGCGCCCGAGACCGAGGGTGCGCTGCTGTGGAGCGACCCCGACATCGGGATCGACTGGGGGCTGGGCGGAGCTGTGCCGGTGCTCTCGGAGAAGGACGCGGCGGCGCGGCGCCTCGCCGGATTCGACAGCCCCTTCAGCTGGGAGGGCGGCACATGAAGCTGCTGGTGACGGGTGGCGCGGGGTTCATCGGCTCGGCGGTGGTGCGGCGGGCGATCGCGCAGGGCCACGAGGTGGTGAACCTCGACGCGCTGACCTATGCCGCCTGCCTCGACAACGTGGCGAGCGTGGCGGGCGACCCGGGCTACCACTTCGTGAAGGCCGACATCCGCGACCGCGCGGCGCTGAATGCGGTACTGGCGCGGCACAGGCCGGAGGCGATCATGCATCTTGCCGCCGAGAGCCATGTCGACCGCTCGATCGACGGGCCGGCCACCTTCATCGAGACCAACGTGCTGGGCACCTTTCACCTGCTCGAGGCGGCGCGGGCCTTCTGGCAGGCCGAGGGGCGGCCCGAGGGCTTCCGGTTTCACCACGTCAGCACCGACGAGGTCTTCGGATCGCTGGGGCCCGAGGGGCAGTTCACCGAAGAGACGCCCTACGACCCGCGCAGTCCCTATTCGGCCTCGAAAGCGAGTTCCGACCACCTGGTGCGGGCCTGGCACGAGACTTACGGGCTGCCGGTGGTGATGACGAACTGCTCCAACAACTACGGGCCCTTCCACTTCCCGGAGAAGCTGGTGCCGGTGGTGATCCTGAACGCGCTCGAGGGCCGGCCCATTCCGGTCTACGGGCGCGGCGAGAACGTGCGGGACTGGCTCTACGTGGAAGACCACGCCGAGGCGCTGCTGACTGTGATCACAAAGGGCGAGGTCGGGCGGAGCTACACCATCGGCGGCGAGAACGAGGCGCGCAACATCGACCTGGTGCGGATGATCTGCGCCATCCTCGACGCGGCGCTGCCCGCCGCGCGGCCGCGGGAAGAGCTGATCACCTTCGTCGCAGACCGGCCGGGCCACGACCTGCGCTACGCAATCGACCCGAGTCGCATCGCCACCGAGCTGGGCTGGCGGCCGAGCGTGACCCTGCAGGAGGGGCTGGAGCGGACGGTGGCCTGGTATCTCGACAACGCGCACTGGTGGCAGGCGCTGCGCGACCGCGACGGCGTGGGCCGGCGGCTGGGCACCGGATGAGGCGCGCGTTGACAGACCCCGTATCCGCCAGCGGTACCGCAGCACAGGAGACAGGCCGGACATGAGCGAACGCAAGGGCATCATCCTCGCCGGGGGCACCGGCTCGCGGCTCTATCCCATCACCATGGGCGTCTCGAAGCAGCTTCTGCCGATCTACGACAAGCCGATGATCTACTACCCGGTGTCGGTGCTGATGCTGTCGAACATCCGCGAGATCGCGGTGATCACCACGCCGGAGGACGCCGGGCAGTTCCGCCGGCTTCTGGGCGACGGCAGCCAATGGGGCCTGAGCTTCACCTACCTGACGCAGCCCTCGCCCGACGGGCTGGCGCAGGCTTTCATCCTGGCGGAGGACTTCCTCGAGGGCGCCCCCTCTGCGCTGGTGCTGGGCGACAACATCTTCTTCGGCCACGGTTTGCCGGAGCTGCTGAAAAAGGCGGGCGCGAAGAGGAGGGGCGGCACCGTCTTCGGCTACCGGGTGGCGGACCCGGAACGCTATGGCGTGGTGGATTTCGACACGGCCGGACGGGTGCGGTCGATCATCGAGAAGCCGCGGAATCCGCCCTCGCACTATGCCGTCACCGGGCTCTACTTCGTCGACGGTACGGCGCCCGAGCGGGCGCGGCGGGTGAAGCCCTCGGCCCGCGGCGAGCTGGAGATCACCTGCCTGCTCGAGAGCTACCTGGCCGATGGCCAGCTCGAGGTGGAACTGATGGGGCGGGGCTATGCCTGGCTCGACACCGGCACCCACGCCAGCCTGCTCGATGCCGGCAACTTCGTGCGGACGCTGGAGCAGCGGCAGGGGCTGCAGACCGGCTCGCTGGAGGAGATCGCCTTCGGGAAGGGGTGGATCACCTGCGCCGAACTCCAGGCGCGCGCGGCGCTTTTCGCCAAGAACGGATACGGAGATTACCTCAACGCGCTGCTTGTCTGAGCCGCTGGCCCCGGCCCACAGGATTTCCTTTATTGCTGCCCGTTTACGCCGCATTACTGCGCGATAGGCCCGATGAGGCGCCAAGGAGCAGAGCATGAAGATCGTTGTACTGGGTGGGGACGGGTTTTGCGGCTGGCCGAATGCACTGCATCTTTCGGCGCGCGGGCACGATGTGATCATCGTCGACAACCTCAGCCGCCGGAAGATCGACATCGAGCTGGAGGTCGAGAGCCTCACGCCGATCCGCCCGATCGGCGAGCGGCTGCGGGTGTGGAAGGAGCTCACCGGCCGGGAGATCGGCTTTCACGATTTCACCGTGGGTGAGCATTATCACCGGCTGCTGACCCTGTTCCTGGAGGAGAAGCCCGACGCGGTGATCCACTTCGCCGAGCAGCGGGCGGCGCCCTATTCGATGAAGTCCAGCGCCCACAAGCGCTACACGGTCAGCAACAACCTCAACGCCACGAACGATGTGCTCTCGGCCATCGTGGAGAGCGGGCTCGACATTCACCTCGTCCATCTCGGGACGATGGGGGTCTATGGCTACGGCACGGCGGGGATGAAGATCCCGGAAGGCTACCTGAAGGTGAAGGTGGAGACGCCGGAGGGGCTGGCCGAGCAGGACATTCTCTATCCAACCAACCCCGGTTCGATCTACCACATGACAAAGAGCCAGGATCAGCTCTTCTTCGCCTTCTACAACAAGAACGACGGGGTGAAGATCACCGACCTGCACCAGGGCATCGTCTGGGGCACCCAGACCGACGAGACGGCGATGGACGAGCGGCTGATCAACCGGTTCGACTATGACGGCGACTATGGCACGGTGCTGAACCGTTTCATCATGCAGGCGGCGATCGACTACCCGCTGACGGTGCATGGCATCGGCGGGCAGACGCGGGCCTTCATCCACATCCAGGACACCTGCCGCTGCATCGAGCTGGCGCTGATGAACCCGCCGCAGAGCGGTGAGCGGGTGAACATCCTCAACCAGATGACCGAGACGCACCGGGTGCGCGACCTCGCGGCGATGCTGCAGGAGCTGGTGGGCGCCGAGATCGCCTATCTCGAGAACCCGCGCAAGGAAGCGGCGGAGAACGACCTGCACGTGGCGAATGACCGGTTTCTCGGCATGGGCCTCGACCCGATCCGGCTTTCCGCCGGGGTGGTGGCCGAGGTGCGGGAGATCGCGCAGAAATACGCCGCGCGCTGTGACCGCAGCAAGATTCCCTGCGTATCGACCTGGACGTGACGGCGGCGACAGGGCGGCGTTAGGCATCTCTTCACCCGTTCCTGCGAAACTCCGGCCGAGAGCCCGCGCCGCGCGCGGCGGCACGGGGAGATGCGTTGGGGCAGGCCATGTTGCAGGTGACGCCGGAATGGCAAAGGGCAGTGTCGGGGTATCGCCGCGGGAGCCGTGGGCAGCCGGTGACGGTGCTCATGGCGGTGCACAACGGTGCCGCGCATCTGGCCGAGCAGCTCGACAGCCTGACCGGGCAGGCGTACGGGAATTGGCGCCTCGTGGCGAGCCTCGACGGCGCGGAGGACGGTTCGGGCGCGATCCTTGAAGCCCATGCTTCGGCCTCGCGCATCCGTCGCATCGACGGGCCGGGCAAGGGGGCTGCGGCGAACTTCCTGCATCTCATGCGGCAGGTCGAGCCGGGCACCTGCTGGGCCTTCTCGGATCAGGATGACGTGTGGTTGCCGCACAAGCTCTCCCGCGCGATCGAGGCGCTCGAACAGGTGCCTTGGAACCGGCCGGCGATGTACCACAGCCGCAGCGTCATCACCGACGATGCGCTCGACAATCCCCGCCTCTCGCCGCCGCGGCCCAGGCCGCCGAGCTTTGCCAATGCGCTGGTGCAGAACATCGCGGGGGGCAACACCATCGTGCTGAACCCGGCGGCGAGCCGGCTGGCGCATGCCGCCGCGCTGGAGGTGGCGGAGGTGACGGTGCATGACTGGTGGCTCTACCAGCTGATCACCGGCGCGGGCGGGATCGTGCTGCATGACGACGCGCCGGGGCTGCTCTATCGCCAGCATGGCGCCAACCTGATCGGGGCGAACGACGGGATGCGGGCCCGCGCCCGGCGGCTGCGGATGGTGATGGACGGCACCTACAGGCGCTGGATGGAGGTGAACCTCGCCGCGCTTCAGGCCTGCGCCGGGTATTTCACTCCGCAGAACCGCAGCCTGCTGCGCCGGGTGATCGCGGCGCGGCGGCAGCCGCTGGCGGTGCGGCTGCGGATGCTGCGCCAGGTGGGTGTGCACCGGCAGACCCAGTTTGCCAGTTCGGTGATGTGGCTTTCGGTGATGCTCGGGCGGTTCTGACCCCAGCGCCGTGGCCCGGCCTGTTCAGGCCGGAACCAGGCTGTTGTCGTAGCCGAACTCCTCGCGCAGGGCCTCGTTGTGACGCTCGAACACCGCCTCGATCCAGGCGATGCGCTCGGGCGTGCGCCCGGCGTCGGGCTGCGCGGGTTCGTGCAGCGCCACCTTCACCGCCTCCACGATCTCGGCGGAGGGCGCGCGGGCGCGGATCATCGCGGCGATGGCGTCACAATCCTGGGTGCGGAGGGAGGGGTTGGTGAGGTCGCGCGGAACCTCCCAGTTCAGCGCGGCGCCGTTCAGCAGCGGCTCGATGGTGGCGCGGATGGCGCGGTGGCTGGCAAGGGTGAAGCGGGCCTTCGGCAAGGTCGTCGTCCAGGCGCGCATCCAGGCGCGCGGGTTCATCTGCCGGGCGCGCGACACCACGAACTGCTCGAAGCTCTTGCCGTCGTAGGGCGCGCGGGAGGCGATGTAGGCCCGGAAGTTCTGCTTCATCATCTGAGAGTAGTCGCCAAAGATGTACTCGCTGAAGGGCCGGGTGAAGGCGATGATCTCGACCTCCGCTCTCAGCTCGGCCGCGGCCCGGGCGAAGGGTTTGGCCTTGGCGCCGAGGGTGATGAGATCTTCGAAGGAGAGGGCGAGCCGGGGGTGCGGGCCGAAGAGTGAGGCGAGCCTTTTGCCTGAAACAGTCTCTATTCCGGCGGCATTACCGGGGTGACCCTTGCCCTCGTGCGGGTAGGCGATGCCCGCCTCGGCCAGCGCGGGCCGGTTGCGGAGCAGCACCTGCTGGAGATAGGTCGAGCCGCATTTGTGCATGCCGATGTGCAGCAGGATCGAGCGTTTCATGCGGCGGCCTCCACCTCTTGGTGCAGCCGGGAGAGGGTTTTGGAGAGGGTGTTCATCATGTCTTCCATGGACAGGCCGAGGGGAGATAGGTCGAGCTGGCGCTGGGCATCGGGCACCGGGCCCGCCGACCAGGCCCGGGCCAGCGCCTCGGCCAGCCGGTCGGAGCAGGGCGCGCTGGAGAGGATCGCGGGGGAGAGCCGCCCGAGATCCTTGCTGCCGTAGCTGTTGGTGACGACGCGGACACCGGAGGCCGCCATCTCGATCGGCGGATGGCTCGGGTGCGGCGAGAGCATGAGCGAGAGGCCGATGTCGACGGAGAGCAGGTAGCCCGGATAATCCTCCCAGGGCAGCTTGCCGAGGCTGGTGAGCCGGGCGCCGGTGGAGAACTCCACCGGATCATGCTTCAGCCCGATCGAGACAAGCTCGATGTCGGAGCGGCCGAGGCCCTTGGCGGAGAGAAACTTCTCCAGTGCCTCGATGGCCATGGGGAACATGTTGCGCTCCACCTCCGGGCGCCCGTAGAGCGCGAGCCGCGGCGGCCCGGAGCGGGGCAGGCGCGCGCCGGAGCTGTAGCGCGCGACGTCGATCGAGGGGCGGAAGGCGAGCGCATCGGGGGCGCAGAGGCCGAGCTGCACGAAGTGGTCGCGCAGGAGGGTGGTGTTGAAGATCGGGAGGTAGTCCATCCCGTAGCTCTCGGCGGCCTCGGCGAAGATCGTGCCCCAGGCGTAGAAGTTCGGCTCGTAATCCTGGATCAGGTAGAGGAACCGCTCGTGGGTCATGGCGTGC
The DNA here is from genome assembly GCA_964454145.1 of uncultured Oceanicola sp. Lineage (GTDB taxonomy): Bacteria > Pseudomonadota > Alphaproteobacteria > Rhodobacterales > Rhodobacteraceae > Vannielia. Next base: position 16,611 of record CAYVQK010000003.1, on the reverse strand, counting down.
TGCGCGATCAGGCTGCGGGCGACATGGGCCGTCCACCAGGCAGTGGCGAGGAAGACGTCGCCCCGGTGTTGCGAGATCAGGGGGCCGGTGCCGTCGCCCACCACGCCGCAGTGCAGGGAAATGCGCGTGGCGGTTTCGGTGGCCGAGGTGCCGGAGATCCGGCCGTCGATGAAGGCGCGGGAGGCGGCCTGGTTGGCGATCGGGAGATCGGTGGCGATCATCCGCACCCGGTGGCCGCGGGCGGCGAGGCCGATGCCGATGTCGATCGCGGTGGCGATGCCGGCGAAGGCCTCTGTCGGGTTGAGGGTGGGCACGAGCAGCGCGAGGGCGGGCTCGGGCGCATCGAAGCGGGGCTGCCAGGAGGGCAGCTTGCGGGTGTCGATGAAGCTGGCGGCCTGCCGGGCCTTCGGGCGGGCGGCAGGTGGCGGGGCGGTGGCGTCGTCGTCGATGAGGACGTTGCCCCGGCTGTCGATCTCGGGCGGGGAGACGCCGGGGGAGAGCGAAAAGAGCCGCGCGTCGAAGCGCGCGAGGGCGCCGTGGAGGCCGCTGCCGAGGGACTCGCGCAGGCCCCAGGCAAGCCGCCCAGCGGTCACGGCGCCGTAGCTCAGGGACTTGCGGGCGAGGTCGGGGTGGCCGGTCAGGGCGAGGCGAAGGGCATCGGCCATGAGCGGCAGGCCGAGCCCGCGGCGGCGGAGATAGGGGCGCAGCGGCCCGGTGGTGGCGGTATAGGGTGCAAGCGTTGCGCCGAGGACGGCGGCGGAGATGCGGGCCTGCACGGCGCGGGCGAGGTAGCGGGCGAGGGCATAGCTGGTGGCGGTTCGGCGGCCCCAGGCGTGGAGCGCACTGCGGTTGAGCCGCGGCCACCACCGGGCGCCGCCCTGGCTCACTGCGCCCACCGCATTGCCCGCGTGCTGGCGATAGTCGACCAGAGGCTCGGCGATCAGCTCGACCCGCCCGAGCGCGGTGGCCAGCAGGCCGAGCCAAAGGTCGTGGTAGAAATGTACGCCCGCCTGGGCGGGGAAGGGCAGGGAGAGCTCTGCAAGCTCGCGCCGGAACAGCATCGTCATCCCGGTCATGGTGTTGCGCAGCAGCAGGTCACGCAGGCCCGGGCGGCGCTGGCGGCGCTCGAGCGCGAAGAGCGAGCGGTGCATCACCTTGCCTTCGGCATCCACGACCCGTGCGTCGGAATGGACGAGGCTGACGGCGGGATCGGCCAGCAGGGCGGCGCCGCGGGCCAGCCTGGAGGGGTGCCAGATGTCATCCTGGTCCGCGAGGGCGATGAGCGTGCCCGGTGTGGTCAGACGAACCGCCTCGGCCAGACCGGCGGCGAAGGCGCGGGGGGCGTCGAGGCCCTGCTGCGGGGTGACGAGGCTGCAGGGCAGCCCGAGTTGCCCCGCGAGATCTGCCACCAGCGGGCCGGAGGCGAGATCGGCGATGACGGCGACGAGAAGGCTCGGCCGCAGGCTCTGGCCGGCGATGCTGGCAAGCTGGGCCTGGAGATGGGCGGCATCGGGCCGGAACACGGCCATGACGACTGTTACGGCGCCCTGCCGGGGCTCCGGCCCGGCGTCGCCGCCCGAATCGCCCACCGAGGGGGAGGTTTGCGCGCGCGTCGATTCACCGGCCGGATATGCGACGCAATCGCAGGGCCCGGCCGTGGTTGCGGCCTTGGCCCTTGGTGAGGGGAGGTACGTTTTGTTCATCTATCCGCCCTAGTCTGGTCAACGGAACCGGCAGTTGCCCGGCCTTCTCTGACGGTGAAGAAGCCTCCGCCGACAGGCGCACGATGGGTGGAAATGGTTTAAATTGTGTCAGCTTTGCTACGAATTGCCTCCGCGGCTTGCGATTTCTCCGGTGTTCGGGGTGCTCCAGGGATCTGAGCTGACCCGGCACTTCGTGAACGACCTGCCCGCTGCCGATCATCTCGAGGGGTCTGACGCTGCGGCCAGCGGCGGCACCGCCTATGCCCTGGCGCTTGGCGACACCTTCGAAGGCACCATCGGCAGCTCGGACGACGTGGACTGGGTCGCCATCGAGCTGACGGCCGGAGAGGCGCTGGTGCTGACCGTCTACGGCACGCATGGCGCGATCGACGGCATCGGGGACACGACGCTCACGCTTTACGATGCCTCGGGCAGCCAGGTGGCTTTCGATGACGATGCCTTCGCGGCCGGAGGCAACCATTTCTCGCTCATCGAATACAGTGTGCCGGTGAGCGGCACCTATTACATCGCCGTTGCCGGGTATTCCGGCGGCGACACCGGCGACTACATCCTCCGCACCACCACCGACAGCTTCCGGATCGAGGATATCGTCAGCCAGATCACCGAGTTCGGTTGGGGCATTCCGACGGCGATTGCCCATGACGAGAACACCGGCGAGACGATGCATGTTCACATCGCCAATCTCACCGGCCCGGGCCAGCAACTGGCGCTTCTGGCGCTGGAACAATGGTCGATCGTCACCGGCATCACCTTTGCGGTGACGACCAACAGCAGCAGTGCCGACATCCGCTTCGACGACGACCAGTCGGGCGCCTTTGCCGGGCCGTCGAGCTACAACCCTGCCACCGGGGTCATCAACCATGCCGAGGTGAACGTGGGCACCGGCTGGCTCGGCAGCTACGGCACCACCGTCGACAGCCATTCCTTCCTCACCTACCTGCACGAGATCGGCCACGCGCTGGGCCTGATGCACTCGGGCAATTACAACGGGTCTGCCACCTGGGGGGTGGACAACCACTTCAGCAACGACAGCACGATTTTCACCGTCATGTCCTACTTCGACATGGCGGAGGCGGGCATTGCGCCCTACGCCCGCACCATCACGCCGATGATCGCCGACATCGCCGCAGTCTGGGCGCTTTATGGCACGCCGGCCTCTGTCCATGGCGGAGACACCAGCTGGTTTGCCAACAGCACGGTGGGAGGGCTGACCGGCGATGTCATGGCGGCGATCTGGGACGGTGCGGCGATCTCCGCGGGGCTCTATGGCGGCGGGGCGGTGTCTCTCACGGTGCTCGACACCGGCGGGGTGGACACCTTCGACCTGTCCACCGTCACGGTGAGCCAGACCATCGACCTGCGGGACGGCGGCATCAGCCTCATCGGCCGCGGCACCGGCAGCGCGGCGGCGACCAACAGCGTGGTGATCGCGCAGGGCACGGTGATCGAGAACGTGATCGGTGGCTCGGGCGACGACACCATCACCGGCAACGAGGCCGCGAACGAGATCCGGGGCGGAGACGGCACGGACTGGTATTTCGAGAGCCTGGGCGACGACAGCTTCGATGGCGGCAGCGGCGGGCTTGACCGGGTGATCCTTGCAGGGGTCGAGACCGGCGGCATCGGCGTGACCGACATGGGCGGCGGGACGGTGCGGGTGATCTCGAGCCTCGGCACCGACACCTACGTCGGGGTGGAGCTCTATGCCTTCGACGACGCGACCCTGACCACGGCCGAGATGCTCGCCCTGGCTGCACCGGTGCCGCAGTACGGCGACGAGACCGCAGATGCGCTGACCGGCACGCCGGTGGCCGACGAGTTGCATGGGCTGGGAGGGCACGACTGGATCGACGGGCTCGGGGGAGATGACCGGCTGTTCGGCGGCGATGGTGACGATTCCGTCCTTGGTCGCGACGGGGATGACTACATCGAAGGCGGGGCGGGCGATGATAACCTGCCGGGCGCTTCGGGCAACGACGAGATACACGGCGGCTCCGGCAATGACTCGCTCGGCGGCGGCGAGGGGGACGATCGCCTCTATGGCGACGATGGCAACGACTGGCTGGGCGGCGGCTCTGGCAACGACCGGCTCGAAGGCGGAATGGGGAATGACCTGCTGTCGGCCAGCTACGGCGACGACACGATTCTCGGCGGCGCGGGCCATGACCAGATCGCCGCAGGCCCGGGTGCGGACCATGTGGAGGGCGGCGATGGCGATGACAACATCGGCGGCGGTGCGGGCATCGACACCATCCTCGGCGGTGCCGGCGACGACACGGTGGGAGGGGGCGACGGGGCCGATCTGATCCGGGGCGAGGCCGGCAGCGACACGCTCAACGGCGGTGCGGGCAACGATGTGATCGACGGGGGCGCCGAGGACGACCGGCTGAACGGCGGCGGCGGGAATGACCTGCTGACCGGAGGGAGCGGCCGGGATGTCTTCGTCTTCTATGCCTGGGAGGCGGGAGACGTGGACTGCATCACCGACTTCGAGACCGGCGAAGACCTCCTGAGCCTGCGGTTCGTACCCGGTGCCACCGCCGAGGCCAGGTTCGGCAGCCTGGTTATCGAGCAGGTCGGAACCGACACGGTGATCCGCTGGCAGGACACCTCCGTCGTGCTGGTCGACCAGGAGGCCGCGGAGCTGACGCTCGATGACTTCGAGTTCGTCTGACGCCGCGCGCAAGTCACCCCGGGTGCCGGGCCTTCAGCTTTCGATGATGTCGCGGTGATATCGCCGCAGGAACAGCAGCCCGAAGGCGAGAGGCACCGCGCCGCAGGCCACCACATAACCCGGCAGGGCATAGCCCGCGTCATAGGTCGCGTAGAGGCCGGAGCGGACGAGGCCGACGACGTGGATCAGCGGGTTGAACCAGAGCCAGTCCTGCCAGGGCTGCGGCACGTCGTCGAAGACGAAGAACACGCAGGACAGGATGAAGAGGGGCCGGTTGAGGATGGCCCATGTCCGCTCCCAGGAGGGGAAGGCGGAGAGGAGGTAGCAGTTGAGCGTGCCCACCCCCAGCGCCAGCCAGAGCGCGAGCGCCATGCCCATTGCAAGGCGCGGAATGTCGAGGATCACCTTGAGGTCGTAGATCTGGATGATCCCTGTGACGAGGATCATGAAGACCAGCACCTGGGTGATCGCGTTCAGCAGGAAGCGGGCGAGCAGCGCATCGACGAAGGTGACACCGGGGTAGAACAGGAGCTGGCGCGAGAAGCGCAGGGAGGCCGCGACCTTCTGGCTGACGTCCATGTAGGCGAGGAAGGGCAGCATCCCGGACGCGTAGAACAGCGGGAAGTTGGTGCCGAGCGAGGGCGCCCGGAAGGCCAGCGAGAAGACCAGCGAGAGCAGCGCGATGCCCGCGACGGGCTCGAGGATGGCCCAGCCGTAGCCCATGGCGCTGCGCCCGTAGGTGGTGGACATCTCGCGGATGAAGAGCGCGGCCACCGTCCGCCCGGTCCGGAAGCGGGCGGGGCGCAGGTGCGGGCGGGTCCGCGGGGGCATTAACGAAATATCATCGGCCATGGCGTAGCCAAGGCTACAGCCAAAGGGTTCTCAAACCCTTGATGGCGGTGATGGCTCCAGAAGGGACGACGGGATGCGGGCAGAGGATGTGCAGGCGGTTGCGGCGGCGCCGGTCGTGGCCGGGCAGGCGCCCGTGATGCGCGCAGCGGCCCGTCCGGCGCGCAGGCGGAGGCGGCACTGGGGGTTGCTCCTTTCGCTGCTCTGCCTGGTCGTGGCGCCGGTGGCCGTGGCCGCCTGGTACCTGTTCACCCTCGCGGAGGATCAATACGCGAGCACGCTGGGCTTCTCGGTCCGCAAGGAGGACACCGGCAGCGCGGTGGAGATCCTGGGCGGCATCACCGACCTGACGGGCGGCTCGGCCAACAACGACACCGACATTCTCTTCGAATACATCCTGAGCGCCAACATGGTGCGGGCGGTGATGCAGGAGGTGGACCTGGTGGCGGCCTACAGCCGGCCGGGCGACCCGCTGTTCTCGCTCGGCGACGACACAAGGATCGAGGCGCTCACGGACTACTGGACCCGGATGGTGCAGGTGTATTTCGACCGATCGAGCCACCTGATCGAGATTAGGGTGAAGGCCTTCACGCCCGAGGAGGCCCATGCGGTGGCGCTGGCGATCCGGCGGGAGAGCGATCGGACGATCAACGCCCTCTCCGCCGTGGCGCGCGACGATGCCACGCGCCATGCCCGCGACGAGCTGGACCGGGCGCTGGAGCGGCTCAAGGCGGCCCGCGCGGCGCTGACCGCGTTTCGCACGCGCAACCAGATCGTGGACCCGGAGGCGGATATCCAGGGCCGGATGGGGCTCTTGAACACGCTCCAGGGCGAGCTGGCCAATGCGCTCATCGACCTGGACCTGCTGCGCCAGAACAGCCGCAGCGACGACCCGCGGATCGTGCAGGCCGAGCGACGGGTGGAGGTGATCCGCCAGAGGATCACCGAGGAGCGCGCCCGCTTCTCGGACGACAGCGATGCAAGCCGCGAGCAGGAGGCCTATTCGCAGCTGATCGGGCAATACGAAGCGCTGGCGGTGGACCAGAAATTTGCCGAGGAGGCCTATGTGGCCTCGCTCGCGGGATATGACGTGGCGCTGGCAGAGGCGCAGCGGCAATCGCGCTACCTTGCCACCTATATCGAGCCTGCGCTGGCCGAAACGCCGCTGTATCCGCGCCGCTGGATCATCCTGCTGACCCTGTTCGGGGCGCTTGCGACCAGCTGGACGATCCTGACGATGATCTACTACGCGCTGCGCGACCGGCGCTGAGGCGATGATAGAGCTGCGCAACCTCAGCAAGGCCTACGCGGTGAAGGGCGCGCGGAAGGTGGTGGCCGACAATCTCAACGTCGTCTTCCCGGCGCGGACGGCGGTGGCGATCCTGGGGCGCAACGGGGCGGGCAAGTCGAGCCTCCTGAGGATGATCTCGGGCGCGATGGAGCCTGACGCGGGCGAGGTGAGGATCCGTGGCACCGTCTCCTGGCCGGTGGGCTTTGCCGGATCGTTCCACCCCGAGCTGACCGGCCTGCAGAACGTGCGGTTCATCGGCCGGGTCTACGGGGTGGACACCGACGAGCTGGTGGAGTTCGTCGAGGAGTTCGCGGAGCTGGGCGCGCATTTCCGGATGCCGGTGCGGACCTATTCCAGCGGGATGCGCTCCCGGCTGGCCTTCGGCGCCTCGATGGGTGTGCGGTTCGACACCTACCTGATCGACGAGATCACCGCCGTGGGCGATGCCGCCTTCAAGAAGAAGTCGGAGGCGATGATCCGGGCGCGGCTCGCCGAGGCCGGCGCGATCTTCGTCAGCCACGCTCTGGGGCAGGTGCAGCGGCTGTGCAGCGAGGGCGCGGTGCTGGAGGACGGCGTGCTGCACTACTACCGCAACGTGGAGGACGCGATCCGGCATCACCAGGCGCTGATGCAGACCGACAGCATGGAGTAGGTCGGCACCCCGCGCGCGCCCCTCAGACGAAGAGGAAATCGGCGGCGGAGAGATCGGCAAGGGCCACGTCCTCGAGCAGGATCGTGTGGCCGCCGTGGGTGAGCATCACGTCGTCGCCGAGCTGGGTGGCATCGAGCGCGGCGAAGCGGGCGGCGTGGGAGCTGCCCGGGATGCCCGCGATCTGGATGAGGTCGGTGCCGTCGGCCTCGAAATCGGTGATCATGTCATTCTCGCCCGCGCCGTGGGTGGCGAAGACGAAGGTGTCGGCCCCGGCCCCGCCGGAGAGCAGATCGTTGCCGGCGCCGCCGTTGATCCTGTCGTTCCCGTCACCGCCCCAGAGGCTGTCATGGCCGTTGCCGCCATTCAGCGTGTCGTGGCCGGCCTCGCCCCAGACCCTGTCGTCGCCATCGCCAGCGCCCACCGTGTCGTTGCCGACGCCACAGTGGATCTCGTCCTTGCCGGCGCCGCCGCCGATGTTGTCGTCATCCGCGCCGCCCGAGATGTAATCGGCGCCCGGGCCGCCCGCGATCTCGTCCTTGCCGAGGCCGCCGATCAGGGTGTCGTCCCCGTAGGAGGCCGACATCTTGTCGTCTCCGGCATTGCCCTCGAGCCTGTCGTGGCCAGCGCCGCCGCCGAGCCAGTCGTGACCGTCGCCGCCGAAGAGCCTGTCGTTGCCATCGCCGCCGCCGAGCAGGTCGTTGCCCGCGCCGCCGTAGATCACGTCGTCGCCGAGGTCGCCCGGCATGTTGTCGTTGCCGGCGCCGCCGTCCATGTAATCGTTGCCGTCGCGGCCGAGGATACTGTCATGCCCGTCGCCGCCGATCAGCACGTCATCGCCTCCGAGCCCGTCGAGCCAGTCGTTGCCGGTGCCGCCTTCCAGCCGGTTGGCGGCACTGCTGCCTGTGATGTGGTCGGAGCCATGGCCGCCGATGATCCCCTCGATGTCGTGGAAGAGATCGTCCGCCGCTTCGCCCGCGTTCTGGCCCGGGTCGGAGAGGTTGATGTGCAGGGCGGTGCCGATGCCGGCGTAGCTTACCGTATCCAGGCCCGATCCGCCCCAGTAGCTGTCGGCCCCGCCACCGGAGATCAACATGTCGTCGCCGCCGCCGCCGTGCATCTGGTCGGGCCCGGCAGTGCCTGTCATCACGTCGCCCGCATTGGTGCCGAAGTACTCGGCGCCCGTGTTCGGGTCGGGCTCCTGCAGCGGCGCGCGGGTGACCTCGTAGCTGCTGGAGTATGTGACGGTCAGCCGCGCGAAATCGGCCTCGGTGAGCGGCTCTCCATCGGCGGAAAACACATCGAGGCTGTTGTCGCCATGGGTGAGCCGCAGGGCACCGGTGGAGAGCGCCTGCACGGCGATCCAGGCGGGGCCGTAGCACATGGCCCAGGCGGAGAGGTCGATGGTGTCGATGCCGAACTCGTAGTCGAAGATCCGGTCGCGCTCGCCGTCGCCGTCGATCAGAACGAAGGTGTCGGCCCCGGCCTCGCCATAGAGCCTGTCTTGGCCCATGCCGTCGGTGATGATGTCGTCGCCAGCCCCTGCAAGGATCTTCACCCCTGCGCGACCGGCCACGATCAGATCATCCTTGGCGGTGCCATCGAAGACGTCGCCCGTGGCGAAGAGCAGATCGCCGAGATTGCCGACATCCAGCGTGAACTGCACCACGCCCGGCGCGCCCTCGGTGGTGACGAAGAGATCGAGACGGCTGCCGGTGAGGTTGGCGCCGATGGCGCTGATCCTGTCGAGGCCGGCGGCGAGCGTGCCCTCGATCACCTGGCTCGGCACGAGGTGGCCGCCGGGCAGCAGGGTGTAGACGGTGAGTCCGCCATCGTTGCCGCCGGCGATGACCAGCGTGCGGCCGCCGCCCAGATCGACGACCTCGAGCGCGGTGACGCCGGCGAAGCGGGTGTCGAGACTGTCGACCACGTGGGTGGCGGGGGCCATCACGCCGCCGGGGCCGACCTCGAGCACGGTGAGCGAGCTGGAGCCGGAGGACGCCACCACCACGTAGCTGCTGCCGTCGATCACGGCGCTGTCCATCGCCGTCACGGTCTGCACCGGCATGCTTTCGGCCCGACCGTAGCTGTCGGCCAGGGTGAGGGTGCCATTGGCGGCGACCGTGTAGGCGCTGACGCCGTGCTCGGTGGCGGAGCCGGTGAGGAGGTAGGTGACGCCGTTGACCGTGACGACCGACATGGCCGAGACGTTGGAGGTGTAGCTGGCGCCCGTGTCCGCGACGCTGGCGCGGAAGGTGAGGGTGTTGCCGTTGTTGCTGACCTCGTAGACCGAGACGCCCGCACCGTTCTGCGGTGCGACGAAGAGATAGTCGGTGCCTGCGACGGTGGCCACCAGGAGGGTGGCGGCATTGGCCTGGCTCTCGGTGTTGGAGAGGTAGCCGCGCTCGGACCCGGCATCGCCCGCCTCGGCCGCGGCGAGCAGCGCGTCGATCAGCCGGCCCGACAGGCTCACGCCCTGGCCGAAGAGGCTGAAGCTGAGGCGGCCGCCGAGCGACGTGGTGGCGCCAGCCGTCGCCAGGCCGCTGCCGGTGGCGTCATAGCTGCGCACGATGTTGTTGGCGTGGTCGAAGAGCGTGACGCCAGAGGTGGTGCTGAAGAGCGAACCGAGAATCGTGGGAACGTCGGAGCTGCCGCCCGGAAGAACGCCTGTCAGCGCGAAATCAGCCATGGTGCCCACCTTCTCAGCCGTGATGGCAGGGTGATGACGGGCGGCCACGACATGAGCCGGGAGGGAATGTGGCCGAACTCGGCAGATTGCCTAGAAGGCCGTTAAAACCTGGTTCAATTGCGCTGCGCTATCGGATCACGTTGGAGCAGCGGCCCGGTGAGAGGGCCGTGATTGCAGCCAGGGTGGCCCGAGGCCGCGATGTCAGAGAAATCCGAGCCGCTCGATTGCCTGCCGGGCGAGCGCCCGCGAATCGGGCGAGCCGCTGCGGGTGCCGTCATTCAGCAGGTGCAGCTTGCTGCTCAGCCGCTTCTGCGACACTTCGGATCGAATGAATTCAGCGACTTCAACGTCACGAAGCGCCATGATCTGCTCGGCCACGGCCTGCATGGATTGTTCTTGCATGTATGTCCCCCAACACGCAGCACTCACTCCCCGCGAAAAGGCTAGCCAGAGGGGACGGGTCGCGCAATGCCGACGATCCGACAGGGGCTTTCATGCCCGGCGCGTCGTGCCATAACGGGGCGATGAGGGACGGGGCGACCATGGGACAGCGGGCGATCGGATGCGACGGCGGCGGCAGCGGGGCGCGGCTGGCGCTGCTGTGGGACGGCACGCGCCACGAGGTTTCGGGCGGGCCGGCGAATGTGACGAGCGATTTCGACGGCGCGGTGCGCGAGGTGATGGCGCTGCTCGGGCAGGTGGCGGAGCGCGCCGGTCTGACGATGGCCGAGTTGCGCGGGGTGCCGGCGCATTTTGCCCTCGCAGGCGCGGTGGATGCGGCGATCCGGGCGCGGGTGGCCGCGGCGCTGCCCGTGGCGGGCGTGGTGGAGGAAGACCGCCGCGCGGCGGTGCGCGGGGCCTTGGGCGCGGAGCCGGGTTACGTGGCGGGCGTTGGCACCGGCTCCTACCTCGCGCGGCAGGGGCCTGAGGGGTTTGCCACCATCGGTGGCCACGGTCTGGTGCTGGGCGATGAGGCCTCGGGGGCCTGGGCCGGGCGGGCGCTGCTGAAAGCCGCGCTGGCGGTCGAAGACGGGATGGAGCCCGGAACGGCGCTGACGCAAGAGGTTGCGGCGGAGCTTGGCGGGGCGTCGGGCATCGTCGCCTTTGCGGCCAAGGCCGGGCCGCGGGAGTTCGCCATGCTGGCGCCGAAGGTGTTCGAGGCGGAGAGGGATTCGGTGGCGCGGCGCATCATGGTGCGGGGCGCGGAATACATCGCCCGGGGCGTGCTGGCGCTGGGATGGCAGGCGGGCGATGCGCTGTGCCTCACCGGCGGGGTCGGGCCGCGCTATGCCGGGCTGCTGCCCGACGCGATGCAGGACGCCCTGGTGCCGGCAAGGGGCTCGGCGCTGGATGGCGCGCTGGCGCTGGCATTGGAGCAGGCATGAGCGCGACGGCCTATATCGGGACTGCTGTGCATGACGGCGCCGGGCTGCAACGCGGTGTGGCGCTGGTGGTGGAGGCCGGCCGGGTGGTGGCGCTGGCCTCGCCCGGAGAGCTGCCGGAGGGCTGCGAGGTGGTGCAGACCGGCGCGGCGATGCTGGCGCCGGGCTACGTGGACCTGCAGGTGAACGGTGGCGGCGGGGTGATGCTGAACGACGGGCCCTCGGTGGAGCGGCTCGAGGTGATCGCGCGGGCGCATGCGGCTTGCGGGACGACTTCGATCCTGCCGACGCTCATCACCGCTGCGCCGGATGTGGTGACGGAGGCGATTTCGGCTGTGTCAGAGCCTGTTTCGGGCGTGATCGGGTTGCATCTGGAAGGGCCGCACCTGGATGTGAGGCGGGCAGGTGCCCATGCGCCGGGGCTGATCCGGACGATGGAGCAGGCCGATCTGGAAGAGCTGGTTGCGGCCGCGGGGGCGCTTGAGGTGCTGAAGGTGACGCTGGCGCCAGCTTCGGTAAGCCTCGGGCAGGTGGAGAAGCTGGTGGCGGCCGGGGTGGTGGTGTCTCTCGGGCACAGCGAGTGCAGCTTCGACGAGGCGCGGGCCTGTGCCCGGGCGGGCGCACGCTGCGTGACGCATCTGTTCAACGCGATGAGCCAGCTCGGCAGCCGAGAGCCGGGGCTGGTGGGCGCGGCGCTGGCCGACGGGCGGTTGACTGCGGGTCTGATCTGCGACGGGGTGCATGTGCATCCGGAGGTCATGCGGATGGCCTGGCGCGCGAAGGAGGGGCCGGGGCGGCTGTTTCTGGTGAGTGATGCGATGGCGGTTGCGGGCAGTGACAGAGACGCTTTCACCCTGGATGGCCGCGAGATCCTGCGCCGCGACGGGCGGCTGACGCTGGCCGATGGCACGCTTGCCGGCGCCGACCTGGTGATGGCGCAGGCGGTGCGGAACGCGGTGGCGCTGATTGGGCTCTCCGCCGAGGAGGCGATTGCGATGGCCACGGGCGTTCCGGCGGCGCTGGTGGGCGCCGAGGCGGGCCGGCTGGTGCCGGGCGCGCCTGCGGACTTCATTGCGCTGGATGGGGCGCTAGAGGTGCGGGGCGTCTGGCAGGGTGGGGCGCGGCTAAAGCCGTAGCGGCGCGCGGCTGAGGGCGTTGCCGGCCTCGGTGGCCTTTTGCAGGAGGGTCAGAAACGTCTCTCTTTCGGCGGAATCGAGGCCTGCGAGGATGTCATCCTGAAGGGCGTGGATCACCGGCTTGGCCTTGGCCAGCAGGGCCTCGCCCTCGGGCGTCAGGGAAATCTCGCGCGCGCGGCGGTCGCGGGGGGAGATGCGGCGGGCAACGAGGCCCCGCTGCTCCATCCGGTCGAGGACGCCGCCGATGGTGACCTTGTCGTGGGCCACGGCCCCGGCGAGCGCGGCCTGTCCGAGGCCCTCGGTCTCCGACAGGGTGGAAAGCACGGCGAACTGCACCGGGGTCAGCTCGATCCCGGCCTCGGCGACACGGTCGGCAAAGACCGCTACGGCGATCTGGTTCAGCCGCCGGATCAGGTGGCCGGGGATGTGCTGGATCTCTGCCACGTTGCCTCCTCGCTCTGCGACAGGCAGGCTAGGGGGCGCGGGATTTGTTGACAAGCATACGTATGGTAAGGATGCTAACCATTGCTGCGACAGGGAGGAGCACATGGCACAGCTTGGGACGCTCGAAGAGTTGCCGGAGGACTACCGCGAAGAGATGACCAAGGCCGGCGTAGCGCCGCTCTGGCCGATGATGCGCAACGTGCTGCCCCATGGCGCGCCGAAGCCGGTGACTAAGCCGGGGCACTGGCGCTACGAGGCGATTCGGCCGCTTCTGCACCGCGCGGGCGAGCTGACGCCGGTAGAAAAGGCCGAGCGCCGGGTGCTGGTGCTCAGCGATCCGGGGCGCGGTACGGGCGCGATGTGCGCGACGCCGGCGATCTATCTCGGGCTTCAGTTTCTGCTGCCGGGCGAGACGGCGCCCGCCCATGTGCACACGCCGAGCGCGGTGCGGATCATCGTAGAGGGCGAGGGCGGCTACACCGTGGTGGACGGCGAGAAGCTGCCGATGATGGAGGGCGACCTGGTGCTTACCCCTGGCGGCGAGTGGCACGACCACGGGCACGAGGGGACGGAGCCGGTGGTCTGGCTCGATGCGCTGGACCTGCCGCTTTTCGTCTATCTCGAAGGTTCCTACGCCACCGAGGGGCCGTTGCAGAACCAGCGAAATCGACCCGATTCCAGCCAGATCGACTATCGCGCGGCCGGGCTCGCCCCGGCGCGGAAGCTGGGTGCCTCCAGGAAGCGCTACCCGATGGCGCGCTATCCCTGGGCCCGCACCCGCGAGGCCCTGGCGGAGACGATGAAGTATGACGGCGGCCCGGTGGTGGAGCTGGATTACATCAACCCCGAGACCGGCGCCGATGTGCTGCCGACCATGGGCTTCACCGCGATGATGATCGAGGCGGGGGGCAAGGACGCGCCGCCGCTGCGCTCCTGCTCGAGCGCCTTTCACGTGATCGAGGGCAAGGGGCATTCGATCGTCAACGGCGAGCGGATCGACTGGGCGGCGAAGGATACCTTTACCGCGCCGGTCTTCGCCGAGATCACCCATCACGCGGACGACGAATCCTTCCTCGTTCGCATCCATGACCGCCCGCTTCAGGAGAAGCTGGACTACTACGAGGAACGCGCCCGATGACCGACTACCTGTTTGCCGCCCCGGAGGTGAAATCCGTGCCCGTGGCCGGCGAAAGGGCGGAGTATCCGATCCACCGGATCTTCTGCGTGGGGCGCAACTACGCCGCCCATGCCGCGGAGATGGGTTTCGAGGTGGACCGGGAGGCGCCGTTCTACTTTTCCAAGCAGCTGCACTCGGTGCTGCCGACCGGAAGCACCCTGCCCTACCCGCCGGGCACCGAGGATTTCCATTACGAGATGGAGCTGGTGGTGGCGCTGGGGGCGGAGGTGTTCAAGGGCACCGCAGAGCAGGGTGCGAAAGCGGTCTATGCCTATGGCTGCGGGCTCGACATGACCCGGCGCGACCTGCAGATCGCCTCGCGCAACGTGAAGCGGCCGTGGATGCTGGGCAAGGATGTGGAGGGTTCCTGCGTGCTGTCGCCGATGACGAAGGCGGGCGAGTTCGAGGTGGAAAACCAGCGGATTCACCTGGAGGTGAACGGCGAGCAGAAGCAGGACTCGACCCTCGACCTGCTCATCCACAAGGTGCCCGAGGTGATTGCGCACCTGTCCAAGTTCTATCACCTGCGCCCCGGCGACATCATCCTGACCGGCACGCCCGAGGGTGTTGGCCCGGTGGTGGCGGGCGACAGGCTGACCGGCGGGATCGACGGGCTGGCGCCGATCGCGCTGGATATCGGGCCGGCGGAATGAGGTTTCATGGCTATTTCCGGTCGTCTTCGTCCTACCGGTGCCGGATCGCCTGCAACCTGAAGGGCGTGGAGTATGACTTCGTGTCTGTCCACCTCACCCGGGACGGCGGCCAGCAGAAGCAGGCGGACTACCGCGCGCTGAACCCGCAGGGGCTGGTGCCGGCCTTCGAGCTCGACAGCGGCGAAGTGCTGACGCAATCGCCCGCGATCCTCGAATGGCTCGACGAGACCTGCCCGGAGCCGAAGCTGCTGCCCGACGAGCCGATCGCGCGGGCCCATGTGCGGGCCTTCTGCGCGGTGATCGCCTGCGAGATCCACCCGCTGCAGAACCTACGGGTTCTGCAATACCTGCGCGGCACATATGGGCAGGAGCAGGAGGGGTTGGACGCCTGGTGCCAGCGCTGGATCGGCGAGGGGCTTGCGGCCTGCGAGGCGCTTCTGGCGAAGGGGCCGGAGCACAGGTTCTGCTTTGGCGATGCACCAGGCATGGCGGATGTGTACCTTGTGCCCCAGGTCTTCTCGGCCGCGCGCTTCAAGGTCGACCTCGAGGCGATGCCGAAGGTGCGGCGAATCGCGGCTGCCTGCGAGGCGCTGCCGGCCTTCGCAGAGGCCCACCCGAGCCTCCAGCCCGACGCGGAGTGAGTGTGCGGCGCGAAATGGGCTTTACAGGGGCCCCTGGAATATAGTTATAAATCATAACGTTTTTGCCCGAGAGCCGAGCCCGCGATGAAGATTCGGGGCCGGCTCATTCAAAACGCGAAGGTGGCGCTGGATTTGAAGGGCAACACAGACTAAGGCACTCGCGCCGATTGCCCGAGTGCAGCAAGGCCGGGCGGACCCTTGGGGAGGGGGAGTGCAGTGCTTAGATTCATGACAGCTCTGGCGAGGGGCATGGCGCTGATGGGAGGCGTCGTGCTGGTGGTGCTGATCCTGCTCACCTGCGTCAGCGTGGTGGGGCGGGGGCTGAACACCCTCGGACACTCCGACTTCCTCATCGGCATCTCCCAAGGCCTCGCCGACATGATCCTCGCCAGCGGCGCCGGGCCGGTGAACGGCGACTTCGAGATCGTCGAGGCCGGGATCGCCTTTGCCATCTTCTCCTTCCTGCCGATCTGCCAGCTCTTCGGAGCCCACGCGACGGTGGATGTGTTCACCTCGTTCCTGTCGCGGCGCACCAACGGGGTGATCGTCGCCTTCTGGGAGATCGTCTTCACCGGGATCGTGGTGCTCATCACCTGGCGGCTGTTCTACGGGCTGGAAGACAAGATCGGCAACGGCGAGACCTCGCTGCTGCTGCAGTTTCCGATCTGGTGGGCGTTTCTCGCCAGCTTCATCGCGGCCCTCGTGGCCACGCTCGTCGCGATCTACTGCGCCATCGGGCGCGTGATGGAGCTGCTGACCGATCAGCACTGGCTTCCGAAGGCAGAAGGAGCGGCACATTGACCGTGCTCGAGCTGGGATACCTCTCGTTCCCCATTCTCCTTGTGATGATCTTCCTGAGGGCGCCGATCGGCCTCGCCATGCTCGTCGTCGGCATCGGCGGGCTCTACTATGCCACCGGCGGCACAACGGTGTTCCTCGCCAAGCTGAAGAGCGAGGTCTACACGACCTTCTCCAGCTACTCGCTCTCGATCATTCCGATGTTCCTATTGATGGGCCAGTTCGCCACGCTGTCGGGGATGTCGACGGCGCTGTTCAAGGCGGCCGAAAGCTGGCTGGGCCACCGCAAGGGCGGGGTCGCCATGGCCTCGGTGGGCGCATGCGCGGGGTTCGGCTCGATCTGCGGCTCCTCGCTGGCCACCGCGGCCACGATGAGCCGGGTCGCCCTGCCGGAGCTGCGGCGCTACGGCTACTCGGGCGGGTTCTCCACCGCGACCCTCGCGGCGGGCGGCACGCTGGGCATCCTGATCCCGCCCTCGGTGATCCTGGTGATCTACGCGATCC
>CAYVQK010000002.1:62210-77507 GCA_964454145.1 uncultured Oceanicola sp. | reverse complement strand
GCCTTGGCCTGACCAACATCGCCGCCTCGATGCTCTTCGGCGGGATCACCGGCACGGCGGTGGCCGATGCGGCGTCGCTGGGCGGCGTGCTGATCCCGGGCATGAAGAAGGCCGGCTACCCTGCCGATTTCTCGGCCGCGGTGACGGCGGCGTCCTCGACCGTCGGGCCGATCATCCCGCCCTCGGTGCCGATGATCATCGTCGGCGCACTCTCGGGCATTTCTGTGGGCAAGATGTTCCTCGCGGGCGCGATCCCCGGCATCCTGATGGGCCTGGCGATGATGGTGACCTGCTACATCATCTCGGTGCGCAAGAACTTCCCGCACCAGCCGTGGCAGGGCTTTGGAGAGGTCGCCCGCAGCTTCGGCGGGGCGATCTGGGCGCTGGCGATGACCTTCCTCATCATCTACGGCCTGCTGTCCGGCCTCGCCACACCAACCGAAACCGCCGTGGTCGCCTCGGTCTACGCCTTCCTCGTCGGCGCCTTCATCTACCGCGAGCTGCCGCTGCGCGTCGTGCCCGGCATCGTCATCGACAGCGCCGTGGCCGCGGCCGGCATCCTCGCCCTCGTCGGCTTCGCCAACGTCTTCGGCTGGATCCTCGTCTCCGAGCGCATCCCGCAGGCCATTGCCGATGCGGTGCTCTCGATCACCGACAACAAGTTTCTCGTGCTGCTGCTGATCAACCTGCTCCTGCTGTTCGTCGGCATGTTCCTCGAGACCATCGCGGCGCTGATCATCCTCTTCGTGCCGCTCTTGGCGCTGTCGAACGCGGTGGGCATCGACCCGATCCACTTCGCCACCGTGGCGGTGCTGAACCTGATGATCGGCCTCACCACCCCGCCGGTGGGCGTGTGCCTCTTCGTCTGCGCCAATATCGCCCGGCTGCCGCTGGCGCCGGTCGTGGTGGCGATCTTCCCCTTCCTTCTGACCAACATCCTCGTGCTGCTCGCGGTCACCTACATCCCGCCGCTCGCCACCTGGCTGCCCTCGGTCCTCATCCCCTAGGAGCCCTGCAATGGAAGCCCGCGTCTGCCGCCTCTACGGCCAGAACGACATTCGGATCGAAACCGCCCCCGTGGCCGGGCCCGGCCCCGGCGAGGTGCTGCTGGCGCTGGCTGCGGGCGGCATCTGCGGCTCCGACCTGCACTACTACCAGGACGGTGGCTTCGGCCCGATCCGGGTGAAGGAGCCGATCATCCTGGGCCACGAGGCCTCGGGCACCGTCGTGGCGGTGGGCGCGGGTGTGACCGCCGTCGCCGAGGGCGACCGCGTGGCGATCAACCCCAGCCGCCCCTGCGGCGACTGCACCTTCTGCAACCAGGGCCTGCCGATCCACTGCCTCTCGATGCGCTTCAACGGCTCGGCCATGCGGATGCCGCACGAGCAGGGCCTGTTCCGCGACCGGATGGTGGTGGACGCGGCGCAATGCGTGAAGGTGGGCGATGGCGTGAGCCTCGCGCAGGCCGCCTGCGCCGAGCCGCTCGCCGTCTGCCTGCACGCCCGCAACCAGGCGGGAGACCTCGCGGGCAAGCGCGTGCTCGTCACCGGCGCGGGCCCCATCGGGGCGCTCTGCGCCGCCGCCGCCGCCGAGGCCGGTGCTGCCGAGGTGGTGGTGACCGACCTGCAGGACTTCACCCTCGGCATCGCCGCGAAGATGGGCGCCACCCGCACCGTGAACGTGGGAAGCGATGCCGCTGCGCTGGATGAGTATGCCGAGAACAAGGGTCACTTCGACGTGGCCTTCGAATGCTCCGCCGCCGCCCCCGCGATCAGGACGGCGATCACCTGCCTGCACCCGCGCGGGCGCCTCGTGCAGGTGGGCGTCTCGGGTGACGTGCCCATTCCGCTCAACATGCTGGTCGGCAAGGAGATCGCCTACCACGGCACCCAGCGGTTCGACCGGGAGTTCGCCGAGGCCGTGGCGCTCATCTCCGAGGGCCGCATCGACGTCGCCCCGATCATCACCGGCACCTTCCCGCTGGAGCGCGCCGTCGAGGCCTTCGACCAGGCCGGCGACCGCTCCGGCGCGGTGAAGGTGCAACTCTCCTTCGCCGAGGCCTGATCGCCGATGCCGAGCTACGACCGCAACGAGTTGCGCGCCCTCGCCCATGGCCTCCTCACCAAGGCCGGCCTGCCCGGCGAGAAGGCCGATGTGGTGGCCGAGCTGCTGGTGCAGACCGACGAGATGGGCGTCACCACCCACGGCGTCTCGCTGATCCCCTACTACCTGCCCGAGCTGACCGGCGGCATGATGACCACCGAGGGCACGCATGAGGTGGTGCAGGACCGCAGGGTGACAATGGTCTGGGACGGCAACTACCTGCCCGGACACTGGCTCATGCAACAGGCGCTCGACACCTGCATGGAGCGCGCCGCCGAGTTCGGCATGGCGGCGCTGTCGATGCGCCGGGCCCATCACATCGGCTGCCTTTCCACCCTCACCCGCATCGCTGCCCGGCGCGGCTTCGTCTGCTACATCGCCACCTCCGACCCGGCGGGCAACTGGGTGGCCCCCTTCGGCGGCACCGAGCCGCTGCTCACCCCCAACCCCTGGGCCGTGGGCTACCCGACCGAGGGCCACCCGGTGCTGATCGACACCTGCGCCTCCATCACCACCGTCTCCAAGGTGCGCGAGCTGGTGAACACCGGGGCCGAGTTCGCGCACCCCTGGATGCTGACGGCGGATGGAGAGCCCACAACCGACCCCACCGTGGTCAATGCCACGCCCAGGGGCACGATCATGCCGGTGGGCGGCGCGGACCATGGCCACAAGGGATTCGCCATGGCGCTGATGGTCGAGATGCTCACGCAGGGACTGTCCGGCCACGGCCGGGCCGACGAGGTGAAACGCTGGGGTGGCAACGTGTTCTTGCAGGTGATCGATCCCGAGGCCTTCGGCGGGCGCGAGGCCTTCCTGCGGCAGATGACCCACCTCGGCGACCTCTGCCGCGCCAACCGCCCCGCCGACCCGGCCCGCCCGGTGCGGATGCCCGGCGACCGCGCCGAAGAGGCGCTGACGGCGGCCCGCGCCGGCCAGGTCCGCCTGCCCGCCGAGGTCATCACCCGGCTTGCACAAAGCGCGGCGGAGTTCGGCGTGACGATGCCCGAAGGGGCGGCGACCTAGGGTCAGGATTCCCCACCCTTCCACGGCCAAGATCTTCGCTGCAGATGCGATCAGGCCGATCGGTGCGGCGAGGCACGCCCCCCGATGCAAAGCGATCGTCACTGCACCTCGAAACCGGGTGTCCGCCCCCCTGCCTTCCAACCCGAACGCTGCTCCCAGCACGGCTGAGCGGACCAAGGCCGACCCCTGTGTCTGGAAGCCACGAAGGGTCAGCCTGAATCACCCAGCTCCACCCACGAAATTGTGGCGGCACTGCGGCGGAACGCGGCGGAATTGTGGCAATTCGCAAAGCAACACAACCTCCGCGCGCATTTCTCATCCATCCGGCTGACGCCAATTCACCGGGGCCGCGCCACCATTTGTGCAGCCCTGAGACCAACCTGGTGGGGCCCCATTCAGACCAAGGAGCCAATCATGCGTGATCTGATCGAATACACCGTCGGCCGCTTCATCAAGGATGAGCGCGGCGTGACCCTCGTGGAATACGGCATCGCCCTCACCCTCGCGGTGACCTTCGGTGCGGCCGCCCTCATCGCCCTGGGTGGCGAAATCGACGGCGCGGCGACGGCGGCCGGGGCGGCAATGCCCTGAACCGGCAAAGCCTAGCCTTGGCCTTGCCCGCCGCCCAAAGCTGCTCAAGGGGTGGCGGGCAACAGCCGCCAAGACACAGTAAATGCCGGTCCAAGCGGCGCGAAATCTAGGAGAGTTTCGGCATGTTAATCGTTGTCAGACACCTGATGTGCCGCTTTGTACGCGACACCCGAGGCGTGACCCTGGTGGAATATGGGGTCGCCCTGACCCTCGCGGTGACGATGGGAGCCGCAGTGCTCGTGGCGCTGGGTGGCGAGATCGGTGACGCGACGGTCGCGGCCGGCGCAGAGATGCCAGACTGACCACCGCCACGGATTGCCCCTGACCGCGGCACGCGACCAGGAGCAACAGACTTCCCCGGAGAAGATCCCTTTATCCGGTTCGATGGTGCCGATCTTCGTCGAAAGGAGAACTCCATGAGACTATCAGCTCTTCTCACTGCCCTTGCCGGGCTCGCGGTCGCCGGGGGATCTGTGTTTCTTGCGCGAGACTACCTCGCCATCCGTACAGAATCGCCTGAAACCGGGCCTGTTGGTTCGACGGTTGCCGTGATCGTCGCCAGCCGCGACGTGGACTTCGGTGAGCCGATCACTGCGCAAATGCTCACCACCATCGACTGGCCCCGCGACGCGGTGCCCGTGGGGGTGTTCAACGATCCCACTGCTCTCCTCCCCGCCGACGGCCAGGAGCCGCGCCGCGCGCGCCGGATGATTTCCCAAGGCGATCCGCTGCGCATGACCACCATCTCGGACTTCGGCGAGAAGGTGACGATCGTCCAGACACTCTCACCGAACACCCGTGCAATGGCGATCAAGGTGAAAGCGGAGACCTCGGCGGGAGGCTTCGTCACACCGGGCGACCGCGTCGACGTGGTGATGACCCAGGGGTTCAAGGAAACGCTTCGCGCCGTGACCATCCTGCAGAACATCCGCGTCATCGGCGTGGACCAGGAATTGGACGAAAGGCGCGAGGCACCCGGCGTCGCCCAGACCGTCACCGTCGAGGTCACCGCCGAGCAGGGCCAGCGCCTCGCGCTGGCACAGGAGGCGGGCGTTCTCAGCCTCTCGCTCCGCTCGCTCGACGACAAGGACGAGGATCCGGAGCTCAAATCCACCCGCCTGTCCGACCTGCTCAACGACTACGTGTCGAACGAGGGCGAGAGCACCCGCTCCGTCATCCGCGTCCGTCGCGGCGCCGCCGACGTCACCGAAAGCCCGGTGAACTGAGCCGCCATGGGTCGCGCCGCCTCCATATCGCGCTTCGTCCGCGACGATGCGGGCGGCGTCCTGGCCTTCTGGGGCGTCTGCCTCACGGTCTTCCTGGGTCTCGTGGCGCTTTCCTTCGATGTCGGGCGGGTGGCAGTGACCCAGACCGAGCTTCAATCCTTCGCCGATCACGTGGCACTGGCAGCCGCCGGAGAACTCGACGGACGGTCGGATGCGATCACCCGAGCCTCCGAGGCCGCCGATGAGCTGATCGCCGACTACCAGACCTTCGGCAGCGGCGGCCATGACCTCTCCGGCGATACGGACTTCACCCTGACTTTCCTGTCGAGCCTGCCAACCGACGACAACGCCGCCACCACAGCCGTGACCACCAACCCGGCACGCGCTTCTTTCGTTCGTGTCGATGTGAATGCCGAAACGGTGGCGCTGACCTTCGGCGCCGCCTTCGCCGCACTCTCCGGGCAGCAGGCGATGGACAACGTCGTGGGTGCGAGTGCGACGGCGGGCAACACGTCCTACGCCTGCGATGTGGCTCCGATGGGTGTCTGCCTGCCCAACAACTGGAAGGCAGACGCGCATATCGGCCAGATGATCCAGCTTCGAGCGGGCGGCAACGGCGCTGCCTGGACGCCCGGCGACTTCGGGTTTCTGGATCCATCGAAGATCCTGGTCGACACCGAGGGCCCCTGCAAGGGCCTCACGGGCGGCAACCTCGACCGCTGCCTGATCGGTGCCGCGGGCCCCATCACCCAGTGCTACAGCAACCGTGGGGTCGACATCGAGCCCGGCCAGAAGACCGGCAACTACGAGGCCGCGATCAACACCCGTTTCGACATGTACAACTCCTCGATGAACGGCAAGAAGAACGATGCCGCATACGCCCCAGCTCCGAACGTGATCAAGGGCATCGTGCCGAGCGGCGGCGGAAGCTGCATCGGCAACAACGAGGCGGTTTCGCCCAACACCATCGGTCTTCCCCGTGACGCCTGTTTCGGCACCGGAAACTGCAATGCGCTCAACGGTGGGCAGGGCGCCCGCTACGGCACGGGCGACTGGGACCGCGACACCTATTTCGCAACCAACTACAGCCCCTTCGACGGCACCGTGCCCGCAGGTATCCAGGGTTGGCTCGATGCGAATGCCGCCGACCCGTCCGCGCCGACCCGCTATGAAGTCTACCGGGCCGAGGTCGCGCTGCCCGGTGCCATACTGTCCGGAGCCGGCAGCAACGGCGGCCCGGTCGCCGAGAGCGGCCGCCCGATCTGCAACACGAAGACCAACCCCGCCGTCGACTACTCGCGCCGGGTGATCGTGGTCGCCGGGATCAACTGCGGCGCGCAGAACATCTCCGGCGCAGCCAGCGACGTGACCGTCACGGAGTACGTGAAGGTCTTCCTGACCGAGCCGGCCAGCAACACCGGCAGCGGCAACACCTTCGACATCTGGGGCGAAGTCATCGGGTCCGCCGGGGCCAACGGCGGCGATGCTTCGGTCGATGCCGGCATCTTCCGCAACCTCGTGCAGCTCTACAGGTAGTCCAATGGCACCACAGCGGGCAGATATCATCAGCAGGGCACGGCGGTTCGGCCGCGACCCGCGCGGCGCGGCCCTGGTCGAGTTCGCGATCTCCCTGCCGCTGCTCCTGCTCGTCTTCGCGGTGATCATCGAGGGCGGGCGGCTGTTCTGGGCCTACCAGACCACCGCCTCCGGCGTGCGCGATGCCGCAAGATATCTGGCCCGCATAGCCCCGTCCGACAGCTGCAACGGCCCCGGCGATTTCTCGGGATACACCGGCCGGGTCGAGCGGATCGTCCGCGAGACCTCCTCCGGCACTACTCTGCTGCCCAGCTCGATCACCGTCACCTCCGTCGTGCCACAGCTCCTCTGCATCAGCGTGAGCTACAGCGCCGACCGGGCGCCTGTCGCCCAGGTCACGGCGACGCTCGAGGTCACCTTCCCCTTCGGCGGCGTGTTCAGCCTGATGCAGGGCGGCGAGGATCTCGGCACAATCACCACCACCGTGACCGACCAGAGCCGGGTCTACGGGTCATGAGCGCCTGGCTTCATGACTGCCGCCGCCGGCTGGCCCGCTTCGCGCAGGATGAATCCGGCAGCCACCTGGTCGAGTTCGGCCTGGTCATCACGATCATGATCTTCCTTCTGCTGGCGATCATCGACTTCGGCCGCATGGCGTTCCACATGGTCATGGCCGAGAAGATGGTGCAGCACGCCGCCCGCATCGCCGCCGTCCGCCCGGCCGCCTGCCCCACCGTGCCGCAAACCCACGTCAGGGGCTCCGCGACGACGATCCTGCGCTACGGCTCCTCCTGCAGCGCGGGCGCGGGTGTCTGCGCAAACCCGGGCCTCATCACCTGCGCCGCCTCCTCCGGAGAGCCCACCTCCGAAGAGGTCTGGGCCTTCCTCCGCGTCGGCCTGCCGAATGACGCGGAGATGTCGAACGTCGTGTTCCGCTACGAGTTCGACCCGGACCTCGGCTTTCTGGGTGGCCCCTACGTTCCCCTCGTGACGGTGGAGCTGACCGGGCTCGAGTTCGAATTCGTGTCGCCCCTGGGCCAGATCCTGGCCCTGGTCGTCACCAATGCCAGCGACGAGCTGCGACAGCTCGGAAATGCAATCCCGTTCCCGGCGCTCAGCGCCACGCTCCCCGGCGAAGACCTCGCCCTCGGGACCAGCGGCTGAGGCGCGGAAAGGATGGAGACCATGAAGACAGATACCCGCTCGATCATGCTGATCTCGGACGACGCCGATATCCGGAAGGCGGTCAGCGACGCGCTGTCCGACTACAAGGACGTCGCGTTGAAGATCCAGGGCGGCACGCTGACATCGGTCAACGGTGCCGCGGTGAAAATGGTGGATCAGCACAGCCTCATCGTCTTCAGGCTGAAGGAGAACACCGACCGCGACAGCGTCATGGCGCTGCGCGAGAAGGCCGGAGGGCGCGGCACCCTTCTGGCCCTCAGCGACGGCAGCATCTCTCTCGCCGACGCAATGGAGCTGAAGGACATCGGGATCGACGAGGTTCTGCCCTTTCCCATCTCCCAGCAACAGCTGAGCAAGCAGCTGCTGGCGCTCTCCGGATACCGCACCCAGCTTCCCGCGCTGCTCGGAAGCCACGGGGCACCGCGGCTCGGCCATGTCATCGCCGTCTGCCCGGTGCGCGGCGGCATCGGCGCCAGCACCGTGGCGATCAACCTGGCCGACTCCCTCCAGGACAAGACCGGCCTGGGACGGCGCCAGGCGCGCCACAAGGTCGTGCTGGTCGACCTCGACCTGCAGTTCGGCACGCTTGCCTCGGCGCTCGACCTCGAAGCCTCGGACACGCTCTTCCGGATGGCGGGCGACGGCCATGTGCCCGACGCCACCTTCCTGGCCCAGGCCCTGCAACGGCATCCCTCCGGCCTCGACGTCCTGACGGCGCCGGATCGTTTCGCGCCGATCGACGCCCTGCAGCGGGCCCAGATCGACGCGCTGGTCGGCAACCTGCAGCGCGCCTACGACTACGTGGTGATCGACCTGCCGCGCAGCCTGGTCGACTGGATGGGGCCGGTGCTCGCCCGCTGCCACAAGCTCATGATGGTCACCGATACCACCGTCCCCTCGATCCGACAGGCCCACCGGCTCCTCGAGTTCTACACCGAGGAGCGGCTCGATCTGCCGGCCGAGATCGTGGTGAACCACGAAAGACGCCCGATGTTCCTGGCCCGCCATCACGCCGAGGCGCAGAAGGTGCTCGAACGCCCCCTGATGCACTGGCTGCCGGATGATCCGAAGCCCGCCCGCCTCGCCCTCGATCGGGGCGAGCTGCTGTCCAAGGCCGCCGGCAGCTCGGCGCTCGCCAAGTCCATCCGCAAGATGGCCCGTCGCCTGCTCGATGAGCCTGCCGCCTCCGACCGTCCCGCACGCACGACCGCCTGAAAGGAAACACGCAATGTTCAAAGGGTTCAACAAGCCTCGGGTCGAAGAGACCGATCGCGTCGTCGTGCTGCCCCAGGCCCGCGCGGCGCAGGCGGCGGCGGAAACGGCCGAAGTCCAGGCGGCCGAAGCCGCCGAACGCGAACTCGCCAACTGGCTCGACCTCAAGACGCGCCTGCACGAGGCGCTGCTCGAGCGCCTGAACCTCGCGGTGATCGACAAGGTCGAGGCCGAGGATCTCCGTCGGGAGGTGGCTCACGCCGTTGGCGACTGGCTCAAGGAGTCGCGCGAGCCGTTGAACAGCGCGGAGTTCAACCGCCTCATCGACGAGCTTCTGCACGAGTTGCTCGGCTTCGGGCCGCTCGAGCCGCTGCTGGCCGATCCTTCGGTGAACGACATCCTGGTGAACGGTCATCGCGACGTCTTCGTAGAGCGCGGCGGGCTGCTCGAGCGGGTTCCGATCCGCTTCCGGGACGAGAAGCACCTGCTGCGCATCATCGACAAGATCGTGAGCCGCGTCGGCCGGCGCATCGACGAGAGCCAGCCCTGGGTCGATGCCCGCCTCGAAGACGGCAGCCGGGTCAACGCGATCATCCGCCCCTGTGCGATCGACGGTCCTTCCGTCTCGATCCGCAAGTTCGCGGCGCGGCCCCTGACGATGGATCGCCTTGTCGAGACCGGTGCGCTGTCCTCGCGGGCGGCCCTGCTGCTGCGCGCCCTTGTCGAGTCGCGGATGAACATCCTGATCTCCGGCGGGACCGGCTCGGGCAAGACCACGATGCTCAACGCGCTCTCCTCCTTCATCGACATGCGCGAACGCATCGTCACCATCGAGGATGCCGCGGAACTGCAGCTCCAGCAGGGCCACGTCGTCCGGCTCGAAACCCGCCCCCCCTCGCCACATGGCGTCGGCGCGGTGAGCCAGCGCGAACTGGTGCGCAACGCCCTGCGGATGCGCCCCGACAGGATCATCGTCGGCGAGGTTCGCGGGGCGGAGACCTTCGACATGCTGCAGGCGATGAACACCGGCCACGACGGGTCGATGACCACGGTGCACGCCAACTCCGCCCGTGACGCGATCAGCCGGCTCGAGCAGATGGTGGCGATGATGGGCGTGGAAATGCCGATCCACACCATCCGCGCCCAGATCGCCTCCGGCCTGCACTTCGTGCTCCAGCTCTCGCGACTGTCCGACGGTCGGCGCCGGGTCGTCAGCGTTTCGGAAATCACCGGGATGGAAGGCAATGTGCTGACGATGCAGGACATCTTCGTGTTCCGGAAAGAAGGCCGCGGAGCGGATGGCAAGGTTCTGGGTCGCTTCGTGCCAACCGGCATCCGCCCCAAATGCATGGATCACCTGCTCGGGGCCGGCATCGATCTCGACCCCGATTTCCTGCGCCCCGAGGAGGCTTGAGAGATGCGCGAACTGCTGACCCAGGAAGTGCTCTACTACGTCGTTCATGTCGGCGCATTCCTTGGCATCTTGCTGCTCTTCACCGGGCTGATCCAGCTGGTGAGCAACGGTGAGAGCCGGGGGCAGGCCCGCAGCCGCCGGATGCGGATGCTGGCGAAAGGCAACAGCGTCGAGCAGATCCTCGCGGTGCTCCGGCCCCGCCGCCGCAAGGGCATCCTGTCTCACGTGCCATGGGTGGCCGACCTGCCCGAGACCCTGCGGCAGGCCGGCCTGACGGTTCCCGCGAGCACCTTCCTTGCGCTCTGCGCCGGGCTCACGCTGGCGGTCTTCGCGGTTGCGCTCACGATGACCAATCTGCTCGTCGCGCTTGTCGGGGCGCTCGGTGCCGGGTTCCTCCTGCCGCTCCTGGTGATCCGGTCACGCCGCGATGCCCGCCAGGCGCTGCTCACCCGCCAGCTTCCCGATGCGCTCGACCTGATGGCGCGGGGCCTCAAGGTGGGTCGGCCGCTCAACACCTCGATCGGATCGGTCGCGCAGGAGATGCCCGACCCGATCGGCACCGAGTTCGGCCTGATCTTCGACGAGATCAACTTCGGCGAGGATCTCCCCGATGCCGTGCAGCAGTTTGCCGACCGCGTCGGCATGGAAGACGCCCAGTACCTCGCCGCGAGCATCGGCATACAGCACGGCACCGGGGGCGACCTGGCACGGGTTCTGTCGATCCTCTCCCAGGTGATCCGGGACAGGCTGACGATGCGCCAGAAGATCCGCGCGATCTCGTCCGAGGGGCGGCTGACCGCCTGGTTCCTGTCGGCGCTCCCGGTGATGATCTTCGCCTTCACCAACATCACCAGCCCCGACTATTTCGGCGGGATCAAGGACGACCCCCTCTTCGTGCCGATGCTGGCCGCCATCGGTGGGCTGACGCTGCTCAATTTCCTGCTGCTGCGCCGCGTCGTCACGTTCCGGGTCTAGGAGAACGCCATCATGCAAGACCTTCTCGCAAACCTGGGATCCAGCCTCGGCCTCCAAGCGGACATCCTGCTGCTCGCAGGCATAGGCCTGGGCGCGGGGCTTCTCTTCGTCTCGCTGGTGATCGCCGTTGGCCAGCGCAACCCCGCGGCCAGCCGGATCGCCGAGACCCGGCTCTCCAAGGCCAATGCCCGCTTCGATCGCGGGCTGCTCCGCGCGCAGGTAAAGACACCGCGCGGCATCCTGCGCGCTGCCCTGCCAAGCGACGAGCGCGAACGCCTGAAGATGGAGCGACGCTTCCGCCAGGCTGGTTATGTAACGCCCAACGCGATCAGGCTCTACACGCTGGTCCGCATCGTTCTGGGCTTTGGCCTGCCGTCGCTCTTCATCCTGCTGGTGGTTGGCAGCAAGGTGCCCGGCCTGCCCGTGCCCGAGGCTCTGGCCGAGCGGCTGACCGGGTTGAGCCGGATGAATGTGCTCCAGATCACCGCCGTGCTGGTGGCCCTCGGCTACTACCTGCCGCCGCTCTGGCTCAACAGCCGCGTCACCGAGCGCCAGCTCCGCATCACCGAGAGCTTTCCGAACGCACTCGACCTGATGCAGATCTCTGTCGAATCCGGACTGGGCTTCGACGCGGCGATGACCCGTGTAGGCAACGAGCTGGCCCTGGTCGCGCCCGAGATCGCCTTCGAGTTCCTGACCGTGCAGCACCAGATCGCCGCGGGACGCTCCCGCGAGGCGGCCATGCTGGACATGGCCGAAAACACCGGCGTCGACATCGTGCGCTCCTTCGCCGCCGTCGTGACCCAGTCGATGCAGTTCGGAACCAGCATGTCGGAGGCCCTGACCACCTATTCGTCCGAGATGCGCACTGCCCGTGAACTCAAGGCGCAGGAGATGGCCAACAAGCTCCCGGTCAAGATGTCGGGCATTCTCGCCTCGCTCATGCTGCCCGCCGTGATCCTGGTCACGATCGGCCCGGTCGTGATTCGCTACATCCGTTTGTTCGGTGAATGAGGTGCATCCCGCATTGGTCCGGGGGTTGCAGAAATGACGCGCAAAACTGGGGATTGTCGGCGCCAATGGTTGTGTGAAAGCCGGAGCATTCACGCTTAACGAGATTTTCTTTTCAGGGCACCATTTAATCTGACACTTTTTATCCACAGGCCCTACGATAATTAAGTCGTTGTTCGGTAGATTATTTTTCCGCACCTGTGTCGTGCGATACTGATTGAGATGCGCCGTTTGCTGGAGCTGCGCATCGCCCTGACCGGGGCCGCCTGGGCGGCTGGGGAACTGGTGGAAGGGGACAGGGGAATGAAGGACGAAGACTGGAAGACCTGCGCGTCGCCCTCCGGCGACGATGCAGGAGGACTGTGGGCGATCGGAGCGGTCGCCGCCTGGTGCAAGGCCTCTCAGAACGGCATGCCGCTGGTGCAGGGCCTCCGACTGGTTGCCGATGCGCTGAAGGCCGAACTCGCGGTGGTGACACGCGTCAGCCACGACAGGGAGGGGCCGCTGCGGAAATCGCTGCAGGTTCTTTCCTTCGACCGGCGAGCGAACTTCAGCCGCGGCGCGGAACCCTACAGGCACTCGAGTGCCGAGGTCGTCTGCGGCAGGTATCTGGCGGTGTCCAAGCCCGGAACGATCTGGAACGCGCGGGTGAGCGAGCTGGAGACGGCCTCCCAGGTGGTCACTGCCCTGCGCCAGAGAAAGCTCATCGAGTCCGTCGTCATTCCTCTGGAGCATCACGTGAACTGCAGCGACTTCCTGGAGCTGCACTTCGCCCGCGACCTCGGCGCCCGGGAACTCGACCGGATCGGGCTCATCGGCACGACGCTGGCGGATGCCTGGAAGACCCGGCAGATGGGCCTCATGTCGAAGAACGTCTTCCGGCAGCCTGTCAAGCCGCAGCGCGACGAGGAAGAAACCACCCGCGACGTGCTGGCACTCGAGAACCCCTGCAAGCTCAGCCGCGCCGAGTATCGCGTCTGCCTGCTGCTCAGTTCGGGCCTCAACAACCGCGCGATGCTGAAGGAGCTGTCGATCGGCGCCGCCACGCTGCGCACCCACCTGCGCAACATCTACGCCAAGACCGGTGCCGCAACGCAGTGCGAGCTCCTGCAGATGCTCCTGCTGCGGCCGTCCCGGCATCGCGATGCCGTCGCTTACAGCGTGCAGCACCACAATGTCGCCTGACGTCCTGCCGCTCGTGCTGGCCGCGCCCCTGCTGGTGCTCATGGCCGCCGGCGACTTCCATGCGATGCGCATTCCGAACTGGCTGGTGCTCGCGATGGTGACGCTCTTCGCCCTCGCCTCCCTCGCAGTCCTCGACCTGCCGCAGATCGGCTGGCGGTTTGCCACCGCGGGCATCGTTCTCGTGGTCGGCTTCGTCACCTTCCTCGCCGGCGCCTTCGCAGGTGGCGACGTGAAAGCCCTCACCGCCCTCGCACTCTTCGTGCCGACCGATCAGCAGAGCCTCGCCCTGTTCGGATTTACCCTCTCCGCGTCGCTGCTCATCGGCATCGTCTCCATGACGATCCTTCGCAGCACGCTCGGACACCCAGGTTCTCCGCATGCAAGCCTTGCCACTGCGCGCGGCTACCCGATGGGTATTTCCATCGCCCTCGCAGGCCTGCTCTTTCCCGCGCTTCACGCCTGGTTCTAGGGCGGCCCATCGGGCGACGGTTGCTCGCGAGCATGGCGAGGTAGAGAAAGCCGAACTCGTCGAGCCGGAGCGCGAGCCGCTTCGCCGTTTCCACGCGCTGCGCGTTGGTCTCGTGGCTGGAGTGGAATGCCATGTCGGTGACGCTCTCTGGATGACAATCCTGCAAGTGGGGGACTGGCACGCTGGGCTCCGGCCGACCATGGGCACGGTCGCGCTGGCGGGAAGCGTAGCGACAAGATCTCAAGCGCCTGAAAGCTATCATACAGATCAGACAAATGGCGGAAGCGGTGTCCGCTGGAAGTAAGCGGCAGCTGATTTCAAGCCGTCACATTAAACGCTTTATTTTCAGCCACTTACCTGAGACTTCCGCACACCCCTCTTGCAAGTCCCGCGGGTTGTTGCACGAGATGGCAACGCTTTTGGTGGGAAGGATGGTGGGAAGAATATGCCCCGTTCGGCTGCGGAACTCTCCGCCATACAGGTCAACCGCCTGGACAAGCCCGGCAAACATCCCGTTGGCGGGGTCGCCGGCCTCTACCTTAATGTGACGGCCACGGGCGCACGGTCCTGGATACTGCGGCGAAGCATCGCCGGCAAGCGTCACGAGATCGGCCTCGGTGCCTTCCCGACCGTCTCCCTCAAAAGCGCTCGCGAACTCGCGCGCGAGATGGTGACCGAGATAATTGCCGGAGGCGATCCGCTCCAATCGCGACGCGAGCGACGCGATGCGATCCGACGGGCCAAGGTTCGGCGCATCAGCTTCGACGACGCCTTCGAAGCCTTCTATCAGCAGAAGCTCGAAGGAGAACTTGCCAACGAGAAGCACAAGGCACAATGGCGCGCCACGCTGCATACCTATGCCTTCCCTGTGATTGGCAATACAGCGGTGGCCGATGTCTCGCTCGACAACGTCCTCAAGATCCTCCAACCCATCTGGTCGGAGAAGACCGAGACGGCCTCCCGCGTGCGAGGTCGCATCGAGGCGGTGCTCGACTGGGCCCGCGTGAACGGACTGCGAGATGGAGAGAACCCGGCCCGCTGGAAAGGCAACCTCGACAAGATCCTCCCCTCCCCGTCCCGGGTGAAGAAGGAGGAGAACCATCCGGCCGTAGCGCTGAAAGATGCGACTTCCTGGTTTGCCGCCCTGCGCGGCCGCTCTGGTATCGCAGCACGCTCCCTGCAGTTCCTTGCTCTCACAGCCGCTCGCTCTGGAGAGATCCGCGGCGCAACCTTGGGAGAGATGGACCTTGATCGGCAGCTCTGGATCATCCCCGCGGCCAGGATGAAGGCCCGGCGTGAACACCGCGTCCCACTCTCGAAATTGGCCGTGGACCTGCTTGCGTCAGCGCCCCGCTTTCCGGATTGTG
>CAYVQK010000002.1:4651-62110 GCA_964454145.1 uncultured Oceanicola sp. | reverse complement strand
GTGCCACATGGCCTGCGGTCGACGTTTCGCGACTGGGTCGCTGAACAAACCGACGACCCGTCGGAGATGGCGGAAGTCGCCCTCGCACACAACATCGGGACGAAGGTCCAGCAGGCCTACCTGCGAGGCGACATGATGGAGCGTAGGAGAGCGATGATGGAGGAGTGGAGCCGGTTTCTGTCGCCTTGAGGGAAGTGTGAGCGATCGGGATGGTGCCAAGCGTGGGAGGGAGGGGTGAGGCGTTTGCTGGCACCTCACCCCTATGCGCGGCGGGGAAATCCTGGGTGGCTCACCACGCGTATCGCACCGACGTAGCTGCCACAGTGCGAATTGATGACAGAATACAACTTTAGGTTTATTATTGCAACAAAAACTTAACCTCAAGTGGAGTCGCGGACATGGGCCGCGGCCGGGTCGTGCTATCGGTGAACAGAGCAGTGTCGACGGCAACTTCATGGCGCCGTAACTTTCTCCGCCCAGGTCATGGAGGGGGGCAGGCCTTCACTGTGGGCTCTCCCCTTGGCGCGATCCAAAGTACACTTGGGATGCGCCGTGCGACTCGGTTAGGTCAATCTGCCACGGTCCGTGTAGGGGTCGTTGCAGATTACAATCTATGGACGTTGGAATAGAACCGTTACTACCCTGAGAAGATTCCGGGTTGTGTTGAACGAACTGTTTCCGTCCTACTCTGAATTCAATCTCCGGGCGATTGACCTGACTTTTATTTATCTCATAGCTGAGCAATTGTCGTTGTTCTCGAAACGAAGCCGCGGCCTTTGCAATACCTTGGCTTCGCAAAGGCTGAACTCGCGATTAGGTTGCTCTTTCTGAGGTCCTGAAAGGTTCCCCGGTATCGGTGTTGATCCTAAGACAGGCACCGCCGATGGATTTTTGACTTATTCACGCTGCATTACGCTGCTCTTGTATCCCACGACGGCGAACAAATCGTCGAGAAGAACACTGGAAGGGAGCCACCTTTGACACATGCAGGACCCGAAAGAATCCTCGTATCATCAGGTCGTGGGGTGAACGCGAGCGCTCTGCAGCGCTGCCTTGCGTGCTTCAATTCCCAAGTGGGCGCAACACTGCCATGGCCAGAGATCATCACCCTCGCAGCGCTGGGACTGATTATCTACGTGAGCTAATGCGAGCCCACTGGCCAGATGCCCGCACGCCCGGCGCAAAGTAACTACACAGCACAAAACGCGAAAAAGTTGTTAATTTCCATCGGAACATCAGTGAACTAACTTGAGGGAATGATCCGTTCTCGCGAGCTCCGGGCGGTGTTGGGGGGCTGTTTATGTTGTCCGCGATCTCGACCCTCACGGGCATCACGTTGGCGCTCGATGCCGTGGACCCAGCCGCAACTGACTAGCTCTCTCACGGCCTCAACAATCGTGGTGAGGCAACTTAAGCCCTATTTTGCGGCCTGACGATCACAATAGCCTTCCAGTGCTGAAAGACTTCTGCGCCACTCCACCCGCCTACCCGGTTGGTCGGTGCAAAGGCATTGCGGCTCACTGCGGGCATTCGCGACCGCGAATGCATGCTTGTTGCGCCCTATTCAGACTGTGCCGCGAGTTGCCCAGGGCCAACGCACCTCAATGGGCCAGGCGGAAGTAGGCGGCCTCGTAGTTGTCTTCCATGCCGGTGACACAGAATCCCATGCTCATGTTCGATGTGCCGTCGATCCGGGTTCCGGAGATCATCGAGGCGCCCTCGATGCCGTCGGCGTTGGCGGCGAAGTCGATGTCGCCCTTTGCGACCAGTTGACCGCCATACATGCGCAGGTCGGAGGCGAAGCTCATGCCGCCCAGTGTGAGCAGCTGCGCGCCGCCACCTTCCGCGCAGGTGTCATTCTTGCCGACCTGCAGCTTGGACGAACTGTTGAAGGAATTGCTGCCAGTGTTGGTGCTGGCCATGACAACATCGTTCAACTCGGTGCCGTTTCCGAACTTCACTTCGCAATTGGTCACGAAGACAACCTCCTTTAGCGGGATCGACGGCGAGATCGTGACCTTGCAGTTGGCGTTGCCAATAAGCTTGTGCAACCGCCCCGAAACGAAGTCGGCCTGGGTCAGGGTATTGCCGGAGAGACCGATTGCCACGGGAGAGGTGATGTATTCGGGAAGGTAGTTCTCATCGCCGTCCATCAGACCCTGGATGATCGCAGGCAGGCGGTTGAGGATGCGGATCCGGTAGGCACCGGAGCGCAGCGCAGCCTCGAGCCCCTCGTTGGTCTCGAACCCCGACTGGGGCAGGACGAGATCGTCGAGGTTGGGCATCGAGACAATCGTGCCGGCCTCGAAGACGTTGTTGGAGTTCAGCTCCACATGGCCATTGGCGTGGATGCAGAAGCCCGAGTAATACTCGTTGTTGGACTGAATATCGACAACCTCCTCCGCCACGAACCCCTCGCGGAAGCAGGTCGGACGGAAGGTGGTGAAGACGGCGCGGGACACCACGTCGAAGCTGTCGATCCCGAT
Source organism: uncultured Oceanicola sp. (assembly GCA_964454145.1). Lineage (GTDB taxonomy): Bacteria > Pseudomonadota > Alphaproteobacteria > Rhodobacterales > Rhodobacteraceae > Vannielia. Next base: position 59,624 of record CAYVQK010000002.1, on the reverse strand, counting down.
GAACTGGAACAGGGTGGAGGCCACGCTGTTACGATTGCTCTTCAGCCGCTCGGTGGTGACCATGACCGACTCGCGCGAGTTCGGGTCTTCGTGGAACGCCTGCAGCTCATAGGACCAGGTGCCGAAAATCACGTCTTCAGGCACCAGTATGTCGCCGTAGATTTCGCGCGGCATGCCGTAGTTGGCCACGGCCAGAGCCTTTTCCTTCGCTTCCGCGGCGCTGTGGGTGTCGCGGTAGTAGAGCGCGGCGTGGGCGGCAGTGTCGGCTGCGAGTTGAAGCTGGCTTTGCGCGGCGCGCAGGCGGGCCACGTCGACCGCGATGGCGCAGATCACGCAGCTCACGAGAAAGACAAAGATGCCGAGAGATGAGATGGCGCCGCCCTCCTCTGCGAGGAAGGCCTTGGGTTTGGATGCGAATGGCTGTGCCAAGGTCAGTATTCCACGAAATGCCGGCCACCGACCGTGATGGTGGTGTTGACGAGGGCGGAGAGCAGGCCCGTGACCGCCAGGTCTGAGCTGGGCATGGTGACCACGGTGCTGACCATGCCTTCGGCCACCGATGACTGCACCTGCGCATTCGGCGCCATGCCGGAGAGATTGGCGGAGACGTATTGCTTTACGGCTTCAGTGTCGCTCAGACGCCCGGTAGCCAGACTGCGATTGCCATCCTGCACGACCCGGTAGGCCTGATTCTGACCGAAAAAGATGAACGAGGTGTCCACGGCGAAGCAGAGCAGCGCGAACATGAAGGGCATCCAGAGGACCGCCTCGACCGTCGCGGCGCCGTCTTCTTCTTGGTTGAACCGATTTGCAACTCGCCCGAAACCCGCCGTGTGGTCGCACAAATGCATGTCGAGCACCTCCTTTGACTAGGTTGCGTTCATGGTAGCGTCGAAGGTGACCGATTTGTGGCTGCCGGATGGCGTTTCCGCCACTTTCCAGATCGCTCGACCTGCAGTCGGCTAGGAAGCAACAACGGGACCTCCGGCACATCCCTGCTCGGACCTATTTTTGCACGAACCTGCTTGCCCTGAAAATCCGGGCATCCTTGTTTGCAAAGACCAAAAGGAACTTCGGCGAAGCCAGAAGCTCCAGTTCGAGCCGGCTGAAAGCTCCCTTGGGCGTTATCGCCAGAGCCTCCACATAGGCCGTCTGGCTACGCGTAATGATGACATAGCCGTCGTTCCACCTCGCGCTCGCGAACCAACGTGACAGAACTTCAGATGGGTTGTTCAGGATTTCAGCCCGATCCGCACTCCGTTCGTTGGAAATGGGCACATAGGTGAAGTTCTCGTAGTTCATGAACTGCGACGGATAGCTTCGCGCGCCCTCGACCAGCAGCGTGCCCGGTTTGCCTTGACGATAGAGCCAATGGGCGGCTTCGACTTCTTCTGGAGAGAACCGGTATTGCCGGTCCTTGCCGTTGTTCCCGAGCAGGAAACCGAATGCCATCACGGCCGCCAGGACAACGAAAAGGAGACGAGAGGCTACTCCGCGCGTCTCATCGCGCGAAAAGAATGCTGAGCCCGCGAAAAAAGCGAGAAACGGCAGGCAGAAGAAGTAGATCCGGAAGATGGCTTCACCGCCATAGGATGTGATCCCCAGAACGAGGGCCGGTGCAATCGCGAGGATGCAAATGAGGGCTGTGGGCTCACCGTGTCTCAACCGGCGCAGCCAGCCAATGAACGCCATCAGGCCGACCAGCAAGACGAGTGCACGCCCCGCCCAGGCGACAACAGCAACGCCGGTCCCGACCGAGGACGTGTTCACCATTTTGTCGGTCACACCTTCGATGGTTTGCCCGATGTCCGCGACTTCGCCGGGCAGGTAGAGAGCCGTGAAAGGCGCTGCCGGATAGCTGATCCACAACACCACGGCCAGGAAGGCGATGGTCGGGTACCCGAAACTGAGCGGTGTGAACAGTGACAGACCCATGAGCGAAAAGGCGAGGATAACGGGTGTCAATTGATGCGAGGCGACGATGGCGCAGATCATCGCGGCCACGCAGAAAACCGCACCGACCTTCAGCCAGGCAGGCGTGAAAGATACGGATGGAGGCAGTTGGGCCAACCGAGATCTGGTCCGCAGAGGGTCGAACGCACGATGCGCGGACTGCGGCATCAGCGGCCCGAGACAGAGTGCGAGAACGGCGAGATGCAAGGCATAGGCCAGTGCCTGAGGCGAGAAATAGTCCTGACCGACCCAGTTGGCACATAGGAAGATCCAGAGCGACGCCCAGACCAACTGAACATTGTCGGTGAAGCGCCCGTAAACGACCTTGAGCAATGCCGCGAACACGATGTTCGAGACCACGGGTGCAAAGCGCGCGACGCTGGCGATGTCCAACGGCTGCAGGTTCAGAAGGTTCGCCACCTTGGCTGAAATCCAGAAGAAGCCCGGCCAGTTGTGGTAGGCCGAAAGGAAATCCGCCCTGCGATCGACTTCTCCGTAACGCTGGATGAAATCGACGATCCCGATGTGCTTCCATGCCCAGGAATACCTGAGCGTGCCATAGACGATCGGAGGTGTGGCGTGCAGGATTAGAATGAGCACCAGAAGCGCCAGCGGACATGCCCAGCGGGTTCGGGACATTGGCTTCAGGTTGGCAGCGAAGGAGACCGAAAGAAGGACGATCGCACTCCAGAACTGCCACGGAAGAATGGCGACCAGACCATAATCGTTCAGTTCGTCCGCGTCGATCAGGGGCAGACTCAGCCACCACAGCGCAACCGCACCGACGATCCCGGCGATCCACAAGGAGGTCCGGATCGCGGCAACATCCCGACCGGCCATTTCGTGACCCAGGTCCGCGTCTGCCTCAGCCCTCGACATGCCGGCTCCAAGGTGGGATGTTGCATGCGGCGAGCAGCACGCGGTCCACATTTGCGGTGCACCAAAGCCGATTGCGGGCCCGGCTGTCGGATTTGGCAACACCCGCCGAAACGTGGTGGAGCCAGATCAGAATGACAAGCGCCCACTGAAGTTCGGGATCACCGCCCCTGCACAGAGGCTCGCCCAGGCCCGCCTCCGCGAATTGCCGGTATTCCTCGTCAGACCAAGCGCCTTCCCGCAACAGCGCGCTGATGGCGGGCCCCAGTTCCTCGGTATTCTTCGACATCCTCAGCGTGATGGCCATGTGGCCGGCGTCCCACCCTTCCGGCGCGTCCTTGCGTGCCGTGTCCCAATCGATCAGGCCCGATATCCGCACGTCGTGGGGCGCTGTTCCGCCAGCTTCATAGAAGAGGTTCCCTGCCCACAGGTCGCCATGGCCCAGACCCAGTGAAAGCTGCCGACCCAACAGTATCTCTCGCAGCGCGGAGCGGAGGGACGCGAAGGCGCGATCGCGTGCGGCACCCGACATCAACACGCCTCGGGTGCTTGACGCCACAGCCAGTGGAGCGTCGATCCAACTCGCTGTCCATGGCTCGTCGATCCGCTTGCGCACCGCCGTCGCCTGGTGCAGATCATGCATGGTCGCCACCGCCGCCACGGCTGCAGCTCTTGCCAACGCGTTGTCATCCTGAACGCCGTCCAGCGGGTACCCGGAAACGGCTGTTTCGATCGTCCAACTCGTTTCATCATCCGACTCGAACCGGAGAAGCTCGGGCAATATCGACTTGTAGGGCGCAACCCTCCCATCGCCGGCAAGCTCTTCCAGACTGCGTGCATTACGGCTGAGGGCCTGTTGTCCGCGCTCAGAGCCGGCGATCTTCATCACGCTTCGCCGAAGCACAGCGCCCCGACCATCCCTGTGATCCTTGGGCTCGAGGATGATCGACGTCACATCGCTCTGCGTATTCCTGACAACTCGCGGATCCACGTCATCCTTTTGATCCGGCAGATAGCTTTCGAGCGCAGCACCAGTGGCGGCACGCGGTGCCGGCGTGAGTCCTGTGAAATATGCGCGGAGCGACGCCGCAAGCCGCGCCACGGAGCCGATCATGGCCAGCGACCAATCCGTTACGGGCTCTCGACCAGTCCGAAGACTGTTCAGCAGGAGCGCCACGCAGACCGCGGAATTTGCAATCAACCACGCAGCCGCGACCCCGAAAGCCCCGAAGCTGTCCAAAAGCAAGTAGCTCGCCCCGCCGAAGACGAGCAGCGTGCAGATCTGAACGCTTGCCACCGTTCGGGTCTGACCCCTGGCGCGCGCGAGGGAAATATACACGGTCGTGATGGACCACGGCACACACGACAACGCCAGCAACCGCAAGAGGCCGCTGCCCTCGGCGACGTAGCCGCTGCCGAATATCGCCATGATCATGGGCGCCGCCGCCACCATGACCAGCACTGCGCCCGTGATCAGGCCAAGCGAATGCACCAACGTATCGGAAACCAGAGCCCGCAGACGGGCCGGATTGGCGGCGCCTTCGGCAACGAGCGAGGTGCACATGGAGCGACCGATCAGATAGATCGAATACGACAACGTCCAGGCGATGTGGTAGGTGGCGTTGGACTCGACGCCGGAAGAGGCGGCGACCATGATCGGAGCCAGCCCGAAGGCTGCGGCGAGGGCGACCGTTCCGACGGAATCCCACCCGAGAAACCGCCCAAGGCTCCGAAGGTCGAGCTTGGTGCTGTCGGAACCCGCCCTGGAGGCATCCGCCACTTCGCGCGACAGCAAGACGCTCGTCGCCAGTAGGATCGGGATCAGCGGCAGCACCGAGGCCAGGAAAATTCCGTTCACGGGAAGAACGACCACAAGCGCGAGGCCCGCCAGTGCGGCAATCCTTGACGCCGCGTAGGCGGCATTCTTGACCGGAACGACCACCGATCGCCTCATCCCCGAGAAGGCGGCGTCCTGAAGCGCAAACAGCGACCAGATCGTGACCGCACCGACGAACAGTGCGGTGGTTTTCGGATCCTCCTTCAGCACCTCCAGCGGCTCCGCGAACAAGCCCACGCCGCTTGCGAAGGCAAAGGCCGCCAGAGCGGAGACCACGGCGGCACAGGCATAGGCATAAAGGATAAGGCGCTTCGCCTGGCGCCCCGCCATGGGGAGAAACCTGACGAGCAGAGAACTCAGGTTCATCTGGCTGAGGTAGCTCACCGACATCATGGAGGAGATCATGGCGGCCCCCAGACCCACCTGATCCTGCGGAAAAAGCCGGGTCGCCAGGAGCCAGAAGACCAGCCCGAGAACCGAGGACAGGCCCGCGTTGGCGACCAGGGCATAACCATTGGACAACAAGCCCGGCGCGTTCCCGAAAGACTTCAGCTTGATCGTCACGCTCTGCACGGCAGGCCCTCCCTGGGAGGCCGCATCGCCAAGTGCCGGTGCCACGTCATTGCAGATGCTTCCAGACCCGCACGTAGTCGATCTCGAAGACTGCCGGAAACCGGGTGCTGCTATCGGGCGGCCCTGGCCAGTCGCCGCCGACGGCCAGATTGAGGATCATATACATGGGCTCGTCCGGTATGTGCTGGCGTTCCTCGTAGCGCCAGACTTCCTGGCCATCGAGATACCAGACGATCGCCTCTTCGCTCCAATCCACGCCGTAGACGTGCCAGTCCTCCGACAGGTCTTCGGTCTCGACCTTGTGGCCGACGTTGCGGGCCTCCCCGGTTTCGTCGCGATAGTGGAAATGCAGCTCCAGGCGCCCGGGGCGGTGGCCCAGAAGTTCCATGACATCGATTTCCGGCTTGGATTCCCGCGTGGAGGGCAGCAGCCAGAAGGCTGGCCATAGACCCTGACCGGATGGAACCTTCGCGCGCACCTCGAAGACGCCGCCATTGGCGTCGAAACGCACGCTTGAGGGGTCCTCCTCGTAATAGCGGCCGCTCGTAACCATGCCGGAGGTGTATGGGAACGGGCGCCCCTTCCAACCGATTACCTCTTCGGGCCGGGCCGTCAGGACGAGCGTTCCATCGTCCACGCTCACATTCTCCGGTCGATACCATTGCAGCTCGTTGTTGCCCAGGTTGGTGCAGCCGTCATCATCCCACCAATAGCAGGTCGTCCAGCGACCAAGATCCAGTTCGGAGCCTTCGAACTCGTCCGAAAAAACGAGCGCGAACTCCCCTTCCGCACCTGTCGGCCTTGGAATGTCGGCGCTCGCGCCACATCCGAACACCAGCACGGCAAGACCTGCGAGCGCGCAGGACCTGATGTCGACACCGCTACGCATCCTTGAAGCCGATGACGTTCTTTACGATGGAACGGAGGCGCTGGTCCGCCGAAAGCACCGGAATTCGTTCGAAGCGATACTCTGCATAGGGAACGGCCGTTGCGCCGAACCGCGACTTGAAGTCTGCCAGGCTGTCCGAGCCGCCCGTCTCGCCCATGTGGTAGTGCCTCGCGCCCAGCCTGCATGCATCCTCGATGGCGACCTTCTGCAGCAGGTAGTTCGCGTAGGAATTGCCGATCAGAGCCTTGTCCATGGCGCCCCGGGTGTAGTGACCGTTCCGGTCCAGCAAGACGATGATCCCGGCAACCGGCGTTCCCCCGAGGTAGGCGACATATATGCGCAGCACGCGACTTGCGTCGCGCGCCATGGACGCGAACTTGCCTTTGGGGTCCCTTACCTTGGCTCGGAGTGCGGCCAGCCAGCTCAATTCATTCTGGCCATGTGCCCATCGCGCCACCGAGGTTCGAAACAGGCGATCGAAGTCTTCAACAAGCGCTTCACTGGTTCCCGACTCCACCGTAACGCCGAGTTTCTCAGCCTTGCGCACCTTGGAGCGCGTTCTGGCAGGAAACCGCGTCTCCCAAACCTGATCGAAGCCGCCCGACAGGTCGATGACATGGGCCGAGCGGGCAATCGGCTTCCATGCCGTTCCATGTGCCGCTTCCTCCCATAACGCCGCATGCAATGGGATCGGGCGCACCTGGACCGCGGCGCCGGGCAATAGGGCGCAGTCATCGAGCACGACTCGCACGTGGTGCCTGGTCAGGGGTGCAGAGCACAGAAGTCCGCCAAAACCCCAGGCAGGCGGTGGCGAGCGATAGACCCTGAAGGGAGGGGCCGCGCGGTGTCTCGAGAAAAGCGGCAGTATCGCCTCGGCCCCGTCGGAGAACCTGTAGTGGCGGCTTCGATCCGTTGCGCCGAAGGAGTTCACGATCAGGTCGGCCCATGTCCGCGACTGCGAAGGCACTGCGGACGGGTCGAGCCCGTATATCCGTTCCCAATCGGCCTTCGCCACCGGAGTGACATGATCGATCAACACGGGGATGTTCGGCCCAAGAAACGTCAAGTTTTCACTCCCGCCAACCGACCTGCATCACCTGCCCTTTGCGTTTGACCTCGTCGTTGGGGTGTAGAGCGGTCGGAGGCGAACGCCGACTTGCGTGCCGAACGGTTGGGACCGGTCGCGCTGTTGATCACGTTTGTCAGCACCACACCGAGAATATTGTTGCTTCCCAGTTTGTTGATCGCCTGCACCGCCTCTTCACCGCATTCAACGTTGTCGCTGATGACCAAGCAGGTCGTGTCGCAAAACCGCGAAAGCGCGGCCAACTCTTGCGATCTGGCGTCCGATGGGCCGTCAACGACGATGATGTCATAGTGCGCGCGGGCCGCTTCGAAGAAGCGTGCCAGCTGCGCCGATCCCAGCACCTTGGCTGTCTCACTGAGACGCAGGCCAGTGGGCATGACATCCACGACACTCATTCCGGGTCTTACCCCCGACAGATCCCAGCTGCCCGTCTCGACCAGCTCGGTCAGCCCTTCGTCCAGATGGCAGCCCATGTCCTGGCTCAGCCGGGCTTGCTGCAGATCCGCATCCACGAGCAGGACACTGAGGCCGACTGCATCTGCCGACAACGCCAGTTCGGCAGCGAGATCCGTTTTGTCCGGGGCAACCCCAAGGGAACTCAAGAGCAGGATCGGCGCGCGGCCATCAGCCGACGGCGAGACAACCTCGCGCCATAGCTTTCGAAGGTCGTCCTGATTGCGATGGCGCGCGCGTTGCGGAACTCCATTCACAAATCTTGGCAGCGGCCATCTGTCGGTTCGGCAATACTTCTGCTCGACGCGCATCAGAACCGGCAGACCGAGATTGACCAAAGACCGGTCCGCGCGTCTGGCCCTGCGTGCAAAGCCTTCCCGGACCCGCGCAGTGAAGGTCCCAAGAAGTGCGCCGCCGAACAGCCCGACCGTCAGAAACGCGAGCAGAGGTATCGCAGCCGGTTGAGTTGGCCACGTCGCAGGCTCTGCAACCTGGGCCGTTGCCTCCGATATGCGCTGCAATCCGACGTCGCTGCTCAGACCGGACATGAAGGCGTCATAGGCCGCGCGATCTTGCTCTACGACATCCTGAAGGTCCTCCATTACCTGAACCATGCTCTGCATCGAGGCGGAGCGGTCTATCACTGCAGCGAGCTCGGTTTCGAGCTCGCCTGCCACCTGATTGAGCGTGTCGATGCGAAGGGCCACCCCCGCCAATGCGGGCCCTATCGCATCGCCGTCGCCTTCTGATTCCGAGCGCGTTGTCTGCGACCGATCTTCGTCGTTCGGTGGGCCGCCCGTGATGTCCCGAGCGGAGATCTGCGCACCCGTGGCACGTTCCTGAGCCTCCCCGGGCGCGGGAGGATACAGGTCCAGAGCCGCGAGGACCGCGTCCGTGTCGCCGCCCGTGGCGCGGATGTCCTGCGCGCGTGCGTAGATGGCCTCAAAGTGCTTCAACTCCGTCTGAACGTTGACCAGCTCGAAGTCGAGGTTCGCGATACGCAACGTGTCGCGCGACATTTCAGCGTCGGCATTCTCAAGCCCGTTTTTCGTGACGTAATCGTTCAGAGCCTTCTCGGAGCCCGAGAGACGATCATACAAGGCAACGATCTGCTCGTCTCGCCGGCCGGCTTCAGCCGTCAGAAAAGCGGTCCTCGCGTCCTCCAATTCCTCGATGACGGCATAGCCAAGCGCGGCCGCGAGGTCGTGCGCGAGGCCGGGTTGTGCCGCAGAGACCCGGATGTCAAAGCTGCTCTCCCCTGCCCTGTGCTCGACCTCGATCATCTGGCCGAGTGCGGCCATGGCCCTGTTCGTTGAAGACGCGACCTCCGGAACAGAACTGGCTTCTTCAGGATCCGCACCGTCGAAATATCGCTGCTTCAGCTTACGGAGAAATCCCCCGACGCTCTCATATCCGATCTCGATCCAGGACGACTTCTGTGCGAGGAAATCTTCCGATTGCCCGAGTTCCTTCCGAACGACGACCTTGCGAAGAACGGGGTCGGATTTGACCAAGGTTTCCAGCGCCTCGGATGTATCAGGACCGGAAACCGGACCGACACGCAGAGAACGATCGGCCGCAATCAGGATGCCCCCGGTCGACAGCTGAACTGTGCTCTCGAAACGTTCCGGCTCATGATATGCCGCATTCCCCGCGACGATCCCCCCCGCGGCGGCCCAAAGCGTGATGGACAGAGAGTATTTGCGAAGAAAAGTAGTCAACTTGCGACGTTGCTCCCGAGCAACCAATTACCGAAGAAAGTGCGAGCCCGACCGGTTGTCGCGCCCATCGACATCTTTTCATCCGCAGCTGGTCGAGGACGATCAGGCTTGGCATCGCCGAACACGACCACATTGATGAAAGGCTCAATTTTCAGGACAGGAAAACGCCTCGGAGTCTTGCGATCATCCCTGCCTTGCACAACCCGAATTGGCGAAGCGGACAGGAACAGAGCGTTTCCGACGCCGGATCGACGTCCGGGTGATCCGTGCGAAGAGCAAATGTGGTGTCCGCTCCATTCCGTCATGAAACGGCCCTTACCTGCAGTGGTTCAGCTTCCATCTCGGAAGTTGCAAGGCGACCTTTCTGATAGGCCCACTGGTCTGCGCACATCCTCTGCAAGCCGAGCGTCGCCCGCCAATCGAGCATTTTTTCGGCGAGAGTCGCGTCCGCGATGCAGGACGCGATGTCGCCCGGTCGACGGCCTACGACCTTGTGCGGAATTTCGAAGCCACAGGCCTCTGAGAAGGCGGTGATCGCTTGCAGAACGCTGTAGCCCGACCCGGTGCCGAGATTGACACTGAGATGTGCGCCGAAGTCGTTCTTTCGCAGCAGATGGTTCGCAGCGGCCACATGGCCTTTCGCCAGGTCGACGACATGGATGAAGTCCCGCACACCCGTCCCATCCAGCGTGGGATAATCATCTCCAAACACGAGAACGCTTTCTCGCAGCCCGGCGGCCGTCTGGGCAATGAGTGGAAACAGGTTGTTGGGTGTATTGCACGGGTCTTCGCCAATCAGCCCCGAAGAATGTGCTCCGACCGGGTTGAAGTAGCGCAGTGAAATTGCATTCCCGAGCGCATTGGCGGCAACGGCATCCGAGATGATCTCCTCGAGCATGAGCTTGGTGCGGCCGTAGGGATTTGAAGGTTCCAGGAATGCTGTCTCGTCAAGGCGCTCTCCGTCGACAGACGCATAGACGGTCGCCGACGAGGAGAAGATCAGGTTGCGGACACCGTTCTTTTCCATGGCTTCGAGGAGCGACAATCCGCCGTCGAGGTTCGCCTGATAGTAGAACAGAGGGCGCGCCACGGATTCACCGACCGCTTTCTTGCCGGCGAAATGCATGACCAGCTCGGGCTGGTATCGCTTCAGTATCTCAGACACCAGGTCTTGGTCTCGCACATCGCCGTCGATGACCGGAAAGCTCTCTCCCGATATCCGTGAGATCCGGCCCGGCACGTCGCGTGCGGAATTCTCGAAGTTGTCGAGGATCGCAATGCGGAAGCCGGCCGCCAGCAATTCCACCGCAGTGTGCGACCCGATGTATCCGGCGCCTCCAGTAATGAAAATCATCGGCTGACTGTGCATGGCAGATCTATCCCCTTCTCAGGCGGCTATCAGTGCGGGGGAATGGTTTGCGCCAGTTCAACGACCTCGGATTTCCGCCACCCGAGCCGGTTGAGCCCGGATTGCAATTGCGGATCGCTCGAGGATGCGCATGGGCATGAAATTCAGAACACATAGAACATCAACGTCTTTACTTGGGGGGAAAGTGGACCGAAGCGGCAGAGGCTTGCGGCATTGAGCAAATCGCATTGGGTTTCGATGGCCGAGATCGTTCGATTGGTCATCATTCCGTCGAGTTCGTCCCGGTAGATGCCGTTTTCTGCCAGTTGCATCTGAAGCGCGTAGACGTAGGCGTTGGGATTGACGTCGAGAATCCGGCGCACCGCGCTCGGCCGCTCGCTCCACGGCAGCGTCTTGATGCGGGCGTATGTCTCGGGATAGCCGGAGTATTTCCTGCTCTTCAGGTCGATCAGCATCGATTGCACTTCCCGCTCTGCCGGGTCGATCTGGTCGGCAATCGCAGCCAGTTCGGCTCTGGCCCGAGCCAGGTCTTGAGATACAAGTGCCTCTCCGCGACCGGTGTGCCCGTCGCGGTATGCTTCGACGAGTCTCAACCGGGCCGCCAGGTTTCCGCCCTCCGCGAGGTTCCGAAGCCGCTCGACCTTGCTGCTCGCCGTGGCCCCTTCGGTCACCGAAGGGACGTCGAGTAGTGCAAGTTCAACGGCAGCTTCAGCGACATTCCCGAGGTTCGCCTGAACGAGCAGCCTCTCTCCATCCTCCACCGTGCCCGCATCGCCGAAATCGCCGTCGACCAATCCTTTGCCAAGCATGAAGACAGCGTAACTGTTGCCCTGCGCTGCGGCTTTCTCCAGGAACTCGTAGGCACGGGACGTGCTCGTCTTCCTCAAAAGGCCGTAGCGATAGATGTCGGCCAGGCGGACGAGCGCCGTGTCATTGCCCAGATCCGACGCGGCCTCATAGGCTTCCAGAGCCGCCTCGATATCGACGCGGCCGGCAATGCCCCTTGCGAAGGTGTCTCCCAGGTTCAGGAGCGCTGTCGCATTGCCCGCCGCACCCTCCTCTCTAAGGATCGCGATACCGCGCGGGACGTCGCGCGCAATGCCTTCTCCGCGGATCAGCATGCCCGCCATCCGTATCCGGGCACTGCCACTGCCGCCCTCCGCGGCCTGCTGGTAGTAGCCGAAGGCAAGAGCAGGATCAGGAGAAACCGCCTGCCCGTCCTCGCCGGAGTAGTAATCCGCCAGCCGATAAGCCGCATCGGTATGTCCGGTGGACGCCAGGCCTTCGAGAATTGCAAGGCCGGAGGACTGATCGGAGGCTGGCACGCTGTTGTCCAGGTGCATCAGCGCGACCTTCATGGCAGCACGAGAGTCCCCGAGGTCTGCAGCGCGTGAAAAGAATTCGAACGCTTTCCTGGCATCCTTCGGAACGGCGTCCGTCTCACCTGTTTCATACAGAGTAGCGAGCGCGAGGTAGGCAGATGCGTCCCCCTCCGCTCCAGCTTCCTCGAGGATTGCGAGAGCACCTGCCGGGTCCGGGGCCACACCATCACCCCGCATCAGCATCGTCGCCCGTTGAAGCCTGGCGCTTCCGCTCCCGGCAGCTGCAGCCGTGGAATACAGCTCGAAGGCATGTGCCGGATTGCGCAGCAAAATGCCGGGAAGACCCTCGTCATACACCCTTGCCGAGGCCAGGGCCGCTTCGGCAGACCCGGCGTCCGACAGACGCTGCAATTCAGCCAGCCCAACCGCCGGGCTTCGCGGGATACCGTTGCCGTAAATCTGCATGAGCGCGATGGAAACCAGGGCCGGCGCATAGCCGCCCTTCGCAGCGGGTTCGATCATGGCATAGGCGCCTGCCGGATCCGGGGACACCAACGGAGCTTTTCCGTCCAGAAGCAGCGTGCCGAGTTCATAGAGCGCGAGGGTATGTCCGTCACGCGCCAGCTGTTTCAGTCGCGCAAACTTCGCCTGTGCCGCCTCAAGGTCGGTCTGAGCCCCGATTTCGAGAACGGCGAGCCGAATTTCGGCGTCAGGGCTTCCCATCTCGGCCGCCCGACGCAGATAGTCGGCGACTGTCTGACCGTCCTCGCCCTTCGCGCTGGATTTCCTCAGGATGTCGGCCACTTTCAGGTAGCCGTCCGGATCGCCCAGTTCACCTGCCAGCAGATAGGCCCGCTTTGCGTTTGCCATGTCGGGCTGCCAACGCCCCTCCTGAGCAACCATGATCAGGCTGTCCGGCTCGATGATCGAGAACACCGTTTCGTTGTTGTCACGCTGGGCCAAGTAGTAATCCAGGGCCAGTTGGCCATCCGATGGGTCGATCCGGCCATCCTCGAAGAGCTCGCCCAGCTCCAGGAGCGCCGTTGCGACCGGACCGCCTCGGTCAGACGCCGGAGCCGCATCAGCCGCGTCGTCACGCTCGGCGTCTCGGAATCTGGCCACCACGAACCGTGAAAGCAGCTCGGTCGCTTCCGCATCCCCGGTCCTGGCCAAATCCTCGAGGAATTGCTCCGCTGCCGTGGCGGTGCCGTCCATCACTCCATCGTCATTCAGGACGAGCTTTGCGAGCTTGATCTTCGCAGGGCGAAATCCCTTCTCTGCCGCCTGCAAGAAATACCGACTGGCCAGGTCCGCATCCGGTTGGACCGCATTCGGGATGCCGCCTTCATAGATGTCGCCCAACACGAAGAGGGTCTCGCCATCGCTCTGGTCAGCCGCCGTTCTCAAAAGGGCAAGTGCGCGCCGGACATCCCGATCGACCCCATGACCGTTCAGCAGCATGCGCGCCGTGCGCACCACCGCGTCGCTACGTCCTGTCTCTGCAACTTGCGACGCAAGCGTGAAGGCTTTCTCCTGATCCGCGCGCATTTGACCGGGGAGCCCGGTTTCATGGAGCTCGCTCAGGAAGAGCATTGCGTCGTGGTAATCGCGCTCGACAAGCTGCTCCAGCGCGTCCAGACCTTCCCTTGGCGCCGGCACCGTGCCCAGGCCAAGGATCTGCATGCGTGCCACTTCCAGCGTCGCACTCTCACTGCCTTTGAGCGAAGCAACCTTGAAGAGCTCGAATGCGCGATCTGGCGCGGCCGGCAGCAGATCCGGGAGCCCCTCTCGCAGGAGCCGCCCCAGCGCCACCTGCGCTTCGGCATGACCGGTCTCGGCTAGCCTTTGAAGCCGGGCGAGGCCGGTGGTAACATCCCGTTTGACGCCCGTCCCGTGCAGGAGCATGAGGGATGCCTGCAAGTCCGCCGCGGCGTTCCCTGCGCTCGCGGCGCGATCATAGGATGCAAATGACTGAGCAGGTTGTGGTCCAGAGCGTCCCGTCCGTTCTTGGCCCGGCTGCATTCCGGCTGCATACGACGCTTCCCGCGAATGGACGTCCCCTTCCCCGGCTGTGTTGCCGTGCAGATCCGTTGCGTTTGCAATTGACAGAACGCTTGCCGCCAGGATCACCGGAACGGCGGCGAGTGACATATGCGGACCGATCCGGGTCACCACCCGTCGCCCCGAAGAACAGCCAACGTGCCCTTGCCGGCACCACCTTTGCTCCAGCGCTTTCGAATGCGGCGCACGGCACGCCAGCAATATCCCGCCAGTCTCTCCTGCCTTGGCGCGATCGGTGCGCCCTGCCCTTCAAGCAGGCTCGTGAACGCGACCGGCTGATGCTTCTCGGTAATGATCAGCCGCGACAGGCCGAACAGGTCTTCGCCGACAGCGGAAAAGGCATCCCGGACGCGAACCGCCGATGAGAACCCGGCCGAGCGCACGATGCGCTTGGTCGTGCGGGACGCGTAGCCGTGCGGGTAGGCAAACGAGCGGACCGGCGCCGAGATCATCCGCTCGAGCTCTGACCGGCTTCTTTCGATCTCGAAGGTCGCCTCCGCCGGTGAAAGGATATCGAGCGCAGGGTGGGTCATGGAATGCGCGCCAATCTCGACGCCCTGGTCAACGAGGCTGCCCAGATCCTCCTGCCGCAGCATCGGGCGCGATCCTTCGCCAAGCTCCTTGAGCCAGACGCTTGTCTGCCCGACAAGGCCCGCGACAACATACAAGGTGGCCGGAAAGCCGAACTGCTTAAGGATCGGCGCCGCATCGGTCACGAAATCCCGCAGCCCATCGTCGAATGTCAGGGCGACGCAGCGGTCCGGCAGCGCCAAGCGCGACTTCATGCGCGCCACGAGGTCGCCGACCGTCAGCACCGTGTAATTCCCGTCGGCGAGTATCGACATGTGCTGGCGGAAGGTTCCCGGTGAAACGCACCACCGTCCATAGCGGCCATCGGCCTGGCTGGAGACCGAGTGATACATCAGGATGGGGACGGTTTTCACTTGGAGGTATCCAACGAGGAAGGAGTGGGCATCAGGAAGAGGCGTCGGGCGCCTCTGGAAACGAAGAGGCACGTGCCTTTAGTCTGCTGCGGATGTAACTTGGCACACCGACGAGGATCCCGAGCCGCTCAGCCCAAACGAGACTTCCGGGATAGTCGTCTGGCAGCCGGCTCATTTTTTCGGAGGTTCGTGAGAACAGATGCCGGATCGCGGCGGGCAGCCTTCTGGCGAAGAACGCAAGTTGCCTCGGATCTTCGACTACCTGTTTGGTCAGGAACGCTCCAAGGCCCACACCATAGCCGTAGGCTTGGCGGCGCATGCCTTCGAAGTCGCGACGATGAAAATGCCAGACGATCGCACCGGGCTCGTAGGCGAGTTGATCTCCGGTTTTCAGGGCAGAGACGAAAGACGCCAGGTCGTCTCCGCCTCGCGCAATCGTTCCGGCGCCGAGTGCGTTGTCGAAGCCACCCATCTTCTGAAGCGTGGTTCGTCGGAATGCCATGTTGGCACCCGACCCGAAAGCGCCCGCGGCGTAGGGGAACAAGGGCGCCTCTTCCGTCCGGCGGCGGATGTCGAACACCCGGCGAGACAGCCCTTTTCCGAAGCCGCCATGCCGCTCGGTCCAGAGCTGCGCCTGTGTCACAAGCTCTGCGGGAAGGATCATTCCCGTTACGCATCCAATCGCCTCGGATTTGAGGAAGTTGGATGCGATGGACGAGATCCACCGGCTATCCGCGATGACATCGTCATCGGTGAATGCGAGAAGCTCCCCGCTGGAGTGCCGGACCCCCGTGTTGTGCGCCCGCGCCAGCCCAGCGATATCTTCACGGACATAGGTGACCCTTCCCGTCGTCGCATAGGACCGGGCGATGAGCTTGGCCGTTTCCTCGTCCGACGGCGCGTTGTCGACCACGACAATCTCGTAATTTCCGTAGGTCTGGGTCAGCAGAGAGTCGAGACAGCGACGCAGGCTCTCCGCCCGGTTGCGTGTGGCGACGATCACGCTGACCAATGGCTCGTGGGACTCGTCTGCCTGATGACCATCGGTCGATTGAGCCTCGCTTGAATCAGCAGCAACCAGTTGAGCAAGCTTTTCCGGCGCAATGTCGTCGCCCTCGAAGAGGACCTCGAGAACCTTGATCGGTCGGCCATGCAACCGGACCAAGCACCAGGCCGCCGAGTAGGGCCTGCCCGTCTCGGGATCACGGCATTGCAGGGTTGGCAGGTCTCGGGAGAGCTCGATGTCCACGATGCGGTAGGGATGAAATTCCGCCTCGGGCCGTTTTTTGGCGAGTGTCCTGAAGATCCGCCTCGACACATAGGAGGTCGAGACGGCCAGGAACCCGGCGCAGATCGCCGCCGCGCGGCCGAAGCCGCCCGCATCCCCGCGCAGACCGTCTGCCAAGCCACGGCCAACGCCCGCAGGAAGCACCTTCCGTGCGTAGTTCGTTTCACTGGACAGACCGTGAGCACGACCAACATAGGCGACCAGATCTGCCTTGGCCCGGCCCTCCGCCCGGCAGCGTTGGATGAGATAGCGCCAGGATGCCCGTTTCGCGGACACCGCGTGATGCACGAGCGCCCTGGGCTCCAGATAGACCGTTCGAGTTGGGAACGCCTTGTGCATCCGAATGAAGTAGTCGGTTTCCTCACACCCGGCGGCGTTGTCTCCGACACGGCCCAGACCGTCCCGAAAGTCGCCAACCAACCGGGAGACATCGCGCCGAAACGACATGTTGCAGCCGATAAGGTTGCGCACGGCTCCGCCGCCGTCAGGCTGCCCCAGGTAGCTGCAGCCGATGACCCAGTCGAACTCCCGGGGGAACCACCTTGGGCGCGTCTCGGGCCACACGGGAACGATCCCTCCACCCACCGCCATTACGGTCGGGTCGGCATATGGTCGTGACAGGGTCTCGAGCCAGGTCTCCTCCGCTCGGGCGTCGTCGTCGAGGAAGGCGATCACGGAGCCTGTTGCAACGGCCAGACCAGTGTTGCGCGCGCCGGTGAGACCCTTGCTCCGCGTATTTTGCACGACCCGAACTCCGGAAAACTCGCTCTCGGCCCTCTGGCGTAGGTCTTCGTTGTGATCGCAGACCAGGATCACCTCAGCCGCACGAAAACTCTGCGCCTGAACCGACGCAATCGCGGCACGCAGCAGATCAAAGCGATCCAGCGTATGGGCACAAATGACCACCGAAATGGAGACTTCGCTGCCCGTGAGAGTTTGCCGTGAAGCTCCGGTCCCTGGTTCCATGTTTCTCACCGCAGCTCGGCAGAGGTCTTGGTGGACCGTCGCACATGGCTGCCCTCCCGGGAGAACTTCATTCCGAGGCGGAAGATGACCTTCAGTACCCTCCAGCCGTCCGGGATGGTGCGCAGGTTCGACTTTCCATGAATCCGTGGCGCCTCGATGCTGGGCACTTCGTGGATGACGAGGTTAGCCGTCAGAGCCTGAACGTTCATGCTGGTCTCGATCTCGAAACCGTCGTCGCTATCGAGCGACATATGGTCCAGCGCATCGCGCCAGAAGCCGCTGTATCCGTAACAGAGATCCGAATACCTGCCCCGGAACCTGATATTTACCAGCTTGGTGAAGCCCCAGTTTCCGAGCCGGCGATACCACTCCATGTCATCGGTGCCGCCGCCTTGGACAAAGCGCGAACCCTTCACGAAATCCGCACCGGCCAGCAGCGCGCCGACATAGGCGGAAATCTCCCGCGGGTTCATGGAGCCATCTGCATCGATCATTATGATGATGTCGCTTTGGCAGGCCGCGAAACCGCTGCGCAGGGCAGCGCCCTTCCCCTTCCGATCCTGGGACACCACCTTGATGTCCGGTCGCAGCCTCCTGGCGACGTCCACCGTGTCATCAACGGAATTTCCGTCGACAAGAACGACCTCGTTTACCAGGTCGGGAATTCGCTCCAGCACGTATGGGAGATTTCGAGCTTCATTCATTGCAGGAATAACGAGCCCGACCGACGGAGACACAACCGGTCGCATCGACCGATCGATATAACTATACGCGTTCAATTACCTTGCCCCCCAGCAAAATTCGAATAAGTTTGGTCACTATCTGCAGCATGGCTTCAGGCCCCGCAGACAAAAATATCCGCACGGGCAATCAGGGTGCGTAATCAATTACTGCTGCACACCGGAAAATTGTTAGACTTCCCCAAGTCACTCCAAAATTGTGTCTCTCCCGGAAAATTCGCAATCCCGTCGTCACAATTTTGACGTAAACAAACTGTTTCCATCCTAGCAACAATCGAGGAAGAAGTTCTGCGTTCGAGTGAGCAACGCTCCGACGCGATCCGGGCAAAGTCGATGCTGCGCGCACCAGGAAACTCCCCCGCAAAAACACTTCAAAGCCTTGATATTATTAGTGTCTTTTCACCCTTAGTATCACGATCACGCCCTCGCGCAAAGATGGTTTACGCAGAATCCAGCTCACCCTAAAGGAGAACAAAATCCCCGTTCCTTCGATGCGGCGTGTGCCGCATATCTCATGTTTCGCGCTTGTTCGAGCGCCAAGCGACGACTATTCAATGGGCACATTCCAGGGAATATTTTGAAAAAAGAAGTCCAGGAGCGTGCATGAACGTGAGCAAATCTGCGCAGCGAAGACTTCTGAGAATCTCGACCAGAACCTCAATTACCGCAGAAGTTGAACAGCGCCGCTTCAATTCTCCCACTAGATGCGCAAGCGGACTTCTTGCGCTGTGCCTCTTCGCTGCATCGGTTGCGGGGACTCCGGCCGCATCGCAAACCAAACCTGCAGCTGTCATCACCGAAACCAGGGAACCTGAGATTGACACCATCCTGAACAGCAGCCTGACCATTCCATTATTGCTGGAGAGGCCATTTGCTGAAGGCACCGACCTGTCTCTTGCGATAAAGGCCGAAACCGAAAGGCTGACCGAGACCATGAAGTCCCTCGGCTATCTCTCGGCCAGAATCGAAGTGCATGGTGCAGGCACGCGCGACGATCCCCTCGTTTTCACGCCCCACCCTGGCGACCTTTACCGCGTCGGGGCGGTCAGGATTGGCGGGCTGGAGCAGATCTCGTCACAAACGGCGATTGCGGCGATACGAGGTCTGATCTCGTCCCACGTTGGCACGGTAGCAAAAGCCGAAACTCTCGAACTACTCGGCGATGAGATCTTGTTCGTCCTGAGGGACGCTTCCTATGGATTTGCCTCGCTGTCTGCCCCGGAGATGGTCGTCAATCCACGAACGAAGACCACGACAGTGGTCTACACTGCCGAACTTGGCGATCCGCTGGTTCTGGGAAGCACAATCTTTACGGGATCCTTCAAGATCTCGGATGCCGAAGTGGCGGCCTTGGTGCCCTACCGCTTCGGCGCACCCTATTCTCCACTGCGCATCGAAGCTCTACGGTCGGCGCTTGAGGATACCAACCATTTCCGAAGGATCAGGATAGCCCTTGCCGCAACGCCCGGTTCCGCGGGAGTCACAGATGTTCACGTGGACCTCGCGGACCGACCGCCCGCTGCTCCCGAACTCGCTCGGAGCAGCGGGCTGGGGCCGGGTCTGCTCGCCCTGGCTCTCATGATGATCGTATTGATGGAAGCGACACGCGTGACATCACTCTGGAACCACGCTGTCCTGCGCAATGTCATGACTTCAGCATCATTGCTGATGGTGACCATTGCAGTTCCGGTCGTGATCCTGCGGCTGCTTACTTTCATGCCCTGAAAGGTGGCCTGCAACTGTAGTGCCAGAAGAACTCGAAGCAGGTGTTTGACCCCACGGTTCGATGCCGTGACCCTTTCGAAGGAACGGTGGCCAGCCCGGCCACCTGAAGGGTTGCGCACCGCCACAGTCGGTCCGGAATCCTTACAGGGTGGCCGTGCGAGAGATCCCCGCAGAAACGAACCAGCCTGAGTGGATTGGAGGAAGGTCAAGGTATGAGCAACGACAGTAAACCGAGACATCTACTCCGCCACGGCAAAGGACCCATCGGGCAGCACCCCTTCTGCTGCGGCTTCGGCCCGGAGCCAGGATCGGAATGCACTGATCCTGTCCTCATCGGCGCGACCTTCCAAGCAGGCAACTGCGTAAATCGCCATGGGAGGTGTCACGATGTCAAACAGGCGCTCGAGCCGACCCGAGGCGATAGTGCCGCGCGCCACCGCGTCATAGGCCAGCGACACGCCCTGCCCCTGCTCGACCATCGTCGTCGCCAGCTCGCAGTTCGGATAGGTCGGCCCGAACGGCAGGTCGACCTCGGAAAGGCCCGCCAGGGCGAACCATTGCAGCCAGGCGTCGTCGGTCTCGTCGTAGATGAGCGGCATACGGAGCAGATCAGATGGCCCCTGTGGCCGCTCACGCAGCCTTAGCGTCGGGGCAATGACGGGATAGCGCGCGGACGCCATCAGCGGCTCGACCAGAAGCCCGGGAGTCGGTCTGTCTGACCACTGTATGACCACATCGGCATCGTTTGTTGCAAAGTCGAGCGAGGGCGCGCCGTTCGATACCCGGAGGCGGATATCGCACGCGAAAGCCAACCTCGGCAGGCGCGGCACCAGCCACCGCGCCGCGAAGCCCGGGGTAGACAGCACGCGAAGGATACGCGGGGCGTTCCGCGCCGCCTCCGTCTCATCGGTAAATCGATCGAGCAGATCCGTCATCTTTCCGGCGTAACCGCTGCCGGTCAAGGTGAGCGCGATCCGATTGCCCCTCCGTTCGAAGAGCCGGGTGTCGAGGTAATCTTCCAGCGCCTTGATCTGGTGGCTCACGGCCGAGGGGGTCAGGCACAGCTCTTCTGCCGCATCCTTCACGGACAGATGCCGGGCTGTCGCTTCGAAGGCCTTGATGGCCGCGAAGGGCGGGAGGTCGCGTGCCATGTTCCGCTCCCTGAATCCAGTTCATGCGAGGCTGCAAAACCGTCATTCGGTGCACTTGTAGGTCCAGTGTAGCATCTCACCGCCCGATCCCAAAATTCACGAACCGGAGGCCCGACATGCTCCGCATCCTCGCCACCGTGGCACTCGCCACGGCATTCCTGGCCCTATGCCCGCAAACAACCCTCGCCGACATCGAGATCCGTCTCGATGAGCCGCCGGCTCGGCAAGACGTCGAAGAACTGGACAGGCTGATTCAGGATCTCGAGCGTTGGCTTGACGCCAACAGCCCCTGGCAGCGCCGCGCTGGAGCGCCGACCATCCGCATCGTCGGCCCCGGCGTGGCGGCCACCCGCCACAGAGGCGAAACCGGGTTCCAGCGGGGCCGGTTGCGCGGCCTTTACGACCCCGACCTGCAGGAGATCCTGCTGGTGCGCCCCTGGGACTCTCGAAAACCCGAAGATGTGAGCGTGCTGCTGCACGAGTTGACCCATCACAGGCAGGCGCCGCACCACTGGGTCTGCCCTGCCGCCCAGGAACTCCCCGCTTACCGGCTCCAAGAGGCCTGGCTGGCGGAGCACGACCTGGTCGCAGAGGTCAACTGGATCGCCGTGGTTCTTGACGCCGGCTGCCGACGCCGGGACGTGCATCCGGATTGACCGATCCGTGCCAGTCGCGCGGGGCTCGAGAGCATAACATGTGGTCGAGCCAGACAGTGTCGGCGCGCGAGCGCACCAACCCCGACGACGACGCTGATTGCATTTGACCGTCGGCTCGCCACTTCGGTAAAAAGGCACGTTTGCCGTTGTCCTGTGTCGGGCACGGTGTTCCAGGGGTCAGCCTCCGATGCTCTTCGATCTCGGTGCCCACGCGGCCTATGGGGCTCTCCTTCTCATCTTCGTGATCTTTGCCCTGTTCCTGACCGAGCGCATCTCGGCAGAAGTGCTGGCGTTGTCTGGAGTCGCCGTCGCCCTGCTCGCCAACATGGTCGCTGTCGATGACGTGCTGAAGGCACTGAGCAACCCGGCTCCGGCGACCATCGGTGCGATGTTCGTGATCAGCGCCGCCCTGGTCCGCACCGGCGTGGTCGATTCCGTCGCCGAGGCCCTGAGCCGGGGGATCTCGACGCATCCGCTAGCCACCGTCGCAGGCTTCTTCGCCCTGGCGGGTATTGCGTCCGCCTTCATGAACAACACCCCTGTCGTCATGGTGCTGATCCCCGTCGTGTTCCGTCTAGCACGAGAGCTCGGCACCGGCGCCTCGCGCCTCCTGATGCCGCTCAGCTACATCGTCATCCTGGGTGGAACCTGCAGCCTGATCGGCACATCGACCAACCTGCTGGTCGATGGTGTCGCACGTGATCTGGGAATGGCGCCGTTCTCGCTTTTCGAGATCGCCCCACTCGGGATGATCCTGGCCCTCACTGGCGGCGGTTTCCTGGCCCTTGCCGCCCCACGTCTCCTGCCGGCCAACGGCGCTCTGGCCGACTCTCCGGCGCTCGGCGAGGGCAAGTCATGGACCGTGGAGCTGTTCGTTCCGCCCACCTCCGGGCTGATCGGCGAGACGGTCTTGAACGTGGCCGGGTTCAAACGTCGCTCGACCCGTGTGATCGACCTTATCCGTGCCGATGTTTCGTTACGCCATGACCTCGCCGACACCCCACTCGCGGCAGGCGACCGCGTGGTGCTCCGGACCTCGGATGCTGAGATCATGGGCTTCCGCGACCAAGCCGGCCCGGCGTTGGAAATCGCCGGTGCCGAGCTCGCGGGAACTCGCCGCAGCCAAGTGATCGAAGCCCTCGTGCAGGAAGAAAAGGGCCCTGTCTCGGACCTGGGCTGGCGCCGGTCCTATGGTGTCTACCCGATCGCCATCCACCGTCGTGGGTCAAGCATAGACATCCAAGAGCACGCGCCGCACCTGCGGCCCGGAGACACGGTTCTGCTGGACGGTCCGGCCGAGAACATCGCCCGGCTGGCGCGCGAGGAAAACCTCATCCCGCTCGCGCCCATGGCGGCCCGCGCCTACCTGCGACGCAAGGCACCGATCGCGCTGATGGTCATGGCAATGGTGGTGTTTGGTGCCGCCTTGGACGTGGCTCCCATCCTGCCGCTGGCGATCATCGGCGCCGCCATCGTGCTGGTCACCGGATGCGTGGCACCCGACGAAGGCATCGGCGCGATCGACGGTCGCCTCCTGCTTCTGATCGTCAGCATGCTTGTCCTGGGCACGGCGCTCGACGAGACCGGCGCAATGTCGATGATCGTCGACTCGCTCTCGGGGCCCCTATCGAGCATGGGCCCGCTGCTTGCCCTGGCGCTCATCTACGCAGCGACCTCGATCCTGACCGAGATCGTCACAAACAACGCCGTCGCCGTCATCATGACACCGATCGCAGTCGGCGTGGCGACAAGCCTTGGCCTCGACCCCCGGGCCTTCGTGGTCGTCGTGATGTTTGGAGCCAGTGCGAGCTTCGCCACACCGATCGGCTACCAGACCAACACCATGGTCTACAACGCGGGCGGCTACCGCTTCGCCGACTTCCTGCGGCTCGGCCTGCCGATGAACCTGCTGGCCGGGGTGATCACGGTCCTTCTGGCGCCGGTGTTCTGGCCCTTGTGATCCGGGTCTCGACAGCAACGCTCTGCTGAATGAAGTCCGCGATCACACGACCATCGCCTTTCCCATCCCTGCGGAGGCATTGGTGGCGGACGAACGCCGGCGAACAAGCGGATCTCCGCACATTGATCTTGATACGAAACGGCAGCAGGCAGACAATGCAAGCTGCGCGAAGGAAGAGTTCTCTGGTGTCATTCTTGTTTCCCCCGGCGGGCGTTCATGCCGGTGGTGTTGTGCGGCCTATGCGCAATGGATTGCGGACGGGGCATGAAGGGGAAGCAAGGTGAAGCAATCCCGACGACTGGCATCCACAACCACCTCGACGTCTTCGCCCACCCTCGATGCTCGAGGGGGCCGCTCTCTGCATTGGCTGACCGGGTTCGGGTCACCGAGCGGCGCATCACTGTTTGCGATCTACTTGGCCTACCTGCTCGCTGCCGCATTCGGACGCTGGATGATGGTGATCCCGGACATCCCGATCACCGTCTGGCCGCCGAACGGGGTGATCTTGGCGATGCTGCTGACCCAACCCCGTCACACATGGCCCTGGTGGATAGCGGTGGGTATTGCCGGTGAACTGACCGCAAACCTCATCTGGTTCGACAACCCGCTGCACTGGGCGCTCGGCTATGTCGTCGCGAACCTGAGCTCACTCCTGGCGGCCGCGTTCCTTCTGGCACATGTCTTCGGCGGCCCGCTCCGGCGCTTTGACCAACTGCCGCAGGTTCTCGCCTTGCTCTTCATCGGTGTGCTGGCGGCACCGATGATCAGTGCCACGCTGGGCAGCAGCATCGACGCACTGGTCGGAAAGAACCCCTTCACGAAGACCTGGCCGGTGTGGTGGCTGGGCGATGCAACCGGCATCCTGATCGCCACGCCCCTTGTGATCTCCGCGGCCAATGCCTGGCGCGAAAAGGCCCGCCCGAGTGCAACGCAACTGGTGGAAGGCGGGATGATCGCACTCGTCCTGCTTGGGCTCAGTGCCTGGGAGCTGACATCTGGCGCAGCCTTTGCCTTCCTTCTGCCCCTGCCAGTGCTCTGGGCGGCGCTCCGCTTCGAATTCCGAGGTGTCAGCCTGGCCGTGCTCGGCCTGGCCCTGACGATCGGCGTTCACGCACAAAACTTCCTCGTCTCCGAAGTCTCCCAAACCGGCGTGGCCCTCATGCACGCACGGATGCAAACCCTGCTGCTGGTCGCCGCGACGACGGGGCTGATCGTCGCGGCCATCGTGCGCCAACAACGTCAAGCCACATGCGACCTGGCTCGCGCCAACAGCGAGCTCGAGGCACGGGTTCAGGAGCGGACCCGCGCAATTGAAGCCGCGGAACGCCGGTTCAAGGCGACTTTCGAGAATGCGGGTGTCGGGATCACGATCTTCGGAGGCGACGGCCGCCTCATGGAAGCAAACGACAGCCTTGCCTCCATGCTCGGCTACGATGCCGAGGAGATGGAAGGACGCTCGATCAACGACTTCACCCATCCAGAAGACCGCGCCCTTGTCGATGACGCCTGGAGCAGACTGGAGACCGGCGCCACCGATGAATACGAGCTGGAGAAACGCTACGTTCGGAAGGATGGTAGCGTGGTCTGGGGCCACACGACGGTCAGTTGCGTGCGCGACACGGACGGCAAGATCGACTATCTCATCAAGATCATCCAGGACATCACCCTGCGCAAGCAGTCCGAAGAAGCGCGCAGGATGCTTGCCCGCGAGGTCCACCATCGCAGCAAGAACCTCCTGACGATCGTCCAGATCATCGCTCGACAAATGGCGGCTCGGTCGTCACCGCAGCAGTTCGTAAAGACCTTCGGAGAGAGACTGCAAGCGCTGGCCGCGAACCAGGATCTCCTGATCAGGAGTGCCTGGCAACAGGCCGAACTGGCCGATCTTGTCAAAAGCCAGGTGCATCACTTCGGCGACGTCGGCAGCAGGGTTCTGCTCTCCGGCCCGCCGATCATGGTCTCGCCCGCCGCGGCGCAGGCCATCGGCATGGCGCTGCACGAGCTGGCAACCAACGCTGCAAAATACGGCGCTCTCAGCAATGACACCGGAATCGTGGAGATCGATTGGGACTTCGATGACGTCAGTTTCCGCATGGCTTGGCGCGAATGCGGCGGACCGCCCGTGACTCCGCCAGAGAGCTTCGGCTTCGGCACCACCGTGCTTGACAGGATGGCCACTTCGTCGCTGTCGGGGGACGTCAGCATCGAATACCTCCCAACCGGAGTCACGTGGCAAGTGACCTGCCCGATCTCAGCTCTGAAGGTCGGCGAAGCGGTCGAGCAATCAGCTGATTGACCGTTCGTCAGCGAACTCGCGGTTGAGCCATCTCGCGGGGCCTTCTTCCATCTGAGCGCTGCCCGCGAAGTCCGGGCCAAGTTGGGGCTATGACCCACCAGACGTTCATGACGGCAGAAGCCGCCGCAGACGCAGCCAGCGTCCACCCCCAAACCAAGGAGGGCTCCACTTCAGGGAGAATCGACGCAGACGATCGTGAACCTCTGTCGCCGCCAGAAGATTCGGGCATGTCGGATTGCATGTTTTTCGGCCACGACCGTGCACACAAGCGGCGTGTTTCCTTGAAGCACCATAAATCTTAGCTGCTGTCCTGCGACCGCTGTGGACCAACGCGAACGGGCAGGCCTTACGGTGAAAAGCTGCGCAGTCAGCTCACAGGCGGCCTGCGTGACAGCACACCCCTAGGGTGCAAACCAAGTCCATCAATCACTCCTCAGGTAGCATTACAAAGTCGGGCCCGGCATGGTAAACGCAGCCTCAGTAACGACACGTCCGGAGCTCCCCATTGCAAGAACGCCGCAAGCCACTTCCGCCGTTGAGCCTGTCGCGGGCCCTTTACGGATACGTCGTCATGACGTTCCTGCTCCTGGCGGCCCTGGGCGTGGTCTTCGTCTCGAACCGTTCGGCGGATATCGTCGACGCCGCCCTCGACACGGCAGTGCGGGTGAGGTCGGAGGCCGCGGCTCAGACCTTGGCCCGGACTCTGCACGCAGACTGGCAGGATCTCGAGCAGCTTGCCTCGGTGGTCGGCACGGGCCCCGAGGCTGAAGTGTCCGCCCTGATGACAGGACTGCGCGGCACCGGCACGCGGATCTCTTGGGTCGGGTTCGCTGATACCACGGGGACCGTTCGTATCGCATCGGAGGGAATGCTCGAGGGGCAGGACGTATCCGCGCGGCCATGGTTCCGCAGCGGCCTGCAGGGCGGCTTTGCCGGCGATCTTCATGAAGCCGTGCTTCTAGCCTCGCTTCTGCCGCAACCGGACAACGGAGAGCCTCTGCGTTTCGTTGATCTCGCGCTGCCCGTCCGCAACAGCGCGGGCGAGTTGACGGGCGTCCTCGGCGCGCACATCGACGTGGCCTGGGTCCGCAAGCTGCTTGAGGAAACCGCGGCGGTCTCGAAGCTCGACCTCTTCCTCGTCTCCGCAGATGGTTCCGTGGCACTGGCCACGACGGAGACTGTCGCGGGCGTGGAAAACCTGGCCGTGCTGCGTTCCGCCCGCGCCGGCATCGCAAGCTCCGGCCGGGAAACCTGGCCGAACGGACGAGCGTATTTCTCTTCCATGATCCCAACGGTGGCCTACGCCGACCTGCCCAGCTTCGGCTGGCGGCTCGTTGGTCGGCTGGACGCCGCTTCATTCCGCCCTGCTTTCGCCTCGGCCCGTGGCCTCACCATCAGCCTGACGATCGCGACAGTAGCCATCTTGGCAGCGATGACAGCCGTCTTCGTGCTAATGTTCCTTCGGCCGATCGAGGCTCTGTCTCTTTCTGCAGAGCGCATTGCCTCAGGTGTCGAGGAATTTCCGCCCGAAGGCGGAATCTCGCGGGAGTCCGTCCAGCTGTCGGCCGCTCTGGCCCGCCTTCAGCAGGACCGTGACAGAGCAAATCCGGTCAACGAAGACGAGACGTGAAAGACAGCCGCCGTCCGATGTCCTGAAGGAGCGCGCCTGTCCGAACACCGGCGACGCCGGGCGCGGAACCGTCTGCATAGAAGCGCAGAAACAGCGCCTCCCGTTGCGCGTCGTCGGGCCGCAGCAACAGGCGGGCGCCGTCAGCTGTGCTGGCAAGGACCCGAGCCGGCACCTTGCCGACGTCGCGAATCTCGATCATGCCGGAGGCGCCCTCGGCGTAGACGTGTCCGCGTATGCGAACTGTGTCCGCCGTCAAGGAAACAAGCCAGACCTTGCGCGATGCACCGTCCGCGTCGAAGGTCGATCGCTCCGGAGCGTCGGCGATGTGCCGTTCCCTGCGCGGAAGTTCGATGCAGGCGATCACCACGACGGCCAGCACCACGAGGTTGTAGATCGTCCAGAACAGCACCACCCATTTTCCATCGCCGGCCTGATCGAATGCGAAACTGTCCCAGAAGATGCCTAGACAGAGCGCGGTGAGGGTAAGGGCGAGCATGGTGGCGAAGGGTGCCATCAGCCGCCACTGCACCACGATCCGCGAACGGTCACCCCCCTTGGCCGTGACGGAAAACGGATGTCCCTTCGGTTTGAGCATCCCGACGAAAGCGGCGCGGCTGATCGGGATGGCCCCGATGAGCTGGCTCACATCGTTCAGGATCGGCACCACCATGCCCCGGCTCAGCGTGTTCAGCACGATCAATATCCACAGATAGTAGCAGCCGAAATAGGTCACCACGTCGGGAAGCCGGGCGTCGACCACGGTGACGTTGAAAAACCAGTAGAGCAGCGGGTAAAGGATTGCCGCCAGCCGGAACGGGAAGGTCGTGAACCAGTAAAGGACGGAGTCCACCACGCTCCACCTGTCGCGCAGGCGCAATCTGTTTTGCCCGAGCGGTCCAAGCGAGGAGCGCGCGATCTGCATCAGGCCGAGGCACCAGCGCGCCCGCTGCGTGACGTATTCCTTCAGCCCTTCCGGCGCGAGACCTTCGGTCAGCGGCTCGTCGAGATAGACGGTGGCCCACCCAGCGTTGCGCAGCGCGAGCGTCAGCATGAAGTCCTCTGTGATGCTCTCTGTCGGAAATCCGCCAATCTCCTGCACCGCGCTCCACCGGACCATCGAGGAGGTTCCGCAACAGAAAGCTATGCCCCAGCCATCGCGCGCCGGCTGCATGTGGTCGAAGAAGAAGCGCTGCTCGTCAGGATATGACCGGCTGACGCCGAGATTGTGCTGGATCGGATCGGCATTGAAGAAGTGCTGTGGCGTCTGGACGAGACCTACCTTGGGGTCATGGAAGAGCGCCAGGCAGCGCGACAGGAAGCCACGATGCGGCACGAAGTCGGCATCGAGCACAGCGATGAAATCAGGCGGCTCGGCATCCTGCGCCAGCACGGCCAGCGCGTTGTTTATATTGCCCGCCTTCGAGCCTTTGTTGTCGGGTCGCCGGAGGTAGCGCACGCCCTGCCGTGCGCAGTAATCCCGCAACCAGTCCCGGCGCCCGTCGTCCAGCACGAGCACCTCCTTGCGTGGGTGTCGCAGCGACTTGGCGCCGATGATCGTGCGCTCCAGCACATCCAGTTCTTCGTTGTAGGTGGCGATCAGGATGGCGACCTGGGGCACCTTCTCCCCGAACCATCCCTCGTGGGCATCGGCTTCCGCACGGCGCAGGCGCAGGCGCGACATGATGACGAAAGCGCTCAGGCTGCCGACAAGGGCCGACATCTCGAGGCCGAAGAGTGACCAGCTCGCCGCCATGTCGAGGGTCCAGCCGGCCGGAGCCAGCGTTTCGGTCGCGCGCCACCATGCGTAACGAACGGCAAGCAGGAAGGCGACCACGAACAGAGCGGCCCGATGCAGCGTTCGCGTCCGGTCTATGAAGAAAGGCAGCAGCAGGCCGATACCCGCTACCAGCGAAACATCGACCAGGCTCTTGGCGAATTCCCCCAGGTAGGGATACCCCGTCATGCCCCGCCCCAGAGCCTGCGCAGCCAGTCGAGGGGGCGCTCATCGAAGAAGGCCCGACCCGTATGGCCGATCAGGCATCCCGCCGTTCCCTCGGCCGCCAGACCAGGGATGGTGAGCGCCACGTCGTAGCGTTCCAGATGCTGCTGGCTCGGAGCGACGGCCAGGTGATGGTAAACCGTCTCCGCGCCAGTGCCGGCCATCCGCGCCACGGTGGCCTCATAGACCCGGTCGATACCACTCAGGCGCACACGTGCTTCCTGACCGACACGTAGCCTGTTGTAGACGCTCTCGCTCACCGGCACGGTCACCATGACCGAGCCGCAATCGACAACGGTGGCAACCGGATCACCGCGTTGGACCGTCACGCCATCCGCCTGGAGGACCGTCCAGAGGAGGCCGGTGACGGGCGAAGCGATCTGCCCACCACGCAGGGCATTCACACGAACCCCCTCTCGTTCGATGCGCTGGTCGACGGCCGCGGCACGCGCGCGGACCATGGCAAGCTGCGCCTCCAGCCCCGCGATCTCCGCCTCCAGATATACAGCCTGCTGCTGGGCGTTCGGAGAGTCATTGTAGCCGTCCCCGAGGAACACGCCCGCTTCGGCTGTGGCCAGCGTGATCTCGAGCACCTCCACCCTTTCTCTGGCGTGGCTCAAGGCCAGCTCTGCCAGCAGCGGTTCTGCCGGCAGACGATCCTGGTTCTCGTCCACCGCGTCGACCACCCGTTGCTCTACCTCGCCGGGCACTCCGCGGTCTTCGAGAACGGCAAGGCGTTCTCGTGCATGGCTCAACCGGGTCCGGATCTCCTCGAGGCGCCGCTCGCGATAGGTCTCGCCTCGCGCTGTCAGAACATCGACGATCGACCGGGACGCGGCAATCGTCGCTTCGTGACTCGCCGCCTCCGCATCGAGAAAGGCGCGCTCCATGCGCAGATCGTTCAGGCGGATCACGTCCACCAATGTATCCTCGACCGAAGCGATGGGCTCTCCCCGATCAACACGCGTTCCTAGAGAGCGGTTCATCATGCTTACACGCCCCGCAGTATCCGCGCGCAGCGTCACGACCCGTGCATTGACGACCGCATCGCCACTCGCACCGGCCATCTGCTCTCCCACTATGATCCACAGAGCCGCAACGATCACTGCGATACCAATGAACAACCTGGTAAATCTCATTCGGGTCTCTCTTCAGTTTGGCGCCATTAAGGGCGCAGGCACGCGCTGCAATGGATTCGCGCAATGATTGCTTTCATGATGCGCAACAATGGCCAGAAGTTGAAGCGTTGCAGGATAATATGACTGACGCACGACATCTTCCGCCGACACCAGGACTTCCGCACAACGGGCCAGCGCCAGGATAGCCTGGTAACCCGGGAGATCACTGAAAGCATCAGGTTGGCCATCGCCCCTTCGGCGCACGACGGTCCGGCCGGGGTCATGCGGCAAGCGCAGCGCTTCGATACCCCGAGCCACAGCCGGATGGTCCGCCCGGCCGGACCAGACAAGAAAGAGCGGCACGCGCAGGGCATCATAGCCGGCGCGCAGATCGTGCTCGGCCGGCGGCGCGAATCCCTGCACGGTGACGTCGATCCAATCGGGCACAAACCCTACCGCCGCGAGGTCTGCCAGAAGGGTTTCGCCATGGTCGGCAGCGCGCAGCAGCTCTGGCCTGTTCGCGGCCTCGCCAAGCTCGCGCAGGGCCCGGCCCATGATGTAGGAGGGGTTCACCGGAACACGTCCCGGCCCATATGCGGCCTCTGCACCGGGGAGGAGCAGGACCTCTCCGGGCGCGCGCGGATCTGGCGCCAGGCAGAGCGCAGCGATGTCATGTGCAATCTCGGCAGCGTCCGCTACAGGCCATCCTGAATCCCGCGCCGCCCGAAGCAGCGCCCAGGCCCTGAACAAGTCCCCATCAGTCGCCGAGCGCCAATCCGTGACCCCACGGCCCGGCTCCCATCGCCATGCCATCAGGCTCTCGTCCCGGACCAGAAGATTGGCGCGCGTCCAGGCTTCCATGCGCTCGAAAGCAGGACGGTCGCCGAAGGCTTGGGCGAGCAGCAACCCGTAACCTTGGCCTTCGGAATGGCTGATCCCGCCCGCGCCATCGTCGACAACCCGGCCCTCCGGCAACAGGAAGTGCTCCTTCCAGATCGACCAGGCGTCATGGTCGGCGGCGCCCAGCCAACTTGGGCAAAGCACCGAGGCGCCCACCGATGCCATTGAGAGGCAAGCCACACGCCGGGAAAATCCGGCGTTCCGTGGGGATGAGTGCGTTTTGATGGGCGTTTACTCCGGGGTGTAGAAGTCAGAAGGTTTCAGGAGAAACCCGTTGCAGCAGAGCGCGACCGAACGGCCAACTTCAAGTGCGCCGAGGCGTGAAGGTGATTTGATCACGCCTCATATCCCACGGGAAGCAGTGAACGGCCTTGCTCGGCGGATCCACCCCCGAGTTCTTGCATAGCCACACGACGGACGCATCCCCCACCAGAGCCGGAAAGGACAATCTGGATCGCTCCTTCCAGGTCTGACGCACGCCTCTGCGAGGTGGTGTTTTTTTGGCCGCAGGAAGGTCAGCGCAGTCTCAGAACTGGCAGGCCAGAACTGCGCCAATCGCAAGGGAGACGGCGCCGGTGCCGGGGATGATATCGGTGGAGAGGTTCATGTTAAAGTCCATGCCCTTCGCGGGGCTGTAGTCGCCGACGCTGGCCTCGGTCGAGATCACATCCTGCGGCAGCACGGGACCTCCGATCTCGAAGGTAAGGTCCGGATAGGCCGCGAGTGCTGAGGTGACCATCGGGGCCTCCTCGAACTGCCTATGTCGCCCGGCTCACCGCAATGGGCGATCGGCTCCGCCACCCCGAACCGCTGCGCCGCTCGCCCATTCCTGCCGCGGCGACAGTGGAAGAAAGTAGCCCTCGGACTCCGGCGTCAGCTGGATGAAGGCCGGGGGTCACAGCAATGCCAACGGAGTGGCAAGAGCTGAAGTCGGAGAAATAAAGCGGACGACCTGGTCGCCGAAAGAGGTCCGCTGGCCTTGCGGGTCTTTCGTGGAAGTCAGGTCGCCCCATCGCTGCCTTCGCTCTCGGTAGTTCTCCTGATACCCAAACCTCCCAAGAAAGCTATGTTGGCGCAGCGGCGGATCCCCCGCACGCTGGCAACCTGTGGACGGAGCCAAGCATTGGCAACACGTGGAAACATCGCACGCGAAGGACGCAGGAGACCCGTCGTCGGCATCGGGCTATGGCTCTGCGCCATCTTGGTGTCGCTCGGGGCGCTCTGGCTGATCGAACGGGATCGCAAACTTGGCGAACTGACCGCCGAAACCGAACGCCTCCACGCAATCGCCTCCCAGCGCGTAGACCAGCACGACGCCCACCTGACAGCCCTCTCCGCCATCGCCTCCGCCGACGCTGCACAGAGGGCAGCGCTCTTTCACGAGGTCGCCGATGCCATCATGCGGTTCTATCCCCGCGTCAGCGGCATCGCCCTGGTGCCGCTCACCGGAGACGCTGGCGCCATAGAGATCGGCTCGGCGGGCCCCGATCTGCGTGGCGCGATCCGCGGGGCCGCCATGGGATCGAGCGGAGTCCCCGTGCTCCTGCCCCACCCGGCGCAGCCAGGCACCTACCTGCTGGTGAAGCGAAGCCCGAACACCGACACGGCCCGCTTCGGTCTCGCCCTGGCCATCGATGCGGCGGCCCTGCTTGAGAGTGACGCCGCCTATTGGGACGGCGCCAAGACCACACGCACGGTCGGGTTGCCGGATGGCCCGGTCCTGATCGCCGAAGGTGTTGAGACGGCCGCGCCGCAGTTCGCCCGCCCGCTGGCGAGCGCGACACAACCGCTCCTTCTCGAAGCCTCCATCGCGCTGACGCCCGCCAGCCTTTTGCCTCCCGGCCCCGTGGTATTGATCATCCTGATGATCTCGGCCGCCGCGCTCGGCCTCAGTGCCTTCCGACGCCAGCGCGCCCGGATCAGGACCGCCGAGCAGCGCGCGGAGCTCAGCGGGATGGAAACCCGTCTCAGCCACGCGGCCCGGGTGAACGCACTCGGTGAAATGGCCAGCGGCATCGCACACGAGTTGACCCAGCCGCTCACCGCCGTGCTCGCCCAGGCGCAGGCCGCGCGGCACCTCAATGCCCGCGGCGATGCCGAACGGGTCTCCACAGTCCTCGATGAGATCGTCGGGCAGACCCGCCGTGCGTCTTCGATCCTCGAGCGGCTCCGAACCTGGACCCGTCCGCAGGAGCGCCGCCCCGAAGCGGTGGACCTGCGTGACTGCGTGCGCGTGGCGGCGAGCCTGCTCGAGCGGGTGTCGCGGGACGCCGAAAGCACGCTGAGCGTCGATGGCGTGGATGCGCCGCTACCCGTCCTCGCCGACCGCATCGAGATGGAGCAGGTGCTCTTCAACCTGATCCGCAACGCGCTCGATGCCGTCCACGCGGTCGACGGCCCCCGCAGCGTCACCGTCAGCCTCTCAAGGCACGGCACCCTCGCCCGGGTCGACGTAACCGACAACGGGGCGGGACTGGCGCCGGATGCCCGCGAAAAGCTCTTCACCCCCTTCGTGACGACCAAACCCGGCGGCACCGGCCTTGGTCTCGCGCTCAGCCAGCGCCTGGTGGAACGCGCCGGTGGCGAAATCACCCTGCTCGAAGCACCCCAGGGCGCCCGCTTTCGGGTCAGCCTGCCGTTGGCGGAGCCGCAGAAGGAGGCCGCCGAATGAGCACGCCCGTCTATCTCGTGGACGACGACGCTGCGGTGCGCGACGCGCTCTGCCTGCTGCTCTCGACCGTGGGCATCGACGTCACCGCATTCTCAGGTCCCGAGGCGTTTCTCGCCGCGCTGCCTGAGCTCGCGCCCGGCTGCCTGATCCTCGACATCCGCATGCCGGCAATCTCCGGGCTGAAGCTGCAGGAGCGACTGGCCGAGAGCGGCGTGACCTGGCCGACCGTGGTGATCTCGGGCCATGGCGACATAGAGGCCTGCCGACGTGCCTTCCGGAACGGTGCGATCGACTTCCTCTCGAAGCCTGTCGACGAGCAGGACCTGATCGACGCGATCCAGAAGGGGCAGGCCGCGCTCGAACGGGCCGTCGCCGAGGCGGCGGAACGTAGCGAGACAGTCGCGATCCTCGCCTCTCTCACGCCCCGCGAAAGCGAGGTGCTCTCGCTCGTCGCACGTGGCTTCTCTTCGCGCGACATCGCAACTGCGCTCGAGGTCTCGCCGCGCACGGTAGAAAGCCACCGCGCGGCGATCGGTGCAAAGCTCGGGACAAGCTCCACAGCCGAGATGACCCGTCTCTGGGTAGAGGGCGAGCGCTCTGCGTAGATCTACGGAGAGCGGGCGCGTGTCTACGAATACTGGTGGAATGCGCGCTCCAATAGGGTTCTCCCATCGACCCTGAAAGGAGACCCCTCATGATCCGTCACGCCATTCTCGCTGTGATCCTCGCCGCGCCCCTCGCCGCCACCGCGCAGGAGCTGCCCACCGCCCCCTACCTGCCGCTCGAGCGCGCCACGGCCGCCGCCTCAGCAGCGCTTGCCGCCTGCGGCGAGCAAGGCCACAACGTCAGCGTCGCCATCGTCGCCCGGGACGGCAACACCAAGGTGCTGCTGAAGGCCGACAACTCCGGCGCCCACACCGTCTCAAGCGCCACCGGCAAGGCCTTCACCTCGGCCGGCCTCGGGCGCGATACCGCAGGGCTCGCTGACTTCATCGCAGGCAACGCTCAGAACGACGGGCTGCGCGACATGGACCCGCGCATGGTGATCCAGGCCGGCGGTCTGCCGATCCGGATCGGCAGCGCCCTCGTGGGTGGCATCGGCGTTGGTGGCGCCCCCTCCGGCGCCATCGACGCCGACTGTGCCCGCGCCGGTCTCGACACCATCGGCGCAGAATGATCCCGCCGGGCCATGTCTCCCGCATGGCCCGGTCCACCCCAGCTCCCCGAAAGGCCCCGCCATGCTCCGCGTCACTCTCCTCGCCCTCCTCACCGCCCTCGCCGGTCCGGCCCTGGCGCAAACCGCCCCATCCGCCGCGCAGGTCGCCGCCTACGACGGCCTCTTTCGCGCTGCTCACCACGGAGACGTCGCGGCGATCGAGCGCCTCGTGGCCGAGGGCGCCGACGTGAATGCACGCGACACTTCAGGGCGCACACCCGCCCATGTCGCCGCCTTCGCCTCGCAGGACGATGCCCTCGCTGCCCTTGCCGCGGCCGGCGCCGACATGAACGCGCTCGAGAACCGCGCCTACGACGTGGTCACCATCGCCGCCGTCGCCAATGATCCGGAGCTGATGTCGCTCGCCATCACTCTCGGCAACGACCCCGGCCTCACCACCAGCCCCTACGACGGCACCGCGCTCATCGCGGCAGCCCACCTCGGCCATGTCGAAGTCGTCCGCCGCCTCATCGACGCCGGCGCCCCGCTCGATCACGTCAACAACCTCCATTGGACTGCCGTGATGGAAGCCGTTGTCCTGGGTGACGGCGGCCCGAACCACCTCGCCGTCCTCGACGCCCTCCTAACCGCCGGCGCAGACCGGAGCCTCACCGACCGGGATGGCCTGACACCCCTCGATCACGCCGAGCAGCGCGGGTTCGAGGCGCTGGTGGCGAGGCTACGGCAGGCCGATTAGTCGCGAAGGCGCACGACCCCGGCGCCAGACGCATTGGTGCCCCGCCAGAGCCCCCGAGTGAGTCGCCAGATGGCCGTCTCGAGGCTGGCCGCTACTCCCCAAGCCCAAACTGAGACTTGCGCCCTACGGGCCGCTTCTTGGCCTTCGACTCGGAGCGGCATTTCTGGCGGTCCCTCCGCCGACTACGGCACACCAAGGCTGGACCGGTTCTGACGGTGACCGGCCACTCCCAGGCATCTCGCAGGACTTCGAGGTCTTGCAGCCGGACCTCAAGGAGCAGAGGGCAGACATTCGTGCGCGGCCCAGGTTGTTCCTGAGGACGTCCCGGAATCTACATGGCTGCCTATCGACTGGGCACGCACGCGAACGAAAGGCCATGCGCTCCGGGTCCGGAACTCAATGCGTTATCGTTGGCCGGAGCCCCCAGAGCGCGTCTGCTCCACCATACCATATCTAGATGGACCACGGCTATTCGTGATAGCTCCAAGGAAGCTTTCAGGCCTCAATCCGTGGTATGCAACCATCACGGAGATCCTCATTTTTTCCTGTATGCCGTTCCGCGTCGGTTTAGGTGCGTCTTTTGAGCCCTGAGCTAATAAAAATTGGCACTTCCGGTCCGCGCGGCGGGTTATGGTGGGATGCCAATGTTTACCTCATGGGCCGAAAAGGTTTCCCACAAAAATACTCAGGTAAACATAAACGTTTCCCTCGATGTTGACCTCTCAGACCGCGCGCAACCCCGAAAGTTGCCCTCGGAAACCCGCCAAAGGCTCTTCGTCTCGATCAACGCCGGGAGCACGTCAATCTACATCTTGTGTGCCTCGACGAGGTCGCTGCGCGCCGGACGCCCGGCGCGCAGTCGTCACGTCACTCGACTTCGAGCTCGGTCACAGTGAGCTTGCCGTTCACCCGATCCGCCAGGAAGCGGATCTTCGTGCCCTCGCCTAGGCCCTCCAGCATCGCGGCATCGGCGACCACGAAGACCATCTTCATGGCGGGCATGTCGAGGTTCTCCAGCGGGCCGTGATCGATGGTGAGCTTGTTCCACTGGCTGTCGACCTTGGTCACAGTTCCGGTGGCCATGGGCTGCGTAGTCTCGGCGAAGGTGGCCGAGGCGGCGAGCACGAGGGCTGCGGTGATGAGTGCGCGTTTCATGTCATGTGTCTCCAGTTGTATCAGTTGATTATGATGGGGCCGTGCATCCCGGCCTCGTAGTGGCCGGGCAGAAGGCAGGCGAACTCGAAGGTGCCAGCCTCGCCGAAGGTCCAGATGATCTCGGCTTCCTCGCCGGGCTCGAGCCGGACGGCATTGGGGTCGTCATGTTCCATCTCCGGGAACTTCTCCATCAGAGCCTTGTGCTCGGCATTCGCCTCGGCGGTATCCATGACGAACTCGTGCACCTCCTCGCCGGCATTGACGATATGCAGCCGCACGGTCTCCCCGGCGGCGAAGCTCAGCTCTTTCTGGTCGAAGATGTAGACCTTCTCGGCGTCGTAATCCTCTTTCATGATGACCTTGACGGTGCGCGTGGCATGGCCATGGGCGGGTTCGCCCAGCATCATCTTATGCCCACCGGCATGTGTGCCTTCAGCCCAACTCAAGGTCGGGGTCAGAAGCAGGGCCAGAGTCGGTAGGATTATCTTCATGAGCATATTCTCCTTCGTGCTGCTCTTGGGGTTATCCCCGGCGGAGCTCTCCGCGCGGTGTGATCAGGGTTTCCGGGCCGGACTTGGTGGCATGGTCCGGCAGACTGCCAGTCCACTCCCAGGCCTCGGTGCCGGGCGGGTTCTCGAACCAGCCGGGGTCGGCGTAATCGTCGGATGCGATCCCTTCGCGGACCTTCACCACCGAGAACATGCCGCCCATCTCCAGCGGCCCGTGCGGCCCCCAGCCGGCCATCATCGGCACGGTGTTGTCCGGGATTTCCATCGACATCTCGCCCATGTCGGCCATGCCGGCAGTGCCCATCGGCATGTAACCTGGCTGCTGTCGCCGGATCATTCCCGTAAGGCGCCGCTTGTCTGCACCGATGAACGTCGGGATGTCGTGTCCCATAGCGTTCATCGTGTGATGAGACTTGTGGCAGTGGATCGCCCAGTCGCCCTCGTGCACGGCGTCGAACTCGTAGGCCCGCATCGCGCCCACCGGGATGTCGATGCTAACCTCAGGCCAGCGCGCGCTTTCCGGCACCCAGCCGCCATCGGTGCAGGTGACCTGGAAGTCGTAGCCATGCATGTGGATCGGATGGTTGGTCATCGTGAGGTTGCCGCAGCGCACCCGCACCCGGTCGCCCTTCGACACGACCAGCGGGTCGATATCGGGGAAGATCCGGCTGTTCCATGTCCACAGATTGAAGTCGGTCATCTCCATGATCCGGGGCACGGCGGTACCCGGATCGATGTCGTATGCGGCGAGCAGGAAGGCGAAGTCGCGGTCCACCGGCATGAAGGCCGGATCGCGCGGATGGACGATGAACAGGCCCATCATGCCCATTGCCATCTGCACCATCTCGTCGGCATGGGGGTGATACATGAAGGTGCCCGACTTCACGAGATCGAACTCGTAGACGAAGGTCTTGCCGGGCGGGATAGCCGGATGCGAGAGCCCGCCGACACCGTCCATCCCCGATGGCAGGATCAGCCCGTGCCAGTGCACCGAGGTGTGTTCTGGCAGCCGGTTGGTGACGTAGATCCGCACGCGCTCACCTTCGACCGCCTCGATGGTGGGTCCGGTGGACTGGCCGTTGTAGCCCCAGAGCCGGGCAATCATGCCATCTGCCATGATCCGCTCCACCGGCTCCGCGACGAGGTGAAACTCCTTCACGTCGCCGTTCATCCGCCAGGGCAGCGACCAGCCGTTGAGGGTGACAACCGGGTTGTAGTCGAACCGATCCGTTGGGCGCGGCGGCACCTGGGTGTAAGGGCTGTCGGTAGAGGCGGCCTCCGGAAGGTCGCGGAAGCGGGTTTCGGCGCTGCCGGCCTGTGCCAGTATCGCGCCCGCGCCTGCGGTCAGGCCTGCTCCGAGAAGCTGTCTGCGGTTCATTCCTCTTCTCCTTCTTCTTCGCCACCTGCGCCAGGGGCGCTGCCCCAGATCGCGGCGGTCACTTCGGTTTCGGCTAGCCAGTAATCGCGCTTGGCTTCCGCGGCGCCGAGCTGAGCCTCGAGGCCGTCGCGCGCGTCTTCGAGAAGCTCGAAGGTGGAGGAGATCATGCCGTTGTAGGACTTGAGCGCCTCCGCATCGATCGTCCTCCGCAGCGGCAGCACCGCGTCGCGCCAGTGCCGTGCAACGGCGTGTTTGCCGGTGACGGCCATATGAGCCATACGCGCATCGGCCCGCGCATCGGTGGCCGCCTGGGCGAGGCTGTTGGCCGCTTTCAGGTAGGTCAGCGCGCCGCGCCGCGAGCTGAGCTTGGAGGTGTCATAGAGCGGGATCTCGAACTCGACCTCGAGCACGGGGTTCACTTCCGTCTCTCCGTCCCCATTCTCCACCTCGGCACCTGCCATGATGGCAACGTCTGAAACCGCCCTGGTCTGGCCCTTCAGCCGGTAGTCTGCGGCAATGGCCTGCAACTCGAGGCGTCCGGAGGCGAGGTCGAGGCGGTTCTGCAGGGCGAGGCGCTCGATGTCGGACCGCGAACGCGGGCTTCCCGGCAGTCCGGGCAGCGCGTCCGGGACATAGAAGGTGACCTGCCCCAGAGACACGCCCATGAGCCGCGCGAGGCGTTCCTTGGCCAGTTCTGCCTCCAGCCTGGCATCGGCCAGTTCGGCGGCGATCTCCGCGGTGAACGCGTGCTCTCGTGCCTGGTCAGCAGCGCCGAGCGCGCCCGTGCGTCCCAACTCCGAGGCCAACTCGGAAGCGGCATTGGCCGCGTTCTGGGTGCGCGCTGTCAGGCTTGCGGCCTCGAAGGCTGCGACGGCCTCGATCCAGGCCCGCCGGGTCTCCACCGCGAGTGCAATCGTCTCTCCGGCCGCCGCGAGCTGTGCCTGGCGGAAGTGCAGCTCGGCCACCTTGGTGCGCGGCTTTGCGGTGACGGCATCGAGCACCGCGGTGAGCAGCGTGGCCTCAAGCGTGCGCGTCACATCTCCTGCGAGGCCGGAAACAGAGACACCGATCGAGGGGACCGGCCCAAGCGCGGTTTCCCAGACATCGGCGGCGGCCAGGCCCAGGTCGGCGTAAGAGGCCTGAAGCCCCCGGTTGTTCAGCAACGCCACCTTTACGGCGGTCTCGGCGCTGATGGTCTTGCCGGACAGCAGACCTTTGCTCCGTGCTTCGGCGCTGGCGATCTCGGCGGCGCTTAGGTGCCAGGCCGCTGTGCCGACGTTGGCCTTCCCTGCCTGTGCCTGAACGGCGGCCAAGCCTGCCCTGGGAGCGCTGACGCGCCCGATGGTGGCCGTGTCGGCGCAGGCCGCCAGCAGCCCCAGCACCGCGACGGGTGCAATCACTCTGACTTTCATCTTCAGTTCCCCGCCTGTGCGTCGTTCACGCCGCGCCAGTCCGCCGGCGGGCGAACCCCGTAGCCAGCCCAGCCGACCGCGGGGCCGGAAGGGGCGGTGGTGGTGACAGTGGTCGTGCCTGTCCGTTCGGCACCCACTGGCAGGGGCTCAAGCGGCGCGCATGCCGCAAGAGCGAACGGCACGACGGCCGCGATTATCTTGTTCATGAATAGAAGTTCCGCGCTTGTATGTGGTCATTCCGGGCCGCTCCCTCGAGCCGGGCCCATTGCAAGGAATGATCAGGCGCGCGGGGGCCTGCGGAGACCTTCTGGCGCGGATTGATCCACGAGAGAACCGGCAGGCACATCCTGTTCGGCGCTCTGGAGGGTCAGCGATGCCGTCGCGCCGTGCTGCGTCACGGAAACGCCCACGACGCAGGAATGGCTGGCGCAATGGCCCTCAGGGTGCGTGTGAGTGCTGCCGGAGGAGTCGGCGGCGTCCGTGTGGGCGGCATCATCGTGCGACGCGCCATGGGCGTGCGCCTCCGGGCTCACCTGATGGGAGGCATCCGGCGCATCGCAGGCGATCATCACGGTGGCATTGGCCGGTGTCAGAAGGACTGACATCGCGACAAGAGCCACGAGGCAAGCTGCCAGAACTGTCCGTGCCAGATCGTTCATACCTGTGGATTACCCTCGCACCCAACTTGCGGCAACTCTCAATCCCGTGAGCGGCCAAAGCGCGCCGCAAAGGTGCAAAAATGCGGCAAACTTCACCTTTTCGGTGGGTCGCCGACGGCGATCCGCCGCTTACTCCCGGTAGACCTCGTGGCACCCGCTGCAGGCCGCCGAGACGGCCTTCAGCGCGGGGCGCAGGTCGGACGGTGTCTCTATGCTGCCCGCCAATCCGGCCGTGCTCTGCTCGAGTTTTAGCGCCTTGCGCTCGAAGTCATCGAACGCCTTCCAGACCAGCGGCCGCGTCTCCGACTTCGGGTCCTGGGCTTCGGTCTCGAACAGCACGGGGATTGCCTCCGCCTCCTCCGAGATCTGGTGAAGCGCCGCATTGGCCACCTCGGCATCAAAGGCGGCCTCCCGCTTCACCATCTCGCCTATGACCTTCACCTGCTCGGCCAGGCTCGTCATGCCCTCCATCCGCGCAAGCACGGTCTTGTCCTTCACCCCGCCATGGGCAAAGGCCGCGGTTCCGAAAACGACCAGCGCGATCGCGATCCTGTATGTCTGCATCCTGTTGTCCTTCTCCAGTTTACTATGATGGTCGCCCTGTCAGGCAACTTCGATCCAGGTAGTCATGCCTGCGGCCGCATGGTCGAGCATGTGGCAATGGAAGAGCCACTTGCCGGGGTTGGAAGCGGTGAAGGCGATCTCGATCGGCTGTTCCGGGAGGCTGAGCACCGTATCTCGCATCGGACCGAAGCCACCGTCCCTTTTCACCTCCCGAAAGTGCATACCGTGCAGGTGCATGGCATGCGGGAAGGCGGTGTCGTTGGTGATCTTCATCCGCACCACCTCGCCGCGCGAGAGGCTGGCGAAGGGCGTATCCGCCAGGCCGACCTGGCCGGCGAGCGACCAGAACTGGCCCCTCTGCATGAGGGCGCGAAATCCGAGGTCCTTGCCCTCGAACCGCGCGCTCCGCAACCCGCCCATCGCTCCGCCCTCCATCTTCATGTCGAGCACCCGAGCCTCGTTCAGGTCCGGGATCTCCATGCCAGGGTTGGGTGTGAGCTGCGTCGGTGGCCCTCGTCGCGCGGCCGAGATCCTGCCGACAACCGGAAACCGCACCTGGGGCCGCCAGCCGTCGTCATCGTCGATCCTGAGCAGCGCCGCCGTCTCGCCGGTATCGGCGGTGACATCAACGATCAGGTCGATCCGCTGCGCCGGTGCAAGCACCAGCTCGCCCGTCAGAGGTTCCGGCGTGGTCAAGGGCATGCCGTCGAGCGCCACCGTCCATCCGGACAGCCCCTCGAGCCGCAGCCCGAAGATCCGCGCGGTGGCCCCGTTGATGAGCCGCAACCGCAGGCGCTCGTTCTGCCGCACCTCGATGGCAAGATCGAAGCGACCGTTGGTGCCGATCAGGTTGCCGAACCGCCCGCCATGGCTGCGCAGCATCGGATGATCGAAGGGCTCCTGGAACGCCCCTGTCTCAGGATCGAGCAGCCAGTCCGACAGCAGCAGAACCTCGTCGCGGTCCACGTCCGGCGGGGCCGCCTCCTCCACGATAAGTGCGCCGGCAAGTCCCCGGGTGACCTGTTCGCTCGAATTGGTGTGCGCATGATACCAGTAGGTGCCAGCGTCCGGCAGGTCGAAAGCGTAGTCGAACTGTCCGCCGGGTGGAACCGCCTCCTGGGTCAGGCCGGCCACGCCGTCCATCGCGTTATCGATCCTGATCCCGTGCCAGTGGATCGATGTCGGCACAGGCAATCTGTTGTCGAGCCGCCGCACCAGCCGGCTGCCCTGCCGTTGCCGCAGGATCGGCCCCGGGAGCTGGCCGTCATAGGTCCAGGCCTGGGTGGCGCCATAGCCCTCCGGCGCGATCTGAAGCTCGGCCACCTGGGCGGTGAGAAGCTCGGGTCCGGCCGCGCGCGCAGGGAGCGCCGCCGCCATACCCGCCCCGGCAAGCCCGGCACAGAAGCCGCGGCGCGTCATGATGTGTCCGGTCATCTCACTCGATCCCGTTGGCGCGTTGAAGTTCCCGCACATAGGCCACGATCGAAACGACATCCGCCCGGGTCAGTCCCTGCTGCATCGGCATGTCGCCGAACGGCCAGTGGTGGGCGCGGACGCCCTGCTCCACGGCCATGAGAAAGGCCATGTCTCCATGGTGCGAAGGTTCGTAGATTTTGTGCACGAGGGGCGGGCCCGAGCCCATCTTGCCGGCGGCATTCTCGCCGTGACAGGCCGCACAAGTGGCGGCGAAGGCCCGCTGGCCCATCTCGGCCTCGGGCGAGAGGGCGGCCGGGATAGCCACCTCGACGATAGGTTCCCCGGGAGCGGGTTCCGCCGCAGTCGATGTCTCTTCACCGCGCCCTGCGATGAAATAGAAAGCTCCGCCTGCAACGAGGAGGGCTGCCGCGGCAGCCGGGAATAGCTTGTTCATTTCGCTGATCCTGAAAGGCACGACATCCTGTCGCGCATTGGTCTCGAGCACGTCCCGTCGGACGCGCGATGCGGTCCGTCAGGCTCAGGCTCGTGGCGGCGGCAGGTCTGTCTGGAGGGCCCTGGAGGGCGCGTCGATATCACCGGCCATCAGGCCACTCGATCCGACGAGATGCAGGGGCGAGGGTGCTGCGCTGATCTCGGCCAGCGTCGCGGCTGCCACGTGGCCGCCATGCTGGCATTGATGGTCGCCGCCGCCCTCCACGCCGCCGACCATGGTGTCGCAGCCGGGGCACTCAGCTGAATGCGGCATGTCATGCGCCACGGATATTCCGGGCGCGGCCACGATGGCCGTCAACAGAAACACCAGCAGGATCAGCACGTGACGCAAGTGAACACCTCCTTCAGGCACCGCATCATGGGTGGTCGGACAGGGCGGGTCAACCGGGGCCGGTCACTTGGAGCAAATCGAGCGGATCCCCCCTCCGGTGCACCGGGCGCTGTCGCCAGAAGCTCTGCCGCCAGCGTTCCCACGCGCGCGCAGGCGGCAGAATGTCCACCGCCTGCGACGGGCCGGTCAAAGGCGCGTTGCACGAAGGCGCAACGCATTGCCGATGACCGAGACGGAGGACAGGCTCATCGCCGCCGCCGCCACGATGGGCGAGAGCAGCACGCCCATCAGCGGGTAGAGCACCCCGGCAGCGAGCGGGACGCCGGCCGTGTTGTAGACGAAGGCGAAGAACAGGTTCTGCCGGATATTGCGCATGGTGGCCTCGGCCAGGCGCCGAGCCCGCACGATGCCGCCAAGGTCACCCTTGACCAGCGTAATCCCTGCGCTCTCCACCGCAACATCGGCACCGGTACCCATGGCAATGCCCACGTCGGCCTCCGCCAGGGCGGGGGCGTCGTTCACCCCGTCGCCCGCCATGGCCACCGAGAGGCCTTCGTCCTTCAGCCGGCGCACGAGAGCGTTCTTGTCTTCCGGGCTCACCTCGGCATGCACCTCGTCGATGCCGAGCTGTCCGGCGACGGCCTGTGCGGTGGCCTCGGCATCGCCCGTGGCCATGATGATCCTGAGCCCGAGGTCGTGAAGTGCGGCGATGGCCTTGGGCGTCGTCTCCTTGATCCGGTCGGCCACCGCCACCA
This sequence comes from uncultured Oceanicola sp., assembly GCA_964454145.1. Taxonomy (GTDB): domain Bacteria; phylum Pseudomonadota; class Alphaproteobacteria; order Rhodobacterales; family Rhodobacteraceae; genus Vannielia. The sequence continues at coordinate 14,834 of CAYVQK010000002.1, read as the reverse complement.
ATCCGGCGACCCTGCCATCGACAGCTACGAACATCGCTGTCTTACCCTCGCCCTGCAGTTCACGCGCCCTCTCCGCCAGGCGGCCCGCGTCGGCTCCGAGCTCGCCCATCATCGCCGCGTTCCCCAGCGCCACGTCGCGGCCGTCGACCACGCCTTTCACACCCTTCCCGGTGACAGCCTCGAAGTCGCTGGTGTCGAGCCGTTCGGCTCCGCGCTCTTCAGCGCCGCTGACGATGGCCTCCGCCAGGGGGTGCTCCGACCCCCGCTCCAGCGCCGCGGCCAGCGCGAGGATGTGGCCCTCGGCTTCGCCCTCCGCCACCTCCACGTCGGTCAGCGTCGGCTTGCCCTCTGTCAGCGTGCCGGTCTTGTCGACGATCAGCGCGGTGACCTTGGCAAAACGCTCCAGCGCCTCGGCGTCACGGATGAGCACGCCTGCATTCGCCCCCCGCCCGGTGGCGACCATGATCGACATCGGCGTGGCCAGACCCAGCGCACAGGGGCAGGCGATGATCAGCACCGACACGGCCGCCACGAAGGCGTAGGACAGCGCAGGCGAAGGCCCGAGCACCCACCATGCCACGAAGGCCAGCAGAGCGGCTGCCACCACGGCCGGAACGAACCAGGCCGAGACACGGTCGGCCATGGCCTGGATCGGCGCGCGGGACCGCTGGGCGGAGGCCACCATCTGCACGATCCGCGCGAGGGTGGTGTCCTCGCCCACGCCCTGCGCCTCCATCAGGAAGCTGCCGGTCTTGTTCAGCGTGCCGCCCGTCACCTCTTCGCCCGCGACCTTCTCCACGGGCACCGGTTCGCCGGTGATCATGCTCTCGTCGACCGAGGAACGGCCCTCGGTCACCACCCCGTCCACCGGCACGGCCTCGCCGGGGCGGACCCGCAGAATGTCGCCCGTCGCCACCTCATCGAGCGGCACGTCTTCCTCGCCGTCGCCGGTCACCCGCCGCGCCGTCTTCGGTGCGAGGTCCATCAGGGCCCGGATCGCGTCGCCGGTGCGTTCGCGGGCCGCCAGCTCCATGACCTGTCCGACCAGAACCAGCACCAGGATCACGGCCGTCGCCTCGAAGTAGACCGGCGCCATCCCCATCCCGTCGCGCACCTGCTCCGGAAGCAGGCCCGGGGCCAGCAGGGAGACGATGGAAAACATATAGGCCGCCCCGGTGCCGATCGCGATCAGGGTCCACATGTTGGGCGAACGGTTGATGATCGAGGCCCAGCCGCGCTTGAAGAAGGGGCGACAGATCCAGACCACCGGTGTGGCCAGGGCAAACTGCACCCAGCCGAAGGCGCCGTGCCCGATCCAGTCGGCGAAAGGCAGGCCGACATGCGCGCCCATCTCCAGCACGAAGACGGCCAGAGCCAGCGGCCCCGCGATCCAGAGCCGCCGCTTGAAGTCGGTGAACTCCGGGTTGGGTCCGGTGTCGGCGCTCGGTGTCATCGGCTCCAGCGCCATGCCGCACTTGGGGCAGTCGCCCGGCTGGTCCCGCACGATCTCCGGGTGCATCGGGCAGGTATATTGCGTGCCCCTCGGCATGGCCGCAGGCGTCGGGCGGTCGCCCAGGTAAGTCTCAGGCGCCGCCTCGAACTTCTCCTGGCACCGTGCGGAGCAGAAGTAGATCCGTTGCCCGTCGCGCTTGATCATGTGCGTCGCCGTCGCGCGCTCCACGCTCATGCCACAGACCGGGTCCTCGGCCGTTCGATAGGCCTCGGGATCCGCCACGAACTTCGCGCGGCACCCTTCGGAGCAAAAGTGATACCTGTGGCCGTCATGTTCTGCCGAGGGCTTCCCGGCGGCCGGGTCGACGGTCATCCCGCAGACAGGGTCGCGGGTGACACCCTCTTGGGCCTGGCCGTGGGAGTGGGCGTGAGTGCTGTTCATGGTGAGTCCTTTCCGGTGGACCTGCTGATGAACGGGGGGTGTAACCCTTCCAGTCACTGGAAGGTCAATAGGAAGATTTGCAGTGCTTACAAGCTCGATTCAGGGAAAGCCCAACCGCCCCGTGCGAAGCACGCTAAGGCTACCCGCGAGCGTTCTGCGGAAAGCCGGCAAGATGCTGTCCCGGTAGGTTCTCTGATCGCCTCGGGACGTCACCACGCATCGCAATGGTTTCGTAGCGGGAGTGGTGGGTCATGTTTGCGGTTCTTTCAAAGATGAGATCTTGCGGAGTGACCCTTGCCCGGACGGGGCGCTACCTCGGTCTCGTTCTGCGATGAGCTCAAAAACGCAGCAGATGTTTTCCGCGGCTGTTAACCGCAGCCGCGGTTGAGATGTGGTCGAGTGACGACTTCTGGACCTTGCAGGCTTCCCCGCACCAGCTCTGACCTTTCCAGTGCACAGCCGGGCAGACCCTTGTGGACGCCTAGAAAACAGCAAGGTGAGTGGCGAAGCTCACCTTGCGCCCCACCTCCCAAGCCTCGACATCAACAAGACGCCAGCGCGTCGTGCGGCCGCCGAGCTTGACGGCCTTGGGGAACTCACCCTGGCGCTTCCAGCGCCAGATGGTGTCCGCGGATACGCCAAGCCGCTCGGCGACCTGGTTGACGTTGAGGTAGATGTTGTTTTTGTCGAGGGGCATTGTGGGTTCCGCTAGTGAGGGCATACGCGCCCCCAGCGCCATTGACTGAGACGCGTGATCCATTCGCATATATTGCGGCCGCCGCGTCGCCTTGCGGGCGGTTTCACAGATCCCACTTTTCACGAAATGTTACAGCGTTTGCGATCGGCGTGATCGCGCAAGGACCGCTGGCGATGGTGGGATTTTTGGCGGGATCAGCCATCCCCGAAATTTAAGTATTTGATTTTTTACATAAAAATAGAAAAATGGCGGAAGCGGTGGGATTCGAACCCACGAACGGGTTTCCCCGTCGCTGGTTTTCAAGACCAGTGCCTTCAACCGCTCGGCCACGCTTCCTCCGGGCCCCGGACAGGCGGCAGGCCCGGGACGCAGCCCACAAACCCCGGGGGCGCGAAAAAGGCAACACCCCTCACGCCGATTTTTGCCCGGGCCCGATATCTCGGGTTTGCATGGCGCCCTCACCTATGTATTGTGACGTTCGAGAGCAGATCAGCCGGAAAACCGGCGGCAAATGAAGCCATGGCGGGCAATGACCCGACCAGAAGGCGGACAAAGGGGCGAAGCATGGGCAAGGGCAAACTCCTTCAGGCAGGCCTGATTTCGGTGTCGGTACTGGCACTGACGGCCTGCGCGGATGGTGCAGGGCCGACATTCGGAAAGAAGGCTGACGGGCCGGCCACGGCGGCGGTCGACCGGCCGGCGACCACCAAGCTGGTGGAGCGCGACGTCGAGGCGCCCGAGGTCTTCTCGAAGAACGAGGACGGGCTCTGGGACGGGCGGCCCTCGCTCGGCGGGGTCTGGATCGCCCACCCCGACGTGAAGGAGCCCGAGCGGGTCATCATCCGCAACGAGACCAACGGCAAGTTCGTGATCGGCGCGCTGTTCAAGCGCGAGCGCGAGAACCCGGGGCCGAAGCTCCAGGTCTCCTCCGATGCCGCCAATGCGCTGGGCGTGCTGCCCGGGGCGCCGACCCGGCTCGACGTGGTGGCGCTGGTGCGCGAGGAGGTGCCCGAGGCGGCACCCGCGGTCGCCGCCGCGCCGACCGAGACAGATACCATCGCCGCCCCCGAGGCGATCGAGCAGGCCTCGCTGGATGCGCCGCTGGCCTCCGCCGAAGCCGCGATCGCCCGCGCCGAGGGCACCGGGGCCCCGGCGGGCGAGCCGGCCGGCGAACAGGTCGCGGTTGCTGCCGCGCAGCCCGCCGCTGAGCCCAAGACCAAAGCCAAGAAGGGCTTCTGGCAGCGCCTGAGCGGCAAGAAGGAGCGCCGCGCCAAGGCCGACGCCACCATCTCCGCCGCCGCCGATGCGGCCCCGCCCGTGGGCGTCGCGACGCCCGAGATTTCTGCCGCCCCGCTGGCGCCCACCGCCGCGGCGGCTGCCGCCCCCGCGGCCCGCGCCGCCGGGCCCAAGCCTTCGGGCGGCAAGAGCTATGTGCAGATCGGGATCTTCTCGGTCGAGGACAATGCCAACGGCACCGCCGCCAAGATGCGCCAGGCGGGCGTCGTGCCCACCGTCTACGAGCAGCAGTCCGCCGGAAAGACCTTCTGGCGTGTCGTGATCGGCCCTGCGCATAGCGCCGCCGATCGGGAGGTGCTTCTCGAAAAAGTTAAGGCGATGGGCTTCCAGGACGCGTATTTTGTGACGAACTGAGGCGGGACTCAGCCAGAACGCCATTCCCGCCCTGCACCACCCCCGGCCCCCGACACGCCGGGGCCGGACAGGAAAGGATCTCCGCCCCCATGCTTCGGCTCGTAGCCCTCGCCCTCTTCATCGCCACCGCCGCGACCAATGCCGCCGCCGCCTTCGAGACCCGCGCCACATCGGCCTGGGTGGCCGACGAGACGACCGGCACCATCCTGCTGTCGAAGAACGCCGACGCCGCCCTGCCCCCGGCGTCGATGTCGAAGCTGATGACGCTGAACATGCTCTTCGAGGCGCTGCGCGACGGGCGGGTGACGCTCGATACCACCTTCACCGTCAGCGAGCGCGCCAAGAACATGGGCGGCTCGTCGATGTTTCTCAACACCACCGACCGGCCCACGGTCGAGGATCTGATCAAGGGGATCATCGTCCAGTCGGGCAACGACGCCTGCGTGGTGGTGGCCGAAGGGCTTGCCGGGACCGAGGACGGCTTCGCACGGCTGATGAACGAGCGCGCCCGCGACCTCGGGATGACCAATTCGACCTTCGCCAACGCGAGCGGCTGGCCCAACCCCGGCCAGCGGATGTCGATGCACGACCTCGGCGTGCTCGCATTGCGGCTGATCCGGGAGTTTCCGGAGTACTACGGCTACTTCGGTATGGAAGAGTTCGCCTTCGACGGGCGGGTGCCGACCAACCACAACAACCGCAACCCGCTGCTGAAGCTGGGCATCGGGGCCGACGGGCTGAAGACCGGCCACACCCAGGAGGCAGGCTACGGCCTCGTGGGCTCGGCCAAGCAGGGCAACCGCCGGATCGTCTTCGTTGTCACCGGGCTCGACAGCGAGGACGCCCGCAAGCAGGAATCGATCAACATCGTGAACTGGGCCTTCCGCCAGTTCGTGCAGAAGACCGTGGCCGGCGAAGGTACGCGGCTCGCGGAGGCGCCGGTGTGGATGGGCGCGGAGCCGCGCGTCGGGCTGGTGCTGGCGAAGGATCTCGAGGTGCTGATGCCCGCGCTGGCGCAGGACAGGGTCAAGGCCGAGGTGAGCTACGAGGGCCCGCTGCGCGCGCCCATCGCCGCCGGCGACCAGGTGGCCAGCCTCACCGTGAGCCTGCCTGACATGGAGCCCATCACCGTGCCGCTGGTGGCCGAGCGCGACGTGCCCCAAGGCGGTTTCCTGCCCCGTCTGAAGACGGCGGCGGGCGTGCTGATGAGGCAGTTCGCCAGCCAGGCCGCACCGCAGTAGTGCCGCATCGGGCCGCAGCGCCCGGCCGCAGGTTCAGGCACGCGGGGGTTTTGCACCCCCGCACCCCCGCAGGATATTTTCGGAGCGATGAGAGGCGGGACTGTGGCTGTCCACCTAACCGCGCCGGGGACCCGAAATCTCCTGTCCCGAGCGGTTTGCGCCTGTCGAGGCGTCGGTATAACGTCCGCCCATGACGCAGCCGCACGGCCTTTTCATCACCCTCGAAGGCATCGACGGCGCCGGGAAGTCCACCCAGGCGCGGGCACTCGGCGCGTGGCTCGAGAGCGAGGGCCGCGAGGTGGTGCTGACCCGCGAGCCGGGCGGTTCGGCCGGCGCCGAGGAGATCCGCCGACTGCTGGTGGAGGGGGCCCCCGACCGCTGGTCGGGCGAGACCGAGACGCTGCTCTTCACCGCCGCGCGGCGCGACCACCTCGAGCGGGTCATCGCCCCTGCCCTCGCGGCTGGCAAGGTGGTGATCTCCGACCGCTTCGCCGACAGCACCCGCGTGTACCAGGGCGCCGCCCGGGGCGAGCTGCGTGCTTTCGTCGATGCGCTGCATGACCTCGCCATCGGGCGCGAGCCGGACCTCACGCTGATCCTCGACATGGACCCGGAGGTGGCGCTGGCCCGGGGCCTCGCCCGCCGCTCGGGGGAGGACCGCTTCGAGGAGGAGGGGCTCGCCTTCCAGCAGAAGCTGCGCGCCGGGTTCCTTGCGCTGGCCGAGACCGAGCCCGCCCGCTGCCGCCTGATCGACGCGCGCCGCGACGCGGAGGCGATCGGCGCCGACGTCATCGCCGCCGTGCGGGAGCGCCTGCCATGAGCGCCGCGCCACTGGGCCTGGCCGAGGCCCTGCCCGAGGCCGACCGGCTGGGCGACTACCCCCACCCCCGCCATACTGAAACGCTCTATGGCCAGGAGGAGGCCGAGGCGCGCTTTCTCGCCGCCTTCACCTCCGGCCGCCTGCCCCATGCCTGGCTCATCACCGGGCCGCGCGGCATCGGCAAGGCGACGCTGGCCTGGCGGATCGCGCGGTTTCTCATCGCCACGCCGCTGGAGCAGGAGGCGGGGCTCTTCGGTGAGCCGGAGGTGCCCGAGACGCTGGCGGTGGACCCCGGCCACCCGGTCGCCCGCCGCATCGCCGCGGGCTCGGAAGGCAACCTGATGCTGCTGCGCCGCAAGTGGGTGGAGAAGCCCGCCCCCGCCCGGTTCAAGACGGTGATCGACGTGGAGAGCACGCGGGAGCTGAAGCGCTTCTTCGCCTATTCCGCGGCCGAGAACGCCCGCCGCGTGGTGCTGATCGACAGCGCCGACGAGATGAACGCCTCCGCCGCCAACGCGGTGCTGAAGGTGCTCGAGGAGCCGCCGCTGAACACCGTGCTGCTGCTGATCTCCCACGCGCCGGCCTCGCTCCTGCCCACGATCCGCTCGCGCTGCCAGGTGCTGCCCTGCGCGCCGCTCTCGGAGGCCGCGCTGACCGCCGCCCTGCGCGAGGCGGGGGCCGAGCCGCCGGAGGACGCCGCCCAGCGCGCCGCGCTCTCGGCGCTTTCCGAGGGCTCGGTGGCCACCGCGCTGCAATTGATCGACGACGAGGGCCTCGCCCTTTACGCCGCCCTCGTCGCCCTGTTCCGCGACCTGCCGAAGCTCGACCGCCCCGCTGTGCTGGCGCTGGCCGCCAAATGCGCCGGGCGCGACGCGACCGACCGCTTCCGCCTGACCACCCGGCTGATCGACACGCTCCTGGCCCGCACCGCCCGCACCGGCGCGCTCGGGCCGCCCGCCCCCGAGGCGGCGCCCGGCGAGGCCGCGCTGCTCACCCGGCTCGCCCCCGATGCCCATCGCGCCCGCGCCTGGGCCGAGCTTGCCGCCACCCTCGGTGCCCGGGCCCGTGCCGGGGCGGCGGTGAACCTTGACGCCCCCGCCCTCATCACGGATATCTGCCTGAAAATCTCCGAGGCGGCCGCCGAGATGCGCCTCTGAGCCACCGGAGCCCCGATGCCTTCTGCGATCACCGACAGTCACTGCCACCTCGATTTTCCCGACTTCGAGGGCGAGCTTCCCGAGATCATCGCCCGTGCGAAGGCCGCGGGCGTTGGGCGGATGGTGACGATCTGCACCAGGCGGGCCGGGCTGGCGAACGTGCGTTCGATTTCAGAGGCTTACCCCGAGGTCTACCATGCCTTCGGCATCCACCCGATGAGCGCCGCCGACGAACCGCTGATGACGGTGGAGGAGCTGGTGGCGGCCGCCGAGCACCCGAAGATGGTGGGCATCGGCGAGACCGGGCTCGATTATCACTACACCGCCGAGAGCGCCGAGGTGCAGCAGCAGAGCCTGCGGGTGCACATCGAGGCCGCCCGCGAGACCGGGCTGCCGCTCATCATCCACGCCCGCGCGGCGGATGACGACATGGCCGCGATCCTGCGCGAGGGCTTCGAGGCCGGGCCCTATGCTTGCGTGATGCACTGCTTCAGCTCGGGCGCCGGGCTGGCCCGCGCCGCGCTCGACATGGGCTTCTACCTGTCGATGTCGGGCATCGCTGCCTTCCCCAGGAGCCAGGAACTGCGCGACATCTTCGCCGCGGCGCCGCTGGAGCGCGTGCTGGTGGAAACCGACAGCCCCTATCTCGCGCCCCCGCCCCACCGCGGCAAGCGCAACGAGCCGGCCTACACGGCCCATACCGCGAAGGTCGGCGCCGAGATCTTCGGCCTCGGCTACGAGGCGTTCGCCGCCGCCACCGAGGCCAATTTCGAGCGGCTCTTCACCCGGGCCGTGGCATGACCTACCGCTTCACCATCCTCGGCTGCGGCTCCTCGGGCGGCGTGCCGCGCCTGCCCGACAACTGGGGCGACTGCGACCCCTCGAACCCTAAGAACGCCCGCCGCCGCTGCTCGATGCTGGTCGAGCGTGACGGGCACGAGGGCACCACCCGGGTGCTGATCGACACCTCGCCCGACCTGCGCGCCCAGCTGCTCGATGCGAAGGTGGGCACGCTCGATGGCGTGGTCTTCACCCATGCCCATGCCGACCACACCCACGGGCTCGATGACCTGCGGATGATCGTCTTCAACATGCGCTCCCGGGTGAAGGTCTGGGCGGACGGTGCCACCACCGACGACCTCATCGCCCGCTTCGGCTACGCCTTCGTGCAACCCGCGGGCTCGGATTATCCGCCGATCCTGGACCTGCACGGCATCGACGGGCCGTTCTCGGTGGAGGGCGCAGGCGGGCCGGTGACCTTCACGCCCTTCGAGGTGGAGCACGGAAGGATCGACGCGCTCGGCTTCCGCATCGGCGGGCTGGCCTACCTGCCCGACGTCTCCGACATCCCCGAGGCGGCCTGGCCCACGCTGCAGGGGCTCGACATCTGGGTGCTCGACGCGCTGCGCCGCAAACCGCACCCCTCCCATGTCCACCTTGCAAAATCGCTGGAATGGATCGAGCGGGCCGCGCCAAAGCGCGCCGTGCTGACCAACATGCACATCGACCTCGACTATGCCACCGTCGAGGCCGAGACCCCGGTGCATGTCACCCCGGCCCATGACGGGCTCGTGCTGACCCTGCCCTCATGAGCGCGCTCACCTCGGTCATCCTCCCGGTCTTCCTCGTCATCGGTTTCGGCTATCTCGCGGTCTGGAAGCTGCGCTTTCCGCCCGAGGCGACCGACATGCTCATGGGCTTCGCCCAGACCTTCTCGCTGCCGCTGCTGCTCTTCGCGGCGATGACCCGGCTCGACCTGGCAGAGGGCTTCCACCCAGCGCTGCTCTTTTCCTTCTACGCCGGCGCGCTGACGAGCTTCGTGGCGGGCATCGCCGGGGCGCGGCTGATCTTCGGGCGGGAGTGGGAGGATTCGGTGGTGATCGGCTTCGCCTGCCTCTTCTCCAACTCGCTGCTGCTCGGCCTGCCGATCACCGAGCGCGCCTACGGGCCCGATGCGCTGACGGGCAACTACGCCATCATCGCGCTGCATGCGCCGGTGCTGCTGACCACCGGTATCGTGGTGATGGAGCTGGTGCGCGCGCGGGGCACGCCACTTTCGGCCCTGCCGGGCCGGGTGGCGCGCAACGTGTTCTCGAACGGGCTGATCCTCGGCATCCTCGCGGGCCTCGCCGTCAACCTCACTGGGCTGCCGGTGCCGGGCGTCATCATGGATGCGGCCGACCTGATCGCCCGCGCGGGCCTGCCCGCCGCCCTCTTCGCTCTGGGCGGCGTGCTCTACCGCTACCGGCCCGAGGGCGACCTGCGGGTGGCGCTCATGGTCTGCCTGCTGGCACTCGGGCTCCACCCGGCGATCACCTGGACACTGGCGCACCTGACCGGCGTCGATACGCCCGGCCTGCGCTCGGCCACCATCACCGCGGCCATGGCACCGGGGGTGAACGCCTATATCTTCGCCAACATGTACGACCGCGCCAAGCGTGTGGCCGCCACGGCGGTGCTCATCGCCACCGGCCTCACCATGCTCACCGCCTGGGGCTGGCTCACTCTGCTGCCCTGACCGGCACGCGCGTGGCTGGACCGGCCATGTTTTGAGTATTTCCAGCAAGAAAATGGACACTTCGACTAAAATTGTCCCCGCATCCTGTGCATTTTCTTGCTGCAAGTATCTCCACGGGGGTCTGGGGGTGTGAAACCCCCAGTCCGACGGCTCAGCCCGGCGACATGCCCCTGAGCCGCTCGCTCCGGCGCCGCAGCACCTCGACG
>CAYVQK010000002.1:0-4551 GCA_964454145.1 uncultured Oceanicola sp. | reverse complement strand
TCAGCCCGGCGACATGCCCCTGAGCCGCTCGCTCCGGCGCCGCAGCACCTCGACGGTGGCCAGCAGCGCGATGGAGATCACCACGAGCAGCGTCGCCACCGCGAGGATCGTGGGCGAGATCTGCTCGCGCAACCCGATGAACATCTGCCAGGGCAGGGTCTTCTGCCCGGCCGAGCCCACGAAAAGCACCACCACCACCTCGTCGAAGCTGGTGATGAAGGCGAAGAGCGCACCCGAGATCACGCCGGGCAGGATCAGCGGCATCTGCACCTTGAAGAAGGTGCGCACCGGGTCGGCCCCCATGGAGGCCGCCGCGCGGGTCAGCGAGCGGTCGAAACCCACCAGCGTGGCGGTGACGGTGATGATGACGAAGGGGATACCCAGCGCGGCGTGGGCCAGCACCACGCCGATGTAGGTGCCCTGGAGCCCGACGCGGGAGTAGAAGAAGTACATCCCCGCCGCCGAGATGATCAGCGGCACGATCATCGGCGAGATCAGGATCGCCATGATCGCCCGGCGGAACGGCACATGCTCGGACGACAGGCCAATGGCCGCCAGCGTGCCGAAGCCCACCGAGAGGATCGTCGCCACCGGCGCGATGCTCACCGAGTTCCGCAGCGCCTGTTGCCAGTCGGAGTTGGTGAAGAAGTCGCGGTAGTGCTTCAGCGAATATCCCTCGGGATCGAAGCTCAGCATCTCCGGCGTGAAGGTGAAGAAGTCCTCGGCGTTGAAGCTGAGCGGAATGATCACCAGGATCGGCGCGATCAGGAAGAAGAAGATCAGCCCGCAGATCACCCGGAAGCCGTAGTACCAGATCCGCTGGCCCGTCGTTGCGTATGTCGGAATTGCCATCTGCCCTACCCCAGCTTCACGTTGTCGATGCCCACGATCCTGTCATAGGCCCAGTAGAGCAGCAGCACCGCCGCCAGAAGGATCGTGCCCAGCGCGGCCGCGAGGCCCCAGTTGAGCGAGGTCGAGATGTGGTAGGCGATCCGGTTGGAGATGAAGACCCCTTTGGTGCCGCCCACGAGTTCGGGGGTGATGTAGTAGCCGATGGCGAGGATGAAGACGAGGATCGACCCCGCCCCGATGCCCGGCACCGACTGCGGAAAGTAGACCCGCCAGAAGGCCACCCAGTTGGTCGCGCCGAGGCTCTTGGCGGCTCGGAGATATGACGGCGGAATGGTCTGCATCACCGAGTACATCGGCAGGATCATGAAGGGCAGCAGGATATGCGTCATGGCGATGATCGTGCCGGTCACGTTGTTGATCATCACCAACCGGTTGGCGTCGGAGATGAGCCCGATCCACACGAGCACGTCGTTGATCACCCCCTGTTGTTGCAGCAGCACCTTCCACGCGCTGGTCCGCACCAGAAGCGAGGTCCAGAACGGCAGCAGGACGAGGATCATCAGGAGGTTCGAGATACGCATCGGCAGGTTCGCCAGCAGCCAGGCCACCGGGTAGCCCAGCAGGATGCAGGAAAAGGTGATGGCCAGCGACATCACGATGGTGCGCCAGAACAGCGTCAGGTAGATGCGCTGGTTGCCTTCCTGCTGCTCGATGCCCTCGGGCGTCAGCTTCAGGTCGACCGAGTTGAGGAAGTAGCCACTGGTGAACTCGCCGGAATAGGCCTTGATCGTGCCCCAGACCTCGAGATCCTCCCAGTCCTCGTCGATCCCGACGAAGCCCTCGCGCCAGGTCTGGCTTTCGAAGCCGGCAGCGGCGGCGCGTGCTTCCTCGAGCAGGGCGGTGTCGGGGCCGTTGTAGGCGTCCATCTGCACGGGGCCGGTGAGGTCCAGCCAGAGCATGGCGTAGACATAGGCCCAGGGGTCTTCCTCGGCCGGGTTGTCCTCATCCTCGTTCTGCGTGAACTCCGCGAACTCCGAATAGGCCCGCGTGGTGTTGGGCAGGGCGCCGGCGATCCCGTCGCGCAGCTCGAAGCCGGCCGCCGCGCCCTCCTCGGCCTGCGCGGCCAGCCAGTCGTCGGACCCCATCAGCCGTGCCCAGGTCTCGGGCTCTTCCCAGGCCGGGTTCAGATCTTCGAACTGGTCCTGGTAGAGCTCGCCCATGTCTTCCACGCCGCGCCCCGTCTGGCGGAACAGCGAGGAGATGCCGGAGCTTTCGTAGTTCAGGCGCGAGCCGAGGCGGGTGTGGGTCTTGTATTCCACCGCCACCGCCAGGTCGCGGTAGAGCGCGAGATAGGCCTCGTCGGATGGCGGCTCGCCCGAGGCATAATCCCACTCCGCCAGCGCCTCGACCGTTTCGGGAAGCGTCTCGGCGACGATATCGTTCTCGACCGAGCGGAACAGCATGTCGGCGATGGGGGCGATAAAGGTGAGCAGGACGAAGATCAGCAGCGGCGCGATCAGCGCCAGCGCGCGGAGTTTCTGGCGGCGCAGCGCCCTGGCGAGGGAGCGCTTCAGCGGTGTGCCGTCGGCGGCGAGCAGGCGGCCTGCCGAATCCTTCTCGGGGTGGGCGTGGGAGGGGCTGGCGGCGGCGTCAGACATCCGTGTGCCCCTCGACCAGGATGATCGTGCTTTCGGCGGTGGCCTTCCGGATCAGCGAGATCTCCTGGTAGGCCGGATCTTCATAGGCGGCCTTGGCGGCCTCGAATGTGTCGAACTCGAAGACGACGTGGCGCATCCCCTCGGGCACATCGCCCTCGGGCGCCTCGGACTTGCCGCCGCGGACAAGGAAGCGCGCGCCATGGGCCTTGAGGATGGGCGTGTCGCCGGTCACGTAGGCCTTGTAGCCTTCCGGATCCTTCACGACGATATGGCCGATGATGTAGCCCTTGGGCATGGTCGTCCCCCGAATTTTCTTGTGGGTGGGGCGGCCCCGCGAGGGACCGCCCGATCTCGTGGGGTGGGCAATCTGCCCACCGGCCGAAAGCCTTACTGCGCGAGCCAGGCCTGGAACTTGGCGTCCAGGTCGTCGCGGTAGTCGGCCCACCAGGTGTAGTTGTTCACGAAGGTGTTCTCGGCGTTGTTCGGATCGGTCGGCATGTGGGGTGCCATGTCGATGCCGAGCTCGGCGTGCTGGCCCACGAGCGGAGCAGACGACGCACGTGCGGGGCCGTAGGAGATGTACTTGGCCTGGTCGGCCAGGCGCTGGGTGTCGGTCGCGTAGAACAGGAAGTCCTTCACGCGGGCCAGACGGTCCTCGGGAAGACCGGCGGGCACGACCCAGCCGTCGATGTCGAACATCTGCCAGTCCCAGGCCATGCCGATCGGCTGGTCCTGCTCGACGATCGCCGAGAACAGGCGGCCGTTGTAGGCGGAGCCCATGAAGATCTCGCCATCGGCGAGCATCTGGATCGGCTCGGCGGAGGCCGACCACCAGATCGTCTCCGACTTGATGGTGTCGAGCTTGGCGAAGGCCTGCGCCTGGCCCTCGTCGGTCTCGAGCACGTCGTAGACGTCCTCGTAGGCCACACCGTCGCAGAGCAGCGCCCACTCCATGTTGGCGATCGGCTGCTTGTTCAGCGCGCGCTTGCCCGGGTACTTCTCGAGGTCGAACACGTCGCAGGCGCCGGTCGGCGGCTCCACGCCCTCGGGCACCATGTCGGTGCGGTAGCCGAAGGTGGTGGAGAAGACGATCTGCGGGATGAAGCAGTCGGAGACCATCAGGTCACCGAAGTCGTCCTCGGCCGAGGTGCCATCGGGCGCGGCGGCCAGTTCCTCGCTGTCGTATTCCATCGCCAGGCCCTCGTCGCAGAGGCGGATGGCGTCGGCGGCTTCAACATCGACCAGATCCCAGGTGATGTTGCCGGCCTCGTTCATGGCGCGCAGCTTGGCCACGGCCTCGGGGGAGCTTTCGTCCCAGGTGACCGACACGCCGTCGTTCTCGGCCAGGTAGGGCTCGGTATAGGCCTTCTGCTGCGAGGCCTGGTAGGCGCCGCCCCAGCTGACGAGCGTCATGCTGTCGGCCATATTGCCGTGGGCCTCTGCGAAGACCATGCCGGCCGTAACGGTCAGCGCGGTGGTCGCAAGGATGGTTTTCTTCATGGTCATGCGTATGCACTCCTTGTTGTCATGCCCGTGTTTTTTTCGTCCGCGCCCCTGCCCCGGGCAGGCCGGGAGGCGGGCCGCACCGCTCAAGCGTCGAGCGCGCGGCAATCCTCGGGGAGCCAGCCGATCTGCACGGTCTGGCCCGGTGTCATCCGCGCCACGTCGGGCGCGTTGCGGGTTTTCACGACGAAGTTCTCGTTGCCGGCAACCCTGAGCCGGGTGCGGTAGATGTCGCCCATGTAGATGAACTCCAGCACCTCCGCGGTGAGGGTGTGGGCGTTGTCCTGGAGCCGCGCGGGGTTGGTCTCGACCCGCTCGGGCCGGATCGACACGCGGGTGCGGTCACCGACCTTGCTCACGTTCACCGCCTTGGCCTCGATCACCGCGTCGGAGCCGTCGAGCTTGACCATGGCGATGCCGTCCTTCAGCTCCTGTACCACGCCCTCCAGCGTGTTGTTCTCGCCGATGAACTGCGCCACGAAGCTGTTCTGCGGCGCCTCGTAGAGCTCATCCGGCGGCGCGAGCTGCTGGATGCGGC
>CAYVQK010000001.1:72130-81090 GCA_964454145.1 uncultured Oceanicola sp. | reverse complement strand
TCCATCTGGCTCGAAAGGCCTACTTCAGGGAGGACCACTTTTCAGGGGGAAGGCCTCTCGCTTCCGAAGTGTGCCCGAAAATCCGCAGTCGGAACGGACCAGTTTCAGGGGTCAAGTCCAAGTGTCGCCTGCGATCAATTGTCGAGAAAACCATCCTGAGTGCCCCATTCGCGCCCCCGTATCAGCAAAGTAACGCCCCAAAAACGTCAGACAGAGCGAGCAATTTCAAGCGCCATCTTAAGACGAGAGCTGCCGCTCGGAAAAATGGCCAAGCGATGAGCAGCTAGACCGTCGAAGGCACTGAACGACGCATTTCGGTATTCGAACCTCGAGGGGCATGAAGACATGGCCAGAGCAGACAACGGCGGCAAGGGCAAGAGTGGGTCCGGCTCCACAACAGACACTAGCATCATCTACGGAACGCGCGGCGATGATCTGTTCATCGTCAACGAGATTGGCGTTCTTATCAGTGAACGCAAGAACGGTGGGACGGACACCGTAGAGTCCTCCGTGGATTTCACTTTGCCCGATGAAGTCGAGAACCTCACCCTTGTCGGGAGCGATCCACTGACAGGCGACGGCAACGACCTCGACAACCTGCTGATCGGCAATACTGGCGACAACTACCTGTCGGGATATGCGGGTAACGACATCCTTGAAGGAGGCGAAGGAAACGATACCCTCGATGGCGGTTCCGGGACTGATACCGCGGTATATGACGGAAACTACGAGGATTATCAGATCGAAGCCACCCCCGAGGGGGTCATCGTTACGAGCTTTGCAGATGGCGAGATCTTGTACAGTGATCTTCTTGTGAACGTGGAAATCCTTCGGTTCGACGATCAGGACGTGCTCGTATCCGATCTGAACAGCGGTGGAGCAGGTGCCGAAACTTCACCAGCACCACCAGTTGCGAATGAAGATTATGCAACAATCGACGAAGACAGCCCGATTTCAATTTCGCCGCTCGCCAATGATTTCGGAGACGGGCTTGTGCTAGCGTCCGTCGGTGGGGCTTTGCACGGCACTGTGACGATTGAAGCTGATGGCACCATCACCTATACACCCGATCTGAACGCCACCGGCAGTGATAGCTTCTCCTATACTGTGATGGACGCGAACGGAGAGACGGCGACTTCGACGGTCCATCTGGAGATCATCGCCACCAACGATCTTCCCGAAGCAAATGGCGAGATCTATGATCTGACAAGCTTCGATCTGTTCACCTCCGCGAATAGCTTGCTCGACAACGATACGGATGCCGATGGCGATACGCTATTCATTGTGAGCTACGACACAGTGACCGCGAATGGAGGTACCGTCGTGATCGACGAGCAAGGCGGTTTCACCTACCAGGTGCCCCTGCTCTACGCGGATTCGTCGGCCGATCAATCTCAGGATACCTTCACCTATACTGTTTCCGACGGTATGGGCGGTACTGCGACTGCCACCGTGGTACTCAACATGAGCGTGAGTACAGATCCCAGCCCTGAGCCGTCACCCGAGCCAACGGGCCCAACCGTGCCGGATTATGTCCTTGAAGCGCTTCTGAAGGACGGTGCAGGCGAGACCGATTTCCGGTGGGATCCGGAAGTCCCGCGCGGAACGGCAATCACGTTGACCTACAGCTTTCTGGAGTCCGTGCCGGACTATTACGGTGCCAACGCCCCCGAGCGCACGGATTTCCAACCGCTTAGTGAAGAGCAACGTGCCGCAGTACTCGAAGCGCTGGCACAGATTGAAAGCTTCACGAACATAACATTCGTCGAAGTTACCTATGGCGTCGGTGATCTGGCATTTGGTACTGCCGATTTCGATGTGGGCTCAGCCTGGGCGTATGGCCCGTCTGGCGCAGAGTTCGGGTTGAGCGGCGATGTCTGGCTCGATAACAGCGTTAACCATGACTACTCTCTCGGCGGCGACGGAATGAAGACGCTGATGCACGAGATTGGCCACGCGCTAGGCATGGACCATCCTGGATCGGCTTTGCCGATCGCAGAGAGCAATGCGCAATTTACCATCATGTCCTATGCCGAGCACAAGACGACCGGCGGGATAGAGCCCTCCAGCTACATGGTCTACGATATCGCGGCGCTCCAGCACCTCTATGGTGCCAATACAACCGAGACCGCGGGCGACGACGTCTATGTAGTCTCGGGCCTGAATGACACTGTCATGACCATCTGGGACTCCGGCGGCTGGGACGTGCTCGATGCTTCAGGTTCTACTTCCAGCGTGACACTCAACCTGAATCCGGGCAGCTTTAGCTCCGCAGGCACCGCCTATGGCTGGTACAATATCACCAACAATATTGGCCTAGCTTACAATACTTACATAGAGGAAGCAGTAGGTGGCGCTGGCAATGATACCCTGATCGGAAATGCGCTAGACAACGTCCTGACCGGAAATGATGGCAAGGACTACTTTGTCTTTGAAGCGGATTGGGGCGACGACCTGATAACAGATTTTGAGGACGGCATCGACATGATCGACATTAGGGCGCTCGGTGTCGGCTTCGACGACCTTGTCATAGGCGAGCAAAATGGGGATGCCGTCGTTAGCTACGGCGACAGCAGCATAACACTGAGCGGCGTGGCTCCTGGTGAGCTGGATGCCGGCGATTTGCTGTTTGACAGCATTGCCTGACTTGAATTTGCTGAGGTGATCGCAATTGTAGGCCGCCACGATGAGACGTGGCGGCCAAGCTGTTTGTTCAGTACGCAGCAGCGGCAACCACGCGCCGCAAGCGTGTTCCGAGTTTATCTATATTGGCCAGCGAGATGAGGTGTGCGTAGATCCGTTCGAGATCACCGAACTCCATCAACTCCGCAAGCTTCTCCGCTGGCAGCTTTGCAAGACGCTCCTTGTCAATGGCGATCATGCCCCGTGTAGCGGCCTTTGCGCCGTTCTCCTGTGTGAATGTCACCTCGGCCTGTCCGAGGATATCGAGGGCAATCAGGCGATCACCGAAGGTTTGCGACATCAGCGCCTCTTTCTGGTAGCTCGTCGTGAAATCCAGCATCCGCTTGAGATAATCTGAACCCTCGCCAGCATCATCAAAGAGGCGCTGGCCGAGACCTTCACTATTCACGCCCGGATAGCTTTCGTCTATGCAAAGAACGAATTGCTCCGCTTCGTCTCGATGGTGGAATACGAAGGGGTAGCGCCGAATGAAAGCAGGCACATAGTTTGCGTCCCAAGTCCCATCTTCATTGAGATAAAGGTTCTCACGGTCGCGGAATCCAAGAAGCGCCACAGCTTCGATGCGCTCTCCGACCCTGGTGAAAACGATTGGATACTCCAAGGCGATCTTACCGAACTCACCGATGACAATCGGCACAGCGTTGAGGTCACTTGCGTAGCTATAATCCATCCGCTGCACCGACATGGATTTGTGCCGGTTCGAAGATACGGGTACAGCTTTTTCGTATATCAAGAGTTGCTTGGTCATTATTCTCTCCGTTTCAAATTCGAGGCGAACAGCGCTATCTACCTAGATCCAGTCACCCGTGAAGTTTCGTGGCTCGCGCCCTATCGGGCGCTATTGCTCATGACTGATCCCTAAAGCTTCTGCGAATACTATCTGAAATTGGCTGGACCATCAGATCAAACAGCGTGCGCTCGCCAGTTAGGATCATGACCTCGGCAGGCATACCCGCGACGAGTTCAATATTGGGTCCGAGCGTTTTCAGCTCCTCCGGATCGACCGTTACCTTGGCGAGAAAGTACGGTTCGCCCGTATTGTCATCTACAAGCCGGTCTGCCGACACAGAGATCACCTCGCCATGGACTTGCGGCAAGTAGCGTTGGTTGAATGCGGTCAACACGACCCTTGCGCGCATTCCTGGGAACACCGTGTCGATGTCCTTAGGCTTCACGCGCGCATCCACAATGAGCACCGCTCCATCGGGTACGATATCGAGAATCGGAGCGCCGGGCGCGATCACGCCACCTGCTTCTGTCGTTACCTGTACGTTTAGCACCCGACCGCTGATCGGCGCATAGATTTGGGTGCGAGCCAGAGTATCGATGCGCTCAGGCAGCTGGCTGTTTATGGCTGCAAGCTCGCCTCGTGTCTCGGCAAGTTGCGTACTGGCTTCCTCCAACCTCTGTTGCCGCGTGGCGATAAGCTGCAACTCGGTCTCACCAATTTGCTGATTGTTTCGCGCGATTGCAGCGCGGTTGGTGGCGCGTTGACCTTGGATATTTGCCTGTTCGCGTTTCAGCGCCAATAGGCGGGAAACTTCGGTCAACCCTCTGTCAAAGAGTGCCTGCAGGGCGTCGATCTCTTCTCCTATCAGGCTCAGTTGCTGATCCTGCGCCATGATGACCTCGCGGAGGCCGGAAATCTCTTCCTCGAGCTGCGCAACACGCCGCGCGAGGATGTCCTCGCGTGCGGCTTGGACGTCGCGGCGGCTCTCGAACAAGGCGGATTGGCTGTCGATTGCACTCTTAGCCGTCGGATCGTCAGCGGTTTGCAACTCTTCGGGAAAGACCACTGCGTCTGCCGCCGATTGCTCGGCAACCAGCCGGGCTTCAAGTGCCATCAGGAAAGATCGTCGTTCGCGCAACTCTTCGTATCGGGCCAGCGCGCGAGTGTTTTGCAATGTTACCAGCGGATCTCCCTGCTTCACGGAGTTGCCTTCGGAGACATGAATGGCCTGGATGATCCCTCCTTCAAGGTGCTGGACCGTCTTCCGCGAACCTTCGGGACTGATAACGCCGGCGGCGATGGTCGCTCCGGAAAGCGTGGCCGTTGCGGACCAGGCACCGAAGCCGCCAAAGAAGACGAGGGCGATGGCATATCCAGCAAGCCGGGTGGCCCGGGTTTCACGCGCAAGAGACTTGTCGCGCGGTCCGCGGCGGCTTCGGCGTACCAGATAGAGGACCACCAGAAGAAAAAGCAGGCCGGCTCCGACACCCAGTATCACCCGTCCCTCGTCTGTTTCGGCCATGGCCTGGAGGAACAGCCAGAAGCTCTCGGCCTTGTCACGGACGAAGCCAAATGGTCCGGCAAGTTCGCCTACGCTGATGTTCATTGCTGAGAAGTGGAACATCTGTGACCTAGCCTTCCGAAATGTCCTGCGGTGCGATGCTCACTGTGCCTCCGCCGACCGTGCGCTGCTGCTGGCTCGACCGCGGCGTTGGCATGGTTTTGACCAGTGACTTGAGTACTTCGTCCCGAGGTCCGAACTTCTCGATTACGCCCGCGCGCAGGACCATCACCTTGTCCGCCGCATGAAGCAGGGACGGCTGATGCGCGACGATCACCATCGTGCAGCCACGCTTCTTGAACTCGGAAATCGCGCGCAGCAGGGCGAGTTCGCCGTCGCCGTCGAGATTGGAATTGGGTTCGTCCAACACCAGCAGCGCGGGCCGTCCATAGAGAGCCCTCGCCAAGGCAATCCTTTGCCTCTGGCCGCCCGACAACATCGACCCATGCTGGCCAACTTCGGTGTCGTAGCCTTCCGGTAGCTTGAGGATCATGTCGTGCGCACCGGCGATGCGCGCTGCCTCCACGACGTCAGCTTCCTTTCCGGTTCGCATGCGCGCGATGTTGTCGGCGATCGTGCCAGCGAACAGCGCCACATCCTGCGGCAAGTATCCAATGTGCGGCCCCAATACCTCGGGGTCCCACGATGAGACCTCAGCCCCATCAATGCGCACGTGGCCGAAATCCGGCACCCACGCCCCGACAATCAGCTTGCAGAGTGTCGATTTTCCGGAGCCGGATGGCCCGATCAGGCCGCAAACATCCCCGGGCTCAAGCCTGAAGTCGACCTTCTTCAGCACCGGCACCGATGCACCGGGCGGCATGTAACGCAGGCCCTCTGCAGTGATCAGGCCTTCCGGGCGCGGTAGTTCGAATTCCGATGCCTCATCGATTTGGGCGTCAAACAAATCGGTCAGCCGCGCTCGGGCCTTCCGGTAGGAACTGAAGCTGCGCCACGCCGTAATCGACCGCTCGACGGGTTGCAGCGCCCGGGCCATGATGATGGAGGCCGCGATCATGCCGCCCGGTGTGAGTTGCGCGTCGAGGATGAGGGCAGCCCCTGCTCCCAGAACCGCAACCTGCAGGCCCATGCGCAGAAAGCGCGAAAAGTTGGATAGTCGCGCATTGATGTCGGTGAGCGATACGCCTTTCTGCAACACCGGTTCCCGGCGTTCCTTCCAGCGCTCTACGAGCGCCCCCGTCATACCGAGCGGCGAGATCGTGTCGCCGCTATCGATGTATTGCGCGGCCGCGCTCCCCGACTGACGGGTCTTCATGTTCAGGTCACTCTGATGGCTGCGGGTCAGCCAGTCATTCAGCACTGCGATAAGAAACAGCGCGATGGCCCCTGCGATGGCAATCATGCCGAGCACCGGGTGGAGCAGCCAGATCACTGCGATGAAAATCGGGATCCAAGGCGCATCCAGGAACGCCAGTATCGCATCGCTTCCCAGATAATGACGCACGTCGGCGACGTCGTCGTAGCTTGCCTCGAGGCGCTTGTTCGACAGCCTTGCCCGTACGGCCCTCTTGATCACGTCGGGTGAAAGTTCGCGGTCCACCCAGGCGCCAATCCGGGTCAGCAGGCGTTTACGGACCTGTTCCATCAAACCGTAGATTGCCAGCGCGGCGACAGCCATGACGGTCAGCCAGATCAATGTTTCGGGAGATCCGCTCGACAGCACCCGATCGTAGATCTGAAGCATGTATATGGGCGTCGTGAGCAACAGGATATTGGCCATGAAGCTGAAGATGAACAGCGAAGGCATCTGCCCGCGCACAGCTCCCATGACTTCTTTGAAGCGATTGATTTTACGCTTGTTCAGAATGTCCTGCTCCCTTCATCCGAGCGTTCAAAAACCTAGCAGCGCCAATGCGTTCGGGCGAGTCAAATTCACGATTAGTGATCCGAGCGGGCCCATTTCCGATCAAACAAGGTGTTTGTTTCAAACGAGATGGACTTCTTGAAAAAACGCGGCGCTCAAGAGCGCCGCGCTGCTAGGGTTAGATTCCTTTTCAAAGTGACCGAAACGGGCCGTTCAGGCAACTTCGTCGAAGTCGGCGGCGTCCACGTCGAAGCTGTAGATCTCGTAGTGCTCGCCTTTGCCGAGTTGGAACTCATGTTCTCCAACCATCTCGCCATCCTCGTCGAAGAGCTCAACACGATACCAACCCTGTTTGCCCTTGTGGGTATAGTCAGACCAGTACCAGCCGTCCTCGTCGGTCTCCATCGTCTCGATCAATGTGCCATCGCCACCTGGCTTCTTGATCGAGTAGAGGGCGACGTAACCATAAAGATCGGGATCGTCTCCGTTGGGATTGGTTTGGATACCTTCACCATCCTGATACAAGCCATCCCCGTCATCGTCCCACACGAAGCCGCCGACGCCTTTGGCATTCAACTTCTTGATGTCGTTGATGTTGGTAACGCTGTCTTCGCTGGTGTCGATTGCGACCTCGTTGCCGCCATTTCCGGTTGTCGCGTAGAACACGTAGTCTGTGCCATCGAGCACCGAGTCTGAAGCGTAGTAGTCATATTCGTTCGCGAGGTAGCCCGGTCCCGGCCCTGCGACGGCATTGCTGCCGTCAGCCTGGTAGCCGGTCGATCCTTCGGTCTCGTGGTCGAGGTGGACGTTGACCGCGAAGTTGCCTTCCAGGCTCTCTCCATCGCCTTCTACCAGAACATCCTCGTCGAAGGTGATCACGACGTCGAAGGAGCCGAGCAGGTGATCGTTGCTGTCGTCGCCGTCATTGAGCACGTCGACTACCTCACCGCGGCCGTCGCCATCCACGTATGTCCGGTCGCCGTAGTAGATGTAGTAAACGTCGTAGGAGTCCTTCGACAGTTCGTCGTCCCAGATGAAGCCGAGGCCCGGGCAGTCCGGGTCCACGTTGATCGTGTCATAGACGTGCACTGCCGACTCGAAGAAGGCATCCGGCGACTGCAGCGCGAACCCGTCTGCAATGTGCAGTGTGATCGTGTTGTCGACGACGTTGTCCACGTCCTCGAAGACGTTGTAGAAGAACTGCCCCGGCTGCGTCGACGTCTCGGTGTAGTCCCCCATCGTGTTGGGCGTGAACAGGACGTTGAAATCCTCGATCACGCAGAAGCTCGAGTTGGTCACATAGCCCTTGTTGAGGACGACGTAACCGGAGTCATCGTTGTCGGTGATTTCGACGTCGAGACCGGTTGTTCCGGTGACTACGGCGGTGTTGTTGTAGACGAAGATGCCTTCAGGAACGATCGATTCCGGAGCGGATTCAAAGATCCAGACTTCCCCGACATCGAGACCTCCGTTGTAATTTTCGTCACCTGACACATAAACGATGGTCGGCGGCACATAGCCATCAAGCAGGTCGAAGTCGGTGCCCAGAGTGTCGAAATCATCTGTAGGATCATCGGGGGTACCGTTGTCATCGATGATATATACGTCTTCGATGGTGACGTTTCCGGTGTTGGTCACAGTGTACTGCCACGACACCTTGTCCCCCGCGACCACGCCGGAGAGATCATCACCGATCTGATCGACCTGACCGTCATTTGTGTAGATGACTGTTTGTTTGTCGATGTTGATCAACGGGTTCTGCGGCAGCGTTTCGGTGTGCTCGTCGGTGTCCTCGTCGGACTCGTCGCTGTCGGCGGTGGCAAGGTTGTAGACACTGCCCGCGTCGATGTCGTCCTGGTCGACCGCGTAGGTCGCGGTGTAGGTCCAGGTCTCGTCGACGTCGAGTTCGTTGTCGCCGTCGGTGTCCCCGTCAACGAAGCTGATCGCCGACAGCCCCGGCAGCGGATCGGTCACCGTCACGTTCGTCAGCGACACGTTGCCCGCGTTGGTCACCGTGAACGTGTAGGTGATCAACTCGCCCGGATCGGCAAACCCGTCGCCGCCCGCGTCGAACGACCCCGTCTTCTCGATGTTGATCAACGGGTTCTGCGGCAGCGTTTCGGTGTGCTCGTCGGTGTCCT
>CAYVQK010000001.1:58522-72030 GCA_964454145.1 uncultured Oceanicola sp. | reverse complement strand
CGTCGCCGCCCGCGTCGAACGACCCCGTCTTCTCGATGTTGATCAACGGGTTCTGAACGACGCCCACCGCCGCGTCGTTCGACGCATTCACTACCGTCGAATTGCCGAAATCGTCGCTCGCGTTGCCGCTGACCGAAGCAGTGTTGTCGATATCACCGTCGCCGTCGCCATTGGTGTCGATATCAACCTGGGTCACCTCGTACGTGCCATATATCGTCACACTGGCCCCGGCAGCGAGATCGCCGATGACGCCATTTCCGTTGAGGCTATCGAGCATTGAATCGCTGATGGTGACATTCGTCAGATCAGCCGTTCCGGTGTTGGTAACTGTCAGCGAATAGGTGATCACGTCACCTGCCTGATCCACGACAGAACCGCCATCTGACGCATCGGGATTGTCGATGCGGAATACGTCCTTGCTGAGCGTGATGTTGGCAACCAGGCCGGTGTAGGAAGAGACATCGGTTGCCGAGCGATCTTCATCCACGCCGTCGACTGTTTCATCGACAGTACCTATATTTACGTAAAGACCTGCCTCCGCCGTACCGGATGCCGTCGCAATCCAGACTTCACCCTCGTCGAGAAGGTTGTTGGTGTTCGCATCACCGACCACGAAGCCGCTCTCGACGACGAACGTCGGCGTAAGGTCGTCGGTGGCATCTCCAGAGGTGCCGGCATCGTCCGAGAGCAACAGATCGGCGCGGGCAACGGAATCGCCGGTCAGGCTGACTTCATAGTACCATTCCGCAGTCGCGGAGTAGCTGCCGTCGGTTCCATTTTCCGCAAGAATTTCAACGTTGTCACCTCGCGGCGGAGCGTCGCTGTCACCGTTCGAGAAGGTTGTCTTGTCGATGTCGAGCGTGAACTGCGGGGTGGGCAGGGCCGGGATGGTGACCTGCGCGGTGTCGGTCGAGGTGACTTCATCCGGGACGATGACAGAGTCAGCGCCATGTACCGTAGCGGTATTGATAATCACATCACTCGCTTCGCCAAAATCCGGCGGGATATAATCAACGGTCCATGTGGCCGTGGCAGTGCCGCCAATGGCAAGATCATCGTCATAGCCGTCACCATCGAGGTCGGTCAGGCCGGTAAACCCGCTGAACGTCGTGCCGACAGGAATGACATCGGTGCCCTTGGTCGGGTCCGCATAGACATAGAGGTCATCGGAAGTATCGCCCGGCGTGCCACCGTCATCGTAGAGCCAGACGTCGTAGATTTCCGAGCCGATATTCGTCCCAGTCGGAATGTTGGTGATCTCGTATTGGTACGTGACAGTTGCCGGGTTCTCACCAGAGGGTGCAATCTCGGCATCGTTGAAAGTGCCGTTCCCGTCAGCATCAACTGTTTTGTCAAGCAGAAGCTCCGGCGTACCGATATCGCCGACTTGTTTGAACGGGATGTTCTGATTGCCGACGGAAATCGCATCTGGCTCCTCAAGAACAACGCCGTCCACTTCCGTTACGACTGCACTTTCAATATTTGCCTGAAGGTTTCCCGTAGGATTGGAGCCTGGATCACACTCGAGCTTGACATCGATCCTTACAATCACCTGCTCACCGGCTTCAAGATCTGTGACTTGCACCGTGCCAAGGAGTTCTGAGCCGGATTGGAAAAGCGGTCCCGTCAGGCTCTCGTAGATCAACGTCGCCACACTACCGCCGTCGTCCATAATCCCATCATCGACGGTGTTCTGCCCGGCCACCAGATCTTCGATTGCGCCGTAGTTGATTGAGACACTGACGATGTCTCCGAGCGCCACACCCGATTGCCCGGTCGTATCCGCAAGGAAGGAAAGATCTATCTCGATCGTTTGAACACCGGTCGCACCATCATCGACGTTGATTGCAACGAAGTAGGTCACGATATCGCCACAGGCGAAGTCTCCCCCCTCAAGAGACTCGACGACGTCCCCTGTGTCCGTTCCGATTGTCCGGTCGTCGTAGGCGCCGCCGCCAGTCAAGTGGTTATAAGATCCGGGCGCCGCGGCGACGAAATCCAGCGAAAAATCTCCGCCATCGTCCGTGAACTTCGTTGCGTCGGTCTCGCCCGTGTAGACGTCGTCGGCGGTCCCGAACTCGCCGTCATCCCCGGCCTCGACCTCGCTCGCCGTGACGATGAACATCTCGCCCAAGGAATCATCGGGATTCACGTTCCATGCGACTGTGATCTGGCCGTTGACCTCGCCATCCAGGTCACCTTCGCCGCCATCAGTCACGTAGAAGACGTCGTGGTCCGTAGTGGTGTTCAAGGGGCCGTTGCCGTCGTCTTCAGTTCCGTAGATGCCGTCGAGACCCGCATCGAGCACGTCATCGTCCGTGCCGAGAATGCCGTCTTCACCAGCGTCTATGTGCTGCACCCGAAACTCGACAGTCGCACCTTCCTCGACATTCCACGCTGTTATCGTCGCGGTGTCGCCTGGGGCGTAATCGTCCTTGTGGGTCGTCACCGTGAAAAGGCCCTGCTCGATCTCCCAGAAGATCTGCTCACGATCGTCGTAGATCACATTGTCGAGGCTCATGGTTCAGTTCCCCTTAAGTTTCACGGTGCGGTTGCGTCCAACCGACCAATCATTTCTGGATCCGAGATAGAGTGCGAGACGATCTGTTGGCCGCGTCAGTTTCTCGGAATTGCGCTGGAGGTGGATTGTCGCTTCTCTGAACTTCACAGAAGCAAACATTGTAATGTCTTCGCCGAAAACGGCTTCGGCTGGCCGTATCCGCAACCTATTTCCGGGCAGCTCCGACCGAGAAAATACGGGATCAATGGGCACAGATGCTCCATGCCGATCCAAACGTACGCTACCATTGCCGTTCAACATCAAGCGATGCTCCCGACCAGTTAAACAGATATGCGCACTTGCGGCACCAAAGCGGCGCACTCACAATTCATTCAAGTGGTTGCTCTAGTTAAACCGTAAGTTTTCCGTCAGTAGAGGGGTTCTAAATGGGCAATAGCCAAACTTTCAGTCGGAAGCACATATTCCTATAGCTCTGTGACTGAGAAAGAACCCAATGGACGCACACCTATATTCCCTGGTTGAACTCACGACACTGTGCCGCAAGCAATAAAATTCGCACTGCTTGAAAGGTCATATTGTTTTATTACACCACCCCAACGGGCGCTTGGCACACACTGACTTACTCCAGAGAAAGACAATGGAAACTCTCGCACCCAGGTTCAAACTATCATGCCGGCGCCTCAATGAAGTCAAGGAAAAGTCGCATTCTAGCGAGTGGAGACAATCCGTTTTCAGCTAAATTTAAAACTTGCGGTTGTGAATGCGCATGCAACGCTCGCCACTTAATTGATCCAAAGCAATTCGCAGCCCGTCTCAGCCCTCGCATATCCCAATGATTCCGATCCCTTTTTCTTTCGGTTGATCTAAATTTCACTTTAATCGCGCAAAGATTGTGGATCGAGAAACCGGTCACCCCGATGTCGAAGTCGAGCTCCTCGGTCATCAGCGCGCCGAGCTCGGCCGCCAACAGGTCCTCGTCCCAGCCCGCGTTGAGCGCCAGCTTGTTGTCGGCCAGAACGTAGGCGCGCTTCTCCGCCTCGCTCATGTGTTCGATACGCAGGCAAGGCACTTCGGACCACCCTAGTAATCGTGCGGCCTCCACCCGGCCGTGGCCGGCGAGGATCCGGCGCCGCTCGTCGATCAGCACCGGATTGGTGAAGCCGAAGGTCTCGATGCTGTCGGCGATCTGCCGGACCTGCTTCTTCGAATGGGTCCGGGCGTTCGTTGCCCAGGGGGTGAGATCGCCGATGGCGATCATCTCGATATTCTGTCGGGCCATGTTGAGCCTCCTCTGTCACATGAGCCGGGACAGTCCTCCGCGGCCACGTGGAAAGGGCACGCCTCAAGCGCGCATCTAAGTTCATCGATTTCTCGCCATCGCCTTGTGACAGGGGATGGACTTGCGACGGGTCCGCTGTGGATGCCCTGTACTGACGGAGTGGGCGTCACCACGTGGGGTGCTCATCGGCGGAGGAGTGCGATGCCGGTGAGGGAATCGTTCCCTGTGAGAACATATCACGAACGAATGTCCCTTCAAAGCCACATCTGGTAGTCACGAGCACCAGGGCCACGACATAAATGCCTGATAATACCGAATGGATCCCTGTTCTTCGCTGGTCAATCCCTGCTAGCCGGGTGGAAATTCCCTGTTCTGTCGGGAACAGGGTATTCGCTCGCAAGCCATTGGAAAGACAGCCTCGATGAGGCTCGGATTCGTTGCAACGGACGGCCTCAAGCCCGCCCGGAGCGCAAACTCCCTGTAAATTCCCTGTAAACAGGGATTTATGCCCCAGACCCGATGACCGGGGACTGTGTCCGCAGCCAGGCACTTTCCTGAAATCGTACGGTACGCGTTTGGCGCCAGTAACTGGCGTAAGGTCAAATGCTTGCGCAAACGCGCCTTCTGTCGAGACTGGAAAACGCTACGGAGTGGCGGCCAATTCCAGCCCCGGTCACAGGTCGTCAGCTCCGCGGTGGCAGGCCGAGTTTTCCGGGTGTCAGAGCGCAGCGACGATGACGCGTTGCTCGGCCCAGTGGGATGGCAGGATGTTTCGCTTGCACCAGTCCGAGGTGAAGCCCGCCGGCTGATCTCCATCCGTAACCCTGCGGAAGCCCGCAAGACGCCCCACATGCGCAGGACTTTCATCATATCGGAGCGCTTCGGGACGGGCTGCCAGCATGAGAGCGACGTCCCGATCGCATCATCTCCCGATCCCGTTTTCGCGCCGCGTCGCAACCCGTGAGAACCAAGTCGCAATCGGCACATACCCGATGGCGCCCTCGACCTATCTTGCAGGAAGCAAGGTGCGGACCCTGGTCCGAGAATTGGGAAGCCGGTGAAAGACCGGCGCTGCCCCCGCAACGGTGACGGAGCGACGGGCGCGGCAGAAGCCACTGGGGTGGAGGAGCCCCGGGAAGGCGCCGCGTCCGGGCCGCAAGGCCCCCTCCGCAGCCCGGAAACCAGCCTTGCCTGTCGTCAAGCCGCGGGTGGCGGTGCGGACGCCGTTTCTGTCCGCGGCTCCTCGCCCCGCCGCGGCCTGCGGTGTGCCGTGCCATCCGTTCAGAATTCGTTACGCCGCGGGGCGCGGCCGGAGGCCAGTGAAGCCATGCCGACACACATTCAGAACCTGCTCGCCCGGCGCAGGCCGCGCCACGCCCTGGAACAGCCTTTCTACGGCGACCCGGAGGTCTACCAGGCCGACCTCGAGGCGATCTTCTACCGCGAATGGCTCTTTGCCATCCCCGCCTGCGAAGTCCCGAAGACCGGCAGCTACGTAACCCACCAGGTCGGCGCCTATCGCGTCGTCATCGTGCGCGGCACGGACGGGGCGATCCGGGCCTTTCACAACACCTGCCGGCACCGCGGCTCGATCCTGTGCAAGGCGGCCAAGGGCACCTCGCCCAAGCTGGTCTGCCCCTACCACCAGTGGACCTACGAACTCGACGGACGCCTGATCTGGGCCCGCGACATGGATGCCGATTTCGACGCCTCGCAACACGGGCTCCGCCCTGTGCATTGCCGCGAGCTGGCGGGCCTGGTCTACATCTGCCTCGCCGAGAGCCCGCCCGATTTCGACAGCTTCGCCGATCTCGCCCGGCCCTACCTCGAGCCGCACGACCTCTCGAACGCCAAGGTCGCCTTCGAATCCAGCATCATCGAGGAGGGCAACTGGAAGCTCGTCTGGGAAAACAACCGCGAGTGCTACCATTGCGGGGGCAACCACCCTGCCCTCTGCCGCACCTTCCCCGACGATCCGGTCGTGACCGGCATCGAGGACGGCGAGACCCCGCCGCACCTGGTGGCGCATTTCGATCGCTGCGAGGCCGCGGGCGTGCCCTCGCGCTTCCAGATCGAGGAGGGTGGCCAGTACCGCCTCGCCCGGATGCCGCTGAAGGTTGGCGCCCGGAGCTACACGATGGACGGCGGGATCGCCGTGCAGCGCTGGCTCGGCCGGGTGCCCTTCGACGATGCGGGCTCGCTGCTGAAGTTCCACTATCCGACCACCTGGAACCACTTCCTGCCGGATCATTCCATCGTCTTCCGGGTCACGCCCGTCGGGCCGAAGCAGACCCAGGTGACGACGAAGTGGCTGGTCCACAAGGACGCGGTCGAGGGGCGGGACTACGACCTCCAGCGCCTCACCGAGGTCTGGATCGCCACCAACGACGAGGACCGCCGCGTGGTCGAGGACAACCAGCAGGGCATCGACAGCCCGGCCTACCGGCCCGGGCCCTATTCCTCTCGGCAGGAAGGCGGCGTGATCCAGTTCGTCGAATGGTATGCCCGCGTGCTGGGCGAACGGACCGGCGACGCGGTCGCGATGGCGGCGGAGTAGCACGAATGAACGACCTCTCCCCGCTCCGCGCCCGGGCCATCTGGCGGGATGACGAGATGCTGGAATGCGTCTCGGTCATCCCCGAGATGCCGAATTGCGCCACCTTCACCTTTCGGGCCCCCTCGGGCGCGCTGTTCGACTTTGCACCCGGCCAGTTCCTGACACTGGAGGTGCCGGTTCCCGGTGGGGCCGTGCACCGGACCTGGACGATCTCCTCCTCGCCGTCGCGGCCCCGCTCGCTCTCGATCACCGCGAAGGCGCAGGACGGGAGCTTGGCCACCCGCTGGATGCTCGACACCCTGCAACCGGGGATGCGTCTTCGCGCGATCGGCCCGGCAGGGCGGTTCAGCCACCTGGAGCATCCGGCGGAGAAGTATCTCTTCATCTCGGCGGGCTCCGGCATCACCCCGATGATGTCGATGACAACCTACATGTTCGACCTCGGCTCCGAGCCGGACGTGGTCTTCGTCAACTGCGCCCGCGCGCCGTCCGAGATCATCTTCCGCGAGCGGCTGGAGCACATGGCGAGCCGCGTGCCGGGCATCGACCTGAAATGGGTGATCGAGACGCCCGACCGCTACCACCCCTGGACTGGCTACCAGGGACGGTTCAACCAGCTCATGCTGGGCCTCATGGCGCCGGACTACCTCGAGCGCGAGGTCTTCTGCTGCGGGCCGGAGCCCTTCATGACCGCAGTGCGCGAGGCGCTGGCAGGGCTGGGCTTCGACATGCAGCGTTATCACCAGGAGAGCTTCGCCGCCCCTGTCGGCACCGAGCTTCCGGTCCCCGATGATGTCACTCCGGACCAGGAGGAACAGGCTGAGATCGTCTTCGCCGCCTCCGGCAAACGCACCACCTGCTCCCAAACCGACACGATCCTCGCCGCCACACGGGCCGCGGGGCTCAACATCCCCTCGGGCTGCACCTTCGGCGTCTGCGGCACCTGCAAGATCCGCAAGCTGGAGGGCGAAATCCACATGGTCCACAATGGCGGGATCTCGGAGGACGACATCGCCGATGGATATATCCTGGCCTGTTGCTCGCATCCGATCGGCTCGGTGACGGTGGAGGTCTGAGACGCCGTAGGGCTCCGCCGGAAGCTCACCTTGCAAAGAGCGCGCCAAGGGGGCTCGGCGCGCCACTGCCCGACGAGGTTCGCTCGGAAGTGCCTGACCGGTTTCAGCCCGACCCGGAGTGAAGCCTGTGCATCAGGGCAGGTGCAGCCTGTCTTGCAAGCCTCGAAAGACCGTCCTAGCCTTGGGTCCGGCAACGCCTGCCCAGGCTGCCACTCGCCCGCATCCGCCTCCGGCGCTGCCAGCCAACACTCCCGGTTCAGGACAACAAGAGGAAACGCCGTGGGCTTCATGCATTCCATGATCTGCCAGACCGATGGCATCCGGAGCACTTCACCGGTGCGATGGCGCTCCTACGAGGGGATGTGCGCCGTGCACTGGGAGGCGCAGGGCGAGGCGGGCGCGCGGGGCTACTACCGCTCGCCCGATCCCCGGCTGATGCTCTTCTTCAACGACGTCTCGCACCGGATCACGCTGTCGGAGCAGGACGCCGAGCCCGGGCCGCAGTGGCGGCCGATGTTGCGGGCGCGCTTCGTGCCGGCGGGCGTGCCGATGTGGACCCAGTTCCAGGCGAGGCACGACTTTTCGCATCTCGACCTGCACCTGAGCCGCAGCTGGGTGATCCGCCGGCTGGCGCCGATGTTCGGCGAGGCGGCGGCGGAAGCCGCGCTGCGCCTGCCGGTGGAGGTGCAGGATCTGGGCGCCCTCGCCGTTCTGGCCTCCGCGCTGGCCGAGGAGATCGCCACCCCGAGCCGAGGGCCGCATTTTGCCGAGAGCCTCGCCATCGCCCTCTTGACCGGGCTGATCGACCCGCCCGAGGCGGAGACGGCGGAGATGACCGCCCAGGGCGGGCTGACCCCCAACCAGATGCGCCGCCTGCGGCAGCTTATCTCGGGGGCCAAGGGGCGGCTGACCAACGCCGAGCTGAGCCAGGCCGTCGGCCTGTCGGAGGGATGGTTCTGCCATGCCTTCAAGAAGACCACCGGCAAGACACCTCTGCAGTGGCAGCAGGAGCTGCGAATCTCGATGGTGAAGGAAAGCCTGTTGCAGGGCGACGAGAGCCTCGCCGATATCGCGCTGCGCTATGACTTCTCGGACCAGGGCCATCTCACGCGTGTCTTCCGCCGCTACGAGGGCACGACCCCCTCTGCCTGGAGGCGCGAAGCGCGCGCCAGCTAGGCGCGCGCTTTTCGGGCTTCTGCCCGCCCCGCCCCGGGGAAACGTCGGGGAAGGGCCTGCAGGGTGCCTCACCAGGTGTGGTTCAGCGTCAGGTTCCACTCCCGGCCGGGGTTGTAGTAATTGGCCGAAAAGCCCTTCTGCGCGATGTGCTGCTCGTCGAACAGGTTGGTGACGGTCAGGCGCAGCGCAGTGTTTTCGGCGATCTGATAGCCCACGGCGGCATCGAAGACCCAGGCCGCGTCGATCCGGTCGGTGTTGGCCGTCGAGGTCCAGTATTCGCCGGTGTAGCGGGCCCCCAGACCGAGATCGAAGTCGCCGCGACCGCCCGCACCGGGCACCAGGTAGTTGACCCAGAGCGAGGCCTGGTGCTTCGGCGTGTGGGGCAGCTCGTTGCCGTCGGTGGTGCCGCCGTCGGACTGGACGATCTCGGAGTCGAGGTAGGTGTAGGCCGCCGTGAAGGAAAACTGGTCGTTCAGCTCGGCCTTGGCCTCCAGTTCGAGCCCGCGCACCCGGCTTTCGCCGATGGGTTCGTCGAGCAGCGTATCGGGGTTGGTGACCGTCTCGTTGAACTTGGTCAGATCGAAGATCGCGGCCGTGAACAGCGCCCGCATCCCGTCGGGCCGATACTTGAGGCCGAGCTCCCACTGCTTGCCGCGCTCCGGCTCGAGACCGTAGCCGTAGGCCGTGCTGAAGGAGGCGGGAACGACGGATTCGGCATAGCTGCCGTAGACCGACAGCTCAGGTGTGATCCTGTAGGTCAGCCCGGCGCGCAAAGAGGTCTCCTCGAACTCGCCCGAGATGGGCAGATCCAGCCCGGCGATATGGTAGATCTGCTCCTGCTCGATCCAGTCCTGGCGCAGTCCGACCTGGGCGATCAGCCGGTCCCAGGAGAACTCCTGCTGCAGGTAGAGCGACTTGGCCTGCACCTTGTTGGTGGTGTCCTGATAGGGATCCGTGCTGCCGAGGTCGAGCCCGCCGGTATAGGTCGGATCGGTCCAGTCGATGTCGGAGGCGGGCGTGTACCAGAGCTTGTTCTCGCGGTAGTTGTCGCGGAACTCCACGCCTACCATGGTACGGCTGTGAACATCGCCAAGGTCGGTTTCATACAGCAGGTGGGCATCGACGACGATGTTCTCGAACTCCGCCTCGTTGGCGAAGTAGAACCGCGACACCGTGCTGGCGCCGGTCGTGGCGCCGAGGAAGACATAGCCGAAACCGCCGGTGCCCTTGGTGTATCGCGCCGTGGACCCGAAGCTGAGGCCATTGCCGAAATCGTGCTCGACCTTCAGGGTCAGCGTGTCGCGGTCGGTGTCGAGGTAGTTGAAGTCGGGCTCGCCGAGAAAGAGCGACCGGTCGAACTCGTCGCCGTTGGCCGGGTAGCCCGAGCTGTTGGGATAGCCGTCACGATAGAGCTGGTCATAGACGAGGCTCACGGTGGTGGCATCGGTCGGTCGCCATGCCAGCCCCGCCATGAAGAAGCTCTCGTCGTCGTTGGAGTAATCCGTCTCCGCTTCGCTGTCCTTGATCTTGCCGGTGAGCCGCCAGGAGAAGGCGCTGCCCTCGCCGAAACTGTCGCCCATGTCGAAGCCGAGTTCCTTGTGGTTGAAGCTGCCGTAGGTGCCGTAGATCTCGCGCAGCCGCTCGCCCGTGGGGCTCTTGGTGACGAAGTTCACCGCGCCGCCCGGGTCGGACAGCCCGAAAGCGGTGGAGTTCGCGCCCTTCAGCACCTCCACCCGGTCGAAGGCGAAGGGCTCCTCGCGCACGCCACCGAAGGCATCGCCGATGAGCAGGCCGTCGCGATAGGTGGTGGCGTCATAGCCGCGGATCTTGAAGAAGTCGTAGCGGTCGTCCCGGCCATAGAAGTCGGTGATGAGGCCGGAGGTGTATTGCAGCACCTGTTCGGTCGTGGCCGCCCCGCGCCGCTCGATCTCGGCGGAGGTCACGACGGATACCGTGGCGGAGCTGTCGAGGATGTCGTTCGGAAGACCACTGCCGGAGCTGATCTGGCTGGCGACCGTGGTTTCGCTGTCGGCATCGCCGGGGCCGCTGCTCTCGACGAAGATGGTGCTGAGGTCGTAGACCGCACCACCCTCCTGCGCCAGCGCGGGGCAGGCGGCGAGGAGCGCGGCAGCCGCGCTGGTGGTGAAGAGCCGGGCAGGCCGGCGTTTCGGGGAGGATCGTGTCACGTCAGGTTGGCTCCTGTTGTTGTCTTGGCCAGAGGGCGCGATGGGATGGCTGACCGCAGGGCGGGTGGCGGGAGGCAGGGCGCCGATAGCCCGCAGAACGCGCGCAGGATCGGTCCGAGCCGGCATGCCTGCGGCAGCGATACCGGATGCGCACCCGCAAATCTTGGAGGAGCCTGCGGTATTTGGCATTTTCTGACTGAAAGAGTTGGGATTGGGGATGAAAGCCGGCCCGGGTGTCGCTAAACCCGCTCCAGGTCCGTCCTCTGGCCTTTCCACCGCCTCTCGGGAGCACACATTATGCAGATCCGACGCCTTCCCAGCAGCGCCCTTCGGGCCATTGCCCTCTGGTTCGGCCTGGCCGCGCAGCTCTCGGCCCAGGTGGCCTGGCCTGTGGAGATAGACCACGCCTATGGCACGACGGTGCTGACCGAAAGGCCACGCCGCGTCGCCACGGTGAACTGGTCGAACCACGAGGTGCCGTTGGCGCTCGGGGTGGTGCCGGTGGGCATGGCCGCCGCGAACTTCGGCGACGACGATGGCGACGGTGTGCTGCCCTGGGTCAGCGACCGGCTGGAGGAGCTGGGGGCAGAGACGCCGGTGCTCTTCGACGAGGGCGACGGGATCGACTTCGAGGCGGTGGCCGCGACCGAACCCGACGTGATCCTCGCCGCGCATTCGGGGCTCTCCGAGCAGGATTACCGGATCCTCAGCCAGATCGCCCCCACTGTGGCCTACCCCGACATGCCCTGGACGACCGAATGGCGCCAGATGATCCGGATGAACAGTGCCGGGATGGGCATGGCCGAGGAGGGCGAGGCGCTGATTGCGGACCTCGAAGGGCAGATTGCGAAGGGCGTGGCCGAGCACCCTGTGCTGGCGGGCAAGAGCGCCATCTTCGTCACCCATCTCGACCCGACCGACCTCAGCCGCATTCCCTTCTACACCGACCGCGACACCCGCGTGGCCTTCCTGCACGATCTCGGGTTGGTCTCGCCCGATCCGGTGAAGGATCTCTCCGCCTCCGGGCGCTTCGCCGGCGAGATCAGCTCCGAGCGGATCGACGCGCTGGGTGATGTCGACATCGTGGTGACCTACGGCAGCCGCGCGCTGGTGAACCAACTCGGCACCTACATGCTCACCCGCCAGATGCCGGCGGTCTCGCGGGAGTCCATCGTGCTGCTGGGCAACGACCCGCTCGGCACCGCCGCCCACCCCTCGCCGCTGGCCATCCCCTACGTGCTCGACGCCTACCTCGATCTGCTCTCCGAGGCCGCCGCAAAGGCGGAGTGAGGACGCTTGCAGCCAGACCTGTCCAACCTGCGCCACCAGGCGCGCGGCGCGAAACCGGCGTGGATGCTCGTGGCGCTGCTCGCGCTTGTCCTCACTGCAGGGCTTTCGCTCGCCTTCGGGGCAAGGGTCACCAGCCTGTCCGACCTCGCAGCCGCGCTGAGCGGGCCGCCGCAGACCATGGGCGAGGCCGCAGTGGCGAGCCGGGTGCCGCGCACGGTGCTGGCCGCATTGGCGGGCGCGGCGCTGGGGCTGACCGGTGCGGTGATGCAGGGCGTCACCCGCAACCCGCTGGCCGACCCGGGCATTCTCGGCGTGAACGCGGGCGCTGCGCTGGCGGTGGTGATCGGGCTGGCCAGTTTCGGACTTGGCTCGCTGACGGGCTATATCCTCGCCGCCACGGTCGGGGCCGGGCTCGCGGCGGTCGGGGTCTACGTAATCGCCAGCCTCGGCGCGGGCGGGGCGACACCGCTGAAGCTCGCCCTGGCCGGCGCGGCACTGACGGCGGCCCTCGCCTCGCTGACCACGGCGGTGGTGCTGCCGCGCGGCGACATCGCCGGTCTGGTGCAATCCTGGCTGGTCGGCGGGGTCGGCGGCGCGACCTGGGAGAGGATCACCCCGGTGCTTCCCTTCCTCGGCTTCGGCGCTCTCCTCTGCCTCGCCTCGGCCCGAAAGCTGAACCTCCTCGCGCTGGGAGACGACACGGCCGCCGGCCTGGGCGAGACGGTCTGGCGGGCCCGCGCCATCGCGGCCCTGGGCGCCGTCGTGCTCTGCGGCGCGGTGACCGCGGTGTGCGGCCCCATCGGTTTCGTCGGGCTGGTGGTGCCGCATCTGAGTCGGCTGGTGACGGGGGTGGACTACCGCTGGATCCTGCCCGCCTCGGCGGTCTCCGGCGCGGTGCTTCTGGTGCTGGCCGACGTGGCGGGGCGGATCGTGGCGCGCCCGGCGGAGCTCGACGTCGGCATCGTCACCGCCTTCATCGGCGCGCCGGTCTTCATCTGGATCGTGCGGCGCAGGCGAGTGGCGGCGCTGTGAGCCTTGCCACAGATATCGGCGCACTGCGGCAGCGCATGGGGCGCAGGCGGCGGCGGATGCTGGCGGTGCTGGTCGCGCTGGGGCTGGCCGGGGCGGCGCTGACGCTGATGGTGGGCCAGTCCTTCACCTCGCCGCTCACCGTGCTGCGGGTGCTGCTCGGGCAGGAGACGGGCGGCGAGGCCTTCACCGTCGGCGTGCTGCGCGGCCCTCGCGTGCTGATCTCGGTGCTTGCCGGCCTCTGCTTCGGTCTGGGCGGCGTGGCGTTCCAGACGCTTCTGCGCAACCCGCTGGCCAGCCCCGACATCATCGGCATCAGCTCGGGCGCCAGCGCCGCCGCCGTCTTCGCCATCGTCGTCCTGGGGTGGAGCGGGGCGCCGGTGGCCACCCTCTC
>CAYVQK010000001.1:0-58479 GCA_964454145.1 uncultured Oceanicola sp. | reverse complement strand
GCGGGGCTGGGCGTGGCGCTGCTCATCTACCTGCTGGCCTGGAAGGGCGGCGCGGCGGGGGCGCGGCTGATCCTCGTGGGCATCGGCATCGCGGCCATGCTCCAGAGCTTCACCGCCTATGTGCTGACCCAGGCGCCGGCCTGGTCGCTGCAGCAGGCGCTGCGCTGGATGACCGGCTCGGTGAATGGCGCGCAACCGGCGCAGGCCCTGCCGCTGGCCGCGGCACTGGCCGTCTTCGGCGGCGCGCTCCTCACGCTGCGGCGTGATCTCGAAACCATGCGCATGGGCGATGACACGGCGGCCGCGCTCGGCGTCCGCGTCGGCCTCACCCGGCTTGTCGTGGTCTGCGCCGCTGTCGGGCTGGTGGCCTTCGCCACCGCAGCCACCGGGCCGATCGCCTTCGTCGCCTTCCTCTCCGGCCCGATCGCCGCCCGGCTGCTGCGGCGCGACGGCTCGCTGCTGGTGCCCGCCGCGCTCACCGGGGCGGCTCTGGTGCTGCTGGCGGATTTCGCAGGGCAGGTGCTGCTCCCCGCCCGCTACCCGGTGGGCATCGTCACCGGCGTGCTCGGCGCGCCCTATCTCGTCGCGCTGATCCTGCGCGACAACCGCACGGGAGGCGCGCTGTGATCGATGCGGTGCTGAAGATCGAGGGGCTAACCGCAGGCTACGGCGCCGGCGCGGTGATCGACGGCATGGACCTTGCGCTGCCGCGCGGTCAGATCACCGCCATCATCGGGGCCAATGCCTGCGGCAAGTCCACCCTGCTTCGGGCGATGTCGCGGCTGCTCAGACCCGAGGCCGGGAGGGTGCTGCTCGACGGCGCGCCGATCCATGCCATGCCGCCCCGCACCCTGGCTCGCCGGCTCGGCCTGTTGCCGCAGTCGCCCATCGCGCCCGAGGGTATCACCGTGCTCGATCTGGTCAGCCGTGGCCGTCACCCGCACCAGGGCCTCTTCGGTCGCTGGACCGCCTCCGACGAGGCCGCCGTGGGAGAGGCCCTGGAAATGACCGGCACCGCCGACCTCGCCGAGCGGCTGGTCGAAGACCTGTCCGGCGGCCAGCGCCAGCGGGTCTGGATCGCCATGGCGCTCGCCCAGCAGACCGATGTGCTGCTCCTCGACGAGCCCACCACCTTTCTCGATATCAACCACCAGGTCGAGGTGCTCGACCTGCTCACCGACCTCAACCGCGCGCGCGGAACGACGGTGGTGATGGTGCTCCACGATCTCAATCTCGCAGCCCGCTATGCCGACATGCTTGTGGCCATGGCGGGCGGCCGGATCACCTCTGCCGGCGCCCCGGACGAGATCCTGACCGAGGCGATGCTTGCCGAGGTCTTCGGCCTCGAGGCCCGCATACTGCCCGATCCGGTCACCGGCAAGCCGATGATGGTTCCCGTAGGCCGCCACGGCACCCGCTCGCAGCCCCTGCGCTCCACCACAGGACACCGCCCATGACCCCGCCCCTGCCCCATCTCTCTGCCATCGAGTTCCCCCACGACGAGGGGCAACGGCTGCTCGATTTCTGGCGCGCCGAGTACATCGAACATGGCATGGAGCCGCAACACCCTGCGCCGGGGGTGATGGTGGCCGATGCCGGTCTTGCCAGGGTCACCGTGCAGGTGACGGGCCGGGCCTGCCGCATCGAGGTGGCCTGCGCCGAGGCCTCCATGCTGCCGGATTTCCGCACCGGCATCTCGCTGCACATGGAGGAGTTCGACCCGGGGCTGCCGCCGCTCACATGGTCGGGGGCGGGAGATGCGGGCGCACTGCCGCCGACGCTGGCCGTGGGCGAGGTGACGGGCTGCGCGCCGAAGGGAGCCTCCTGGTGGCGGATGCGCGTGACGCTCTCTCCCGAGGGCTATGACCGGTTTTCCAGCGAAGACCACTGGCACTTCCGCCTCCTCCGCCCGATGGAGCCCGGGCGGGCGCCGGTCTGGCCCCGGCTCGATGCAACCGGGGTGATCCGCTGGCCCGAGGGCGAGGACAAGCTGAGCGATCGGGTGTTCACCACCCGCCTCTGCCATCCCGAGAGCCACAGCCTGACCTTCGACGTCTTCCGCCACCCCGGCGGTCCCACCTGCGACTGGGCAGAGACGGGCCCCCTCGGAGAAACCGTCGGCCTGATGGGCCCCGGGGGCAAGGCGGGGCCGGAGCCGACGGACGGGAATGGCCTCCTCGTGGCGGGAGGCGACGAGACCAGCCTGCCGGCGATCCTGCGCGCGATGGAACGGATGCTGGAGTCGCAGCGCGGCCATGTGACCTTGCTGGTCGGCAGCGCGGACGACATCCGGCGACCCGACGCCTGCCCGACCGGGATCGATATCACCTGGCTGCTCCGCTCCGAAGGCGCGACGGAGCGTGACCTCGTGGCCGCCATCCGCGAGAGGGTTGGGGGCTGCGCTCCCGACACCCGGCTGTGGTTTGCAGCCTCCAAGCAGGCGGCCCGTGCGCTGCGCCGCTTCGGAACGGAGGAGGCGGGGCTGGCCAAGGCACAGGTCCATTCCGTTGCCTATTGGAGCCGGACGCAGGACTGATCGGCCATAGAACGCCGACGCCGGGAGCTCGAAGGCCCTGGCGACGTCAAAACCGCAGGTCAGCAGGCCCAGGACGCCATCCGGCAGGATCGACTGCGTGTCCCCTGCACGGTGTTCCCGGCACCACGCGGCACCCCGGCGTCACTCTTCGCCCAGTGCCGCCATCCACTCGTCCCATCGGGGGAAGACCGCGATCAGCACCTCCGCGCCAGCCTCGCCGGCCTTAAGCAATGGCGGCGCCTCCTCGTGCCCGACCCAGAACAGCGACCAGGGCTCGAAGCTCTCGCCGCCATGGTCGAGGCTGCCGTTCATCACCACCACGTAGTAACCGCCCGTCCCGCCGGTCTCCGGCGCGTCGATCGCCTGCCCCGCGCCGAGGCGCACCACCTTGACCGTCATCCCGTCGTCGCCGGGCTTCTCCTCCATCACCGTCTCCACCAGAGGGGCCTCGAGGTGTGCCATGACGGGCGGGATCGAGAGCACCACCTTTGACGACACCCGGTGCCGCCGCTTGGTGGGCTTCAGGAGGTCTCGCACGTTCGGCGTGGAGAGCTTGACCAGACCAGCGTCGGTCTTGGACCGCAGGGTGAGGTACGACATGCCCTGTCCGCCCGCAATCAGCGGGCCGTAACCGGTGTGATGGTCGGCGTAGTGGGCGGTGATCATGCCGGCATCGTCGCGCCCGATGCTGCCGCTGCCGCCGATGAAGATCTGGAACTGGTCGACGATGTGGAAGTGGCTGTCGAGCTGCATGTCGGCGCTCATGTCGATGCGGAAGGCCTGGAGATCCTTCCGCGGCACATCGGAGTTCTTGCCGAAGAGGTTTACCTTCCAGCCACGGCCCCGCTTGAAGCGGTCGGGCTCCTTTTCGCTGTAGTGGACGGTCTGCATCGGGGTCTCCTTGCCGGTCAGGCAACCTGAACCATGTCGAAATCGGCCTTGGCGGCGCGGCAGTCCGGGCAGACCCAATCCTGCGGCACATCCTCCCAGGGCGTGCCCGGCGCGATCCCGCTGTCGGGGTCACCCTCGGCCTCGTCGTACTGAAACCCGCACAGGATGCACTCCCACACGCGCTGGCCCGGTGTCTCGGTCATCTGCCTTGCCTTCTGCTGCTCGGAAGGACTTTACCTGTCGTTCCGGACCTTTTAAATCGGGAATACCGGCGTATCAGATATGCCACCAAGTTATGAGCCGAGCCCATGGACATCCGCCAGTTGAACTACTTCGCCAAGGTCTGCGAGATGGGCAGTTTCAGCCGGGCCGCGGCCTTTCTCCACATCGCCCAGCCGGCCTTGTCTCGGCAGGTGAACGCGCTGGAAAACGAGCTGAAGGAGCGGCTGCTCATCCGCAACGGCCGGGGCGTGACGCCGACCGAAGCGGGCGAGCGCCTGTTGCGCCACGCGCAGGACATCGTGGAG
The DNA here is from genome assembly GCA_964454145.1 of uncultured Oceanicola sp. Taxonomy (GTDB): domain Bacteria; phylum Pseudomonadota; class Alphaproteobacteria; order Rhodobacterales; family Rhodobacteraceae; genus Vannielia. The sequence goes on along the minus strand of CAYVQK010000001.1, from coordinate 54,525 downwards.
ATGCTGGAGCGCACCTATGCCGACATGGAGAACGCCCGGCTGAAGCGGGTGGGGTCGGTGGCCATCGGCATGCCGGGCTCGCTCTCTGCGGCGATCTCGACCGCGCTTATCCGCAAGCTCCAGGCCGAACTGCCCGGCGCCAAGGTGCATATCCTCAATGGCCGATCCTCGCAGATCCAGGAGTGGATCCTCTCCGGCCGGCTCGACATGGCGGTGGTCTTCGACGCGCCGAACTCGCCGATGCTGGAGACCCATGAGCTCTACGAGGAAAAGCTGCACCTCTACGAGCCGATGCCCGAGGGCGCGGCGGAGCCCTTCGGCCCCGACGTGCCGCTGGCCGAGCTTGTCGACCGGCCGATCCTCATAACCTCCCGGCCCAACCGGGTGCGCGAGTTGCTGGAGGCGGCCTTCTCGCGCGAGGGGCGCAAGCTGCTGGTGGATTGCGAGCTCGACTCGCTCGACACCACGCTCGACATGGTCCGCAGCGGCGCGGGTGTGACGGTGGCGACGCCGCGCGCCCGCCGCACCGCGCGCTCGGGCCAGGGATTGCGGCTGCGGCGGATCGTGGCGCCGGAGATCGGGTTGAAGGTGCAGATCGTGCTCCGGGCACGGCGGCTGAACAGCCAACTGCATGACACCGGCTTCCGGGTGCTGCGCGACCTGTGCATGGAACTTCTGAAGCCCTGAGGAGCCTCAGCGGTTGCGGCGCAGAAGCGCGAGGCCCGCGACGCAGGCGAGCATGACCACGCTGGCCGCGCCGATCGCCGGGGCAAGCCCCAGCCGGTCGGCGGCGTAGCCCACGGCGAGCGCTCCCACCGCCGGGCTGCCGCGCGCGATGACCCCGTGCACGCTGAGCACGCGCCCGCGGAGCGCATCGGGCACGGCGAGCTGGGCAAAGGTCTGGGTGCCTATGAGACAGCGGGTGATCGCCGCGCCGGTCGTGGCCGCCGCCGCCATGGCCACAGCGCCGTTGGGTGCCAGGGCCAGCACCGCCGCTGCCGAAGCGCCCACCGTCCACCAGACCAGCACGAAGCCCAGCAGACGTTCGGTCCGGCCCTCGCGCATCGTCAGCCCCGACACCACCGCGCCGAGCGCGGCCGTGGCAGTCAGGGCGGCCAGCCCGGTGCTGGCATCGGCGAAGCTGCGGGCGGCGATCGCGGGCACCAGCTCGAGCACGGAGCGGGTGAGAATGCCGCCAACCAGCAACAGCCCCAGGATGCGGCGCAGCGCGGGCGTCGTCAGCACGTGGCCGAAGCCTTCGCGCATCTGTCCGAGAAAGCTGCCCCGCCCGGGCACGCTCTCGCGCGGCGCGAGCCGCAGACGCCCGAGCACCAGGACGAAGATGACCGTCACCCATGCGTTGAGCAGAAAGACCCAGAGGATGGCATCCTGCGCGATGAGCACGCCTGCCACCGCCGGGCCGACGAGGCGGGCGAGGTTCACCGCCACCGAGTTCAGCGCCACCGCCACCGACATGTCCTCCCGCGGGACCATCTGCTGCACCATGGCCAGGCGCGCGGGTTGGACGGCTGCGATGAGCACGCCCTGCAACGCGATGAAGAGGATCAGCAGGCCGAGCCCGAGCGCGCCGGAGGCCAGCAGCGCGGCAAGCCCGAGCGCCAGCACGGCCGAGGCAATCTGCGCGAGGCGGTTCTGCCGCAGCCTGTCCCAGCGGTCGGCGGCAACGCCTGCGAAGGGGCCGACGAAGATCACCGGCATCAGGTCGGCGGCTGCGAGCACCCCGAGCCAGAAGGCCGAGCCCGTCCACTCCCAGACCAGCCAGCTTGCGGCGATGCGCTGCATCCAGGTGCCGACGAGCGACAGCGTGTTGCCGGCCTGAAACACCCCGTACTGTCCGCCCAGCAGCACCCGCAGCGGCGCGGGCAGACGGCGGGGCGGCATCTCAGGAGACGACCCGGATCGGCGCCCCGTCGAGGAAGGCGGTGATGTTTTCGACGGCGTAGGTGTAATAGGCGGAGAGCATTTCACGCGTGAAATACCCCAGATGCGGGGTGAGCACCACATTTGTCAGCCTGCGCAACGGATCATCGGCAGGGAGCGGCTCGACGGGATAGACGTCGAGCCCTGCCCCGGCGATGCGGCGGGCGTGCAGCGCCGCAGCGAGGGCCTCCATGTCGACCAGCCCGGCGCGGGCGGTGTTGACGAGGAAGGCGGTGGGCTTCATCGCGGCAATGGCCTCGGCATCGACGATGCCCTGTGTCGTCTCGCCCAGTGCCAGGTGCAGGCTGACGACGTCGGAGGTGGCGAAGAGCGCCTGCTTCTCCACGCGCCGCACGCCCGCGGCCTCGGCCCGGGCGTCGGTCAGGTTGGGCGACCAGGCCTGCACCTGCATCCCGAAGGCCGAACCGATGCGGGCCACGTCCTGCCCGAGCCCGCCGAGCCCCGCCACGCCAAGCACCTTGCCGCGCAGGGTCATGCCCGCGCCCTGCTGCCAGCCGCCCGCGCGCATGCCCCTGTCTTCGGCGGCGATGTTGCGGGCGAGCGCGAGGATCAGCCCCCATGTCAGCTCGGTGACGGAGCCCGCGCCCGCTCCGGCCACGGGGGTGTTCGACACCACCACACCGGCCGCGCGGCAGGCTGCGAGGTCGACCGTGTCGAACCGCTTGCCGGTCACGCAGAGATACTTCAGGCGCGGCAGCCTGGCGATCAGCCCGGCCGGAAAGGGCGTGCGTTCGCGCAGGGTGCAGAGGATGTCGAAGGGGGCGAGGGCCTCTGCGGCGGCGCCCTCGTCGGGAAGCGGCTGGCTGATCACCTCGATCTCGGCCCGTGCCGCGAGGCCGGACCAATCGGCCAGCCCGGGCGCGAGACGCAGGTAGTCATCCATCAGCCCGATCTTCACCGCGGGTTCTCCCCAAGCGGCACGCGGGCCCCCGAAGGGGCCCGCGACCTGGGGTTCCGGAGCGGGGAGGTCACTCGCGGTACCAGTTCTTCGACCAGATCATCAGCGGGTCGAAGGTGTTGATGTTGAAGTCCTTCAGATCGGGGGTGCTGACGTAGGCCTCGGCGTAGAAGTAGAGCGGCAGCATCGGCAGATCCTCGGCGAAGATCGACTGGATCTCGGCCCAGGCCGCCCGGCTGTCGGCGGGCGACAGCGCGTTTTGGAAGTCGTCCAGCGCGGCATCCATCTCGGGCTTGGAATAGCCGGAGAAGTTGTTGCCGACGAAAGCGTTCTCTTCCGTAGGGATCCTGTCGGTCCCCAGCGCGATGCGCGGGGAGGTCGAGGGCGAGAAGCGGATCGACGACATGATGAGGCCGGAGAACTGGCGCTTGCGCGACAGGTCGCCGTTGTACTCCTGCAGCGGCACGAACTGCGGGGTGATCGCCACGCAGATCTGGCTGAGCTGGTCCTGGATCACCAGCGCGATCTGCTCGCGGGTGGTGTTGCCCGCCGTGGTGGCTAGGTCGAGCGCGAGGCGGTCTCCCGCCGCGTTGGTGCAGACGCCGTCGCTGCCCGGGGTCCAGCCCGCCTCGGCCAGCAGTGCCTTGGCGCCCTCGGGATCGAAGGCGTATCTGGCGATCTCCGGGTTGAACAGGGCATTGCTGTCGGACAGCAGGCCGTTGGCCACCTTCTGCTGGCCCTCGAAGAGCGCGGTGGTGATCGCCTCGCGGTCGATGCCCATGAGCAGGGCCTTGCGCACGTTCACGTCGGCGAGCACCGGGTTGTCGAGGTTCACCGCGATGCGCTCGAGGTTGGTGCCGTCGATGACATGGTAGGCGAGCTGGTCGCCGCGCGATTTCTGCACGTCGAGCATCTGGCTGAAGCTGATGCCGCCGGGGCTGACGGGCACGGCGTCGATCTCTCCGGCGAGCAGGTTCTGCACCAGCGCGTTGCTGTCGTCGCGGTAGCTGAGGGTCACGCTCTCGAGCTTGGCCGGCTCGCCCGGCCAGTGCGGGTTGCGTGCCCAGGTCAGGCGCGTGCCGATCTGGTAGTCAGACAGGACGAAAGGCGCGTTCCACAGGCCGGGGTTGGTAGGCTCGGTGTTGTAGAGCGTCTGCTTCACGTATCCGTCGTTTGTCGGGTTGGCCTCGTAGATCGGGCGTTCGAGGTGTTCGGGCAGCACCTGGTCCCAGGAGGCGAAGCTGGGCGTCACCTCCGGCAGGATCAGCGTGAAGGTCCGGTCATCCACGATCTCGATCTCGCTGGCCCGGGTCCACGGGTTGAACTCCGAAAAGCCGATGTCGGGGTTGTTGGCCATTTCCAGCGTGAAGGCCACGTCGGTGCTGGTCACGGGCTCGCCGTCGCCCCAGGCGAGACCTTCGCGCAGGGTGAAGGTCACCCGCATGCCCTTGCTGCCGTCGGCATTGTCCACGATCTCGGCCAGCCCGTTGTCGAAGGACGGCACCTCCTCGCAGAGGATGCACTCGTTCTCGGCATTCCAGTTGAAGGCGGTCAGCGGGTGCAGGCCGTAGTTGATCTGGAGCCGCTTGGTGTTGTTCACCTGGATCAGCGGGTGGAAGTTGGTCAGGAACTGGAGCTGGCCCACCACCAGCCGGGTCTTGTCGGGTTGCGCCTGGAGCGGCGCGCTAGGCGCGGTGGCGGCGAGTGCGGTGGTCAGCGCCAGTGCGGCCACTGTCTTGAACTGTTTCATCTTGTCCTCCCTGGTTGCGTTCGGCTCATGGAGCCCGGCCCTCGTTTTCTGCCCGCGGGTCGAAGGCATAGCGCACACCGTCACCGACGAAGTTGACGGCCATGACGGTGGCGAAGATCAGCAGGCCGGGATAGACGGCCAGCATGGGTGCGGAAATGATGAGCTGCTGCGCGCCGGTCAGCATGTTGCCCCAGGTCGGCGTGGGCGGGACGATGCCGAAGCCGAGGAAGCTGAGGGTCGATTCCAGCAGGATCACCCGGCCCACGGTGAGCGTGGCGGCCACGATGAGCGGGGTGGAGATGTTTGGCAGCACGTGCACGAGCACGTTGTAGAGCCGCCCAGCCCCGCTCACCCGCGCCGCCGCCACGTAGTCGCGGCCGCGCATCTCCAGCGTGCCGGCGCGGGCGATCCGGGCGATCGTCGTCCAGTCGACCAGTGCGATGATGATGACGATGCGCAGGAAGATATAGAGCGGCGTGGAGGCCGCGCCGGGGCTGATGCCGAGCTTGGTCAGGTCGACCGAGCCCAGCACGATGAGCAGCGGAATGAGCGGCAAGGCCACCAGAACATCGGTCACCCGCATGAGCACCATCTCGATCCGACCGCCGACGAAGCCCGCCGTCACCCCGATGGTCACGCCCACGACGGTCATCATCGCGGTGGCCACGAGGCCCACGGCGATCGAGACCTGCCCGCCGTAGAGCAGCCGGATCAGCACGTCGCGGCCGAGATCATCGGTGCCGAGCCAGTGTTTCGCGGAGGGCGGCTGGAACCGGGCGAGCAGGTTCGTCTTGTTCGGGTCGATGCCCAGCATCTGTGCCAAGGGCCAGGCCATGGCGCAGGTGAAGAGCAGCAGCGCGAGGAACACCAGCGACCAGGTGGCCAGGCGATGGCTGAAGAACTTCTCGCGCCGGAGCTGCCAGATCGAGATCGCCGGAGGCAGCGGCGAACGGGCGAAGCGGGGGGTATCGGGCGCGTCGGTCACAGCGTGATCCTCGGGTCGAGCACGGCATAGGCCAGGTCGGCCAGCAGGTTGGAGATCAGCACCACGATGATGGCGAGCAGCAGGCCGACGAGCGCGAGGTTGTAATCGACGTTGGCGATGGCGTCGTAGATCATCTTGCCCATGCCGAGCATCCCGAAGATCGTCTCGATCACCAGCGCGCCCGAGAACAGATGGCCGAAGGAGAGCGCCAGCACCGTCACCATCGGGATGAGCGCATTGCGCAGCGCGTGCCGCACCATCACCTTCCGTTCGTTCAGCCCCTTGGCCCGCGCGGTGCGAACGAAATCGGCCGAGAGCGTCTCGATCATCGCGGCGCGTACATAGCGGATGAGAGGGCCGACGTGGAACATCACCAGTACCGAGACCGGAAGCACGAGATGGCGCAGCTCACCCCAGAAGGAGACATCGTCGCTCATCGGTGTGCCGGAGGCCGGCAACCAGCCCAGGTTGACCGCGAAGAGGATGATGAACAGCAGCGAGACCCAGAAGTTGGGCAGCGAGATTGCGGCGAAGGAGAACACGCCGATGGCGCTGTCGACCCAGCCGTTGGGCTTGCGCGCCGCGAGGGTGCCCAGCAGCATCGCCAGCGGCACCGAGACCAGCAGGGTGAGCGACAGGAGCTTGGCGGTCTGCCCCATGGCGGGCAGCAGCACGTCGAGCACCGGGCGGAAGTAGAGGCTGGAATAGCCAAGGTCGCCCCGCACCGCCTCCTGCGCCCAGTTCCAATAGCGGGTCCAGATCGGCAGGTCGACGCCGTAGAGATCGCGCATCTGCAGCATCAGCTCCGGCGTCATCGAGGGGTTGCCCTCGAACATGTTCTCCAGCGGGTCGCCGGGCATCAGTCCGATCAGGGCGAACAGCAGGAACGACATGATGAGCACCACCAGCAGGGCCTGCAGCAGACGGGATATGGCGTAGCGGGGCATGGCTCAATCCTTGTGATGGCAGGCCGAAAGCTGGCCGGGGCGGCCCGGGGCGGGCTCCAGCCGGGGCCGCTCGGTGGTGCAGAGGGCGGTGGCGCGGGGGCAGCGGGTGTGAAACACGCAGCCGGATGGCGGATCGAGCGGCGTGGGGATCTCGCCCTTCAGCGCCTGGCCGCGCTGACGCCGACCGCGCCCTATGCGCGGTACCGCCTCGAAGAGCGCCTGGGTGTAGGGGTGGCTGGGGGTGGCGAAGATATCCGCCGCCGTGGCCAGCTCCATGATCCGCCCGAGGTAGAGCACCGCCACCCGGTCGGCCAGATGCCGGACCACCCCGAAGTCGTGGCTGATGAAGAAGTAGCTGATGCCGTGGCGGGCGCGGATATCGCCCATCATGTTAAGGATCTTCGACTGGATCGACACGTCGAGCGCAGAGAGCGGCTCGTCGGCCACGATCAGCTCGGGGTCTCCGATCAGCGCGCGAGCGATGGCGATGCGCTGCCGCTGCCCGCCGGAGAACTGGTGCGGATAGCGGTTGGCGGCGTCCGCCGGCAGCTCGACCTGCTCAAGCGCCTCGGCCACCTTGTCGCGCCGCAGCGCGCGGGCAGGCGGCGTGTCGGCCAGACGCAGCGGCTCGGCGACGATATCGCCCACCGTCATGCGCGGATCGAGCGCCGAGAAGGGATCCTGGAAGATCACCTGCACGGGGTCGCGCCCGCCGGCATGGGGCCGGGCGGGGGCGAAGCGCACCGTACCCCGGGTCGGCGTGCGAAGCCCGGCCACGGCGAAGCCCAGGGTCGACTTGCCCGAGCCGCTCTCGCCCACGATGGCCAACGTCTCGCCGCGGGCGACCGTCAGGGTGACATCCTCGATGGCGCGTAACACCGCCCCCGGCCGGAACAGGCCGCCGCGCATCGGAAAATGCACCGAGAGATCCCGGACCTCGAGCAGCGGCGCGGTCATGGTGACACCATGATGCAGGCCACGTGGTGCCCGGGCGCCACCTCGCGCAGCGGTGGTTCGGCCGCGCTGCAGGCCTCCGTGGCCAGCGGGCAACGAGGGGCGAAGCGGCATCCGCTCTGCGGCTGGACACGAAGGCTGCCGCGGATCACCGGAAGGCGCTCGACCTTCACGTCCGGGTCCGGAAGGGTCTCGATCAGGCCGCGGGTGTAGGGGTGCAGTGGCGTCTCGAACAGCGCCTCGGAGGGCGCGTATTCCACTCCGCGCCCGGCGTACATCACCAGGATGCGATGGGCGAGTTCCGAGACTACGGCGAGGTTGTGGGTGATGAACTGCACCGCCATGCCGGTGTCGTCCTGCAGTTCGAGGATCAGGTCGAGGATCTGGGCCTGGATCGTGACGTCGAGCGCCGTGGTGGGCTCGTCTGCCACCAGCAGCTTGGGGCGGCAGGCGAGCGCCATGGCGATCATCGCGCGTTGCCGCATCCCGCCCGAAAGCTGGTGCGGATAGTCGGCGGCCCGTGCTCGCGCCGACGGGATGCCCACCGCCTCGAGCAGCTCCACCGCCCGCTCGAACCCGGCACGGCGGCCAAGGCGCTCGTGCACCTCCAGCACCTCGGCGATCTGCGCACCCACGGTCATCACCGGGTTCATCGCCGTCATCGGTTCCTGGAAGATCATCGCGATGTCCCGGCCGCGCAGGGCCCGCCAGGCGGCCTCGTCCTGCTCCAGAAGGTTGCGGCCCTCGAAGTTGATCGCCCCCGTCGCCGCGCCCCGGCCCGGAATCAGGCCGAGCAGGCTGAGCGAGGTCATCGTCTTGCCGCAGCCGCTCTCGCCGACGATCCCGAGCGTTTCGCCGGGCCCGATGGCATAGCTGAGGCCTTCCACCACATGGGTCCGCGCGCCGCCCTTGGCCGGGAAGCTGACGCCGAGGTTCTCGACCGACAGCAGCGGGGCAGGCGCCGCGCTCACGGCCGGCCCGCCGTCCGACGTGGAAGCGCCTTGGTCTTGCCCATCAAGGCTGGCCGCGGCGACCAACATCTGTGTCCTCCCTCCCACGGCGCGGAGCCGTGCCTTCGGTTCATCCGTCTCGCCCGCGTCACGCGAAGCTCCTCCCTCCCCCGCCTGCGGGGCCTCAGCCGCAGAGCTCCACCACGCCCTTGCCGTCGCGGATCTCGATCCGGGTGCCATAGGGTGCCGAGAGCCGGGCATAACGCTCGAGAATCCGGTTGGCGGCGTCGCCCTCGGCCAGCATCGGGCGGCCCTCGGTGAGCGGGTGTTCTCCCGACCCGGTCCGCCGAGTCAGTCGCGCCTCCGGCGTGGGCTCCCGGCCCATCTCCACCGGGTGCAACACGAGCCGCCTGAGTGCCCCCTCCTCCATCTCGGCCTGGAGCAGGCAGGAACCCCACCAGGTTTCGCCCGAGTGGTCGAGCCCGGGGTGCAGCGGATGCAGCGCCGGGTGCAGCATCGGCAGGGCGTTCATGTCATGGCCCCAGGCCTCATAGCTGTCGTAGGGCACCCGCTGCAGGAACTCGGAGTTGGCCCAGAAATTGCCGATGCCGTAGATGATCGGCTTGCCCTTGTAGATCTCGATGCCCAGCGTGCGGTGCCAGCCGTGGCCCACGTAGATATCGGCGCCCGCGTCGATGGAGGCCCGGGCGAACTCCTCCACGAAGCGCGGCGGGGTGTCGCCTCGCGGGCCGTCGGAGACGGAGAAGTGATGTGCCATGATCACGAGGTCGGCCATGCAGCGCGCCTCCTCAACCGCCCGCATGTTCCGCGCAAGGTCGCGCGGATCGCATTTCGACACGATCTCGCAGCTCTCGCCTTCGATGAAGCACTCCGGGTCGCCCCACTGCTGCGCACCGGGAATGGCCAGGCCGAAGGCGCCCTTCGGCCCGTGCTTGGCGGGCTTGGCGATGTTAAGCTTCTCCGCCAGGCGCTTCACCCCGGCCATCGTCTCGGGATCGAGGGTGAACTCGAAGGTGAGGCGCTGGGGGTTCACCCCCGGCCGGGCCATCAGCCCGCCCTTCGGCAGGTTGGCCCACATGAAGTGCTGGTTCCCCGAGGAGGCGGCCACAAGAGCAACCCGGCCCTTCTTGGTCTCGACGAAGGCGGGCTCGGTGGCGCGCTCGAGATCGGTGCCGGTGCCCGCGGTGGCGATGCCCGCGGCCTTCATGTGCCGCTTGGTCGCCACCAGCCCCTCCGCCCCGAAATCGAAGCTGTGGTTGTGGGCGGTCGACATGATCTCGAACCCGGCCCAGGCGAGGTCATGCGCGACTTCGGGCTCGGCCATCATGTAGGAGCCGATGCCCTGCCCGCGGGCAGGCCACTTCAGTTCTTCGAGCTCGGCGAAGTTCATCTCGAGATGGCCATAGGCGACGTCACTGTCCTTCAGCAGATCCCAGACGCCGACGAATGCCGCCTCGTCATGCATCGCAAAGGGCCGGCTCACCATGCACTCGCCCGCCAACGACACCCGCCAGTCGTTCTTGCCCGTCATTCCGCCTTGCCTCCCGTGGTGGTCCCCGGGCGCGGGGCGGAGGCCCCGTCGCTCGGTCCGATCTTCGGCGCCTACCCTGGTGGCGCGCCGTCTTGAGAGGACGCTAACGGGCTCCGCTGCGCATTACCATACGGCCTGACTGCCTTTCAGATATGCCTCTTTGGCATGACTTGAGATGGCCTCCGATCCGAGGCTGTAGCGAGCCGGACTCCTTCAAGCCAAGGCCTTCCGCACGTGCGGTCAAACCGCACGATACCGCCCTCGGCGCACCCCGGCAGCCGCAGATACGGGCACGTGGGAGAAGTGTAACGCGTTGATGGATTTGATTGAGCCGGGGGCGTGTGCGGCAGGAGCATGGCCCCTGCGCGCAACGCGTGTTCGGGCAGTGGCCCCATGAGCCCTGATGGGCCATGGAGACACCGCAGGGCTGCAATGTGCGGCAGCCCTCAGGCTGCCAGCGACTCGTGGATGGTCTTGCGGATGAGCTCGCGTTCGGCACTGCTCACCCGGTCGGACATATGCAGATCATGCGCGATCTCCGCAGGTCGCTTCAGCACCACGATCCTGTCGCCGATGTCGAAAGCCTCGTCGATGGAATGGGTGATGAAGACCGCCGTCTTGCCGTTCTCGCGCACCAGCCGCGCGAACTCGGTGCGCAGCCGTTTCGAGGTGATCTCGTCGAGCGCCGAGAAGGGCTCGTCGCAGAGCAGCAGCGGCGCATCGGTGGCGAAGGCCCGGCTGATCGACACGCGCTGCCGCATGCCGCCCGAGAGGGCGTGGGGGTAGTCGTTCTCGTGCCCCTTCAGCCCCAGCGCGCTGAGCCAATGCATCGCCCGCTCGGTGCGCTCCTTCTGCGGCAGGCCCAGGGTTTCGAGCCCGAACTCGACGTTCTTCACCGCAGTGCGCCAGGGAAGCAGCCGGTCGGTCTGGAACACGATGGCCATCTTGCCGCGGAACTTGTCGAACTCCCGGAACGGCGAGAGCCCCATCACCTCGACCTCGCCCGAGGTGGGCTTCATGAGGCCGGAGATCATGTTGAACATGGTGGACTTGCCACAGCCCGTCTTGCCTAGGAGCGCGACCAGCTCGCCGCGGTGAATGTCGAGCGAAAGGTCATCGACCGCCACGAGGTCGCCGAAGCGCTTGGTCACGTTTCGGAAGGCGATCTCGACCTCGGCGCCCTCTGGCGCGCGATAGCGGAGGTCATCGGAGAGGGGCATGGTATCTGCCTTTCGGGAAATCATTGCACACCTCCTCAGCTGCGTTCGGATTTGGCGCGATAGCGGAAGGCCATGCGCTCGAGTTGCGACAGAACCCACTGGAACAGCAGCACGAAGAAGACGAGCTGCAATGTCCAGGCAAGGGCACCGGCCATGTCGAAGAGTTGCTGCTGCTGGAGAAGCTGGTAGCCGACCCCGCCGGAGGAGCCCACGAGCTCTGCCACCACCACGACGCGGGAGGCATTGCCGAGGTTCACCTTCCAGGCGGTGATCACCTCGGGGAGCACGGCCGGAAAGACCATGGCGGTGAAGAACTTCCAGCGCGAGGGCCGGAAGCTCATGACCATCTCGAGCAGGTCCTTGTCCATCCCCCGCAGGGCGCCGACGACCTGGAAGGTGAAGGCGGGCAGGGTCGTCATGACCATGATGAAGAGGATGCGGAACTCGATGCCGTGGAACCATATGATCGCGAACACCACCCAGGAGAGCGCCGGGATACCCTGGAAGAAGGTCAGCGTCGGCGTCAGCAGCCGGTCCGCCGCGCGCGAATTGGCGATCGCCACGCCCAGCACCGTGCCCAGCACGAAGGCACCGGCGAGACCGCCGAGAATGCGCATCGCGGTGGCGAGTACCGAGGAGAACTGCGACCAGGTGGTGAGGATCTCCCAGACCCGGGCGAAGACATCGACGAGAGAGGGAAAGAGGAAGGGCGGGAAGAACAGCGAGGCAAACTGCCAGGCCGCCGCGATCAGCACGAAGGGTGCGGCGAGCCAGAAGGCCCGCCGCAGGGTTTCGGTCATCGGATCGGACAGGGCGCCCCGTCCGGACGATATGTCGCTCATTGCCCGGCAGCCCCGTGAATGGTGGCATCGGTGGGCATCTGCGGCAGGTACTCGATCTCGGTGCCCACGGCGTAGACGCTGCGGATCTCGTCGGCCATGTCGGCGGCCCATGCCACGTTGAGGCCGAGGCGATCGTTTTCCTTGATCAGCGTGGTGTAGTTGGTCCGCACATCTTCGGTGCCGTCACCCGCGATGATCGCCGCCGCCTCTTCCGGGTTCTCCATCACGAAGGTCGCGGCGTCGGAATAGGCGGCATACAGCGCCTCGACGGCCTCGGGGTTCTCGGCGACCCAGTCCCGGTGCGCGGCGACGCCGAGATAGGGGATGTGCTCGGAGCCCGCAAAGGCCTCCCATGCGCCCTTGATGTTGAGGTCGATCGAGCGGATGGCCTCGTTCTGCGCCGAGAGCGAGGTGAAGGCCGGCTCCCAGAGCTGCACCGCGGCGGCGCGGTCTGCCATCGCATAGCCCACCAGGCCCGGGGGGGCGGTGTTGACTGCGGTGACGCCCGACAGATCGACCCCCTGCTGCCCTGCGAGCCAGCGGAACATCTGGTAGTTGGTCGTGCCGGTGGCGGCGGCAAGATCCTTCCCGGTCAGGTCGGAAAGTGACTGCACGTCGTCGCGGGTGGTCACCACGGCGCCCCAATAGTCGAACAGGTTGAAGAGATAGGTCGCCTCGACCCCGCGGGCCTCGGCGAGCCCGACGGTGAGCAGCGCCGCAGAACCGCCCACCTTGAACTCGCCCGAGTTGAACTGGGCGGCGTAGGCATCGGGGGTGCGCTCCTCGAAGGTGATGTCGAGCCCGTGGGCCTCGTCGAACCCCTGCGCCTCGATGATCGGCGGCAGGAAGGCCCCGAGCGAGGGCGGCCCGAAGACCACGATGGACACCTCGGTCAGCGCATCCTGTGCGGCGGCGGGGCCGGCGACGGCAAGGCTTGCGGCGAGCGCGGTCGCGGACATCAGCTTGTGAATTTTGGTCATGTGAATCCTCCCTTTGTCGCACCGCTTCATGGAGTGGATGGGCGCGATTGCACCGAAACGTTACAGTTCGATTGCGCCGATTGTCAAATTATCTATAGTTCATTCCGGAGGATTTCTGAGCATAATGATACAATTATACTGCAACTGCGAAGGTCAATTTGAGAGGGCCGCCGAAAACCTGTTGAAATTCGCGCGCGACTCCTTCGCATCCGCCGCATTGCGCCGCAAATCCGTGAACATTGTCATAGCTCTGGCACCTGAAAAATGACCGTAGAGGTTGCACTCGCGGCCTTCGTGCTGCTGGCGATGGGCGCGGCGGTGAAGGGAATCCTCGGGATCGGTCTGCCGATGATCGCCATTCCCGGCCTCGCCCTGCTCGTGGGTCTGCCGAAGGCGCTGGCAATCGTGGCCCTGCCGGTGGCAGCGGCCAACCTCGTGCAGCTCTGGCAGTTCCGGCACGCTGTGCAGGATGCGCGGGTTGTCTGGGCCTTCATCGCGGCAGGCGCCGTTGGCACCGCGGCAGGCACCTGGATGCTGGTCGCCGTGCCCGAGGCGCTGCTGGAGGGCGGGCTGGCCGCCCTGCTGGCGCTCTACATCGCGCTGCGGCTCTCGGCACCGGAGATCCGCCTTGGCCCAAGCGCTGCTCGCCGCAGTGCCGCGCCCCTGGGTCTCGCGGCGGGGCTTCTGCACGGGCTCACCGGCATATCGGGCCCGATAGGGATCACCTTCTTCCACGCGCAACGCCCCACGCGGCCCGAGTTCATCTTCGCCACGGGGGCAATGTTCTTCACCTTCACCGCGGTCCAGGTGCCGGTCCTCGGGCTGCGCGGCCTGCTCGGCGAGGGGGTGCTGACCGCCGGTGTCCTCGGGCTGCCGGCGGTCGCGCTGGGGCTATGGGCCGGCAACCGCCTGGCCCGGCGCGTGCCGCAGAAGCTGTTCGACCGGCTGGTGCTGGGCGTTCTGGCGTGGACCGCGCTGGCGTTGCTCTGGCGGGCGGTGCAGGGTGGCTAGCCGGCACCGGCCAGCACGCCCCGCAACACCATCAGCGCCGCGCCGAGGATCAGCACGCCGCGGTAGGCCCGCAGAAAGGCGGCATCACCGAGCCGCTTGGAAAAGCGCGCACCCAGCCACCCCGCGAGCAGCGCACCCGGCATCAGGCACAGCGCCTCTCCGGCCACCGTCCAGGTGATCTCGCCCGCAAAGGTGAGCACGGATGTCCGCCAGAAGAGGATGACGGTGGTGACGAGGATGATGGTGGCGCGAAACCCCTGTCGGCTGTGTTCGTAGATCCTGACATAGAGCGAGATGAAGGCGATGGAGCCTGCCCCGATGATGCCCGCGATCAGCCCCGCCGTGGTGCCGAAGAGCGGGGCGCAGAGGCGCGGATTGGCCCTAACCCAGGGCTCGAGCGGCTTCATCCAGCCGCGGGCGTCGGCCAGCACGGAGAGCAGGATGATGGCCCCCGCGAGAATGCTGAGCGAGGTGCCCTCGAGCCGCGAGAACACCCAGACGCCCGCCGCGATGGCCGGCAGCAGGAAGATCGCCGCCCGCGCCACCAGCCCGCGCCGCCCGTGCCGCCAGCCGTCGCCGATATATTGCGCATGCGTGAAGAGGTTGGTCACCGCGGCGAGCACCACGGCGTGGTGCGGCTCCACCAGCGCGGAGCCGGCGACGATGAGGATGGGCACCGAGCCATAGCCGAACACCCCCTTCACGAAGAAGGCGCCGGCATAGACAACCGCAAGCAGGGCGAGCTGCCAGAGGGCGATGCCGGCGAAGAGGTCCAGCCCGAAGAGGCTCACGCGGCGGGCCTGCTCACCCGGCCGCGTAGCCGAGCACGGCCTTCAGCTCGGTGAAATCCTCCAGCCCGTGCACCCCCTGCTCGCGCCCGTTGCCCGACCGGCGGAAGCCGCCAAACGGCACATCGCCTTTCGCGGGCGCGTAGTTGAGATAGGCGCGCCCCACCCGGATGCCGCGGGCCGCGTGGAGCAGCTCGTCGCGGTCGGTGGCCGAAATATAGGTGGCGAGGCCGTAGTCGGTGTCATTGGCGATGGCGATGGCATCGTCGATGTCGTCATAGGCGATGAGGCAGAGGACCGGCCCGAAGATTTCCTCGCGGGCGATCTCCATGTCGTTCGTCACATCCGCAAAGACCGTCGGGCGCACGTAGTAGCCCGTTTCCAGCCCCTCGGGCTTGCCGGTGCCGCCGGTCACCACCCGGGCGCCGGCGTCGATGCCCGACTGGATCAGGCTCTGCACCCGGTTCCACTGGGTCGCGTTCACCAGCGGGCCGAGGTCGGTGCCCTGCTGGCGCGGATCGCCGGTCTTCATTTCCCCGGCGGCCTTCTTCGAGATCCCTGCGGCCTCCTCCATCCGGTCGCGCTGCACCAGCATCCGCGTGGGTGCCTGGCAGGACTGGCCGGAATTGCGGAAGCAGAGCTTGGTCCCCGCGGCCACCGCTGCCTCGAAGTCCGCAGAGGGCAGGATCAGGTTGGCCGACTTGCCGCCCAGCTCCTGGTGCACGCGCTTCACGCTGTCGGCAGCGGCCTTGGCCACCGCCACGCCGCCGCGCGTGGAGCCGGTGAAGCTGACCATGTCGACCTGGGGATGGGTCGAGAGCTGCGCGCCCACGCTGGGCCCCTCGCCCTGCACCATGTTGAAAACCCCGTCAGGCAGGCCCGCGGCGGCGACAATCTCCGACAGCAGGATGGCCGAGAGCGGCGAGACTTCGGAGGGCTTCCACACCATCGTGCAGCCGGCGGCCAGCCCATAGGCGATCTTCGAGGCGGCCTGGTTGATCGGCCAGTTCCACGGCGTGATGAAAGCGCAGACACCGACGGGCTCGCGGACCACGAGCGAGGTCCCGACACGCTCCTCGAAGGCGTAATCGCGGATAATCCGCGCGGCAGTCACGAAGCGCTCACGCGGCATCACCACCTGCACGTTGCGTGAGAACGACAGTGGCGAGCCCATCTCGGCGGTGATCGCCTCGATAAGCTCCTCGGTGCGGCGGTCATACTCGGCCACGATCCTGTCGAGCGCGTCGGCCCGCTCGGCGGGCGGGGTGGCGGACCAGGCCGCAAAGGACCGCCGCGCCGCCTGCACGGCCTGCTCCACATCCGCTTCCGAGGCACAGGTGATGGTGGCGGAGGCCCGTTCGGTGGCCGGATCGACAACCTCCAGCGCCGGGCCGCGCGCCGGTCGCCATGCTCCGTCGATATAGGCATCGCCAAGATGGTTCATGTCATGTCCTCCCTCGGGATTGCGTTCGCAGCGTTTCCTGTATTACGTATTACGTAATACGAAACAGTGCAACGGGGGAGGGACATGGCAGAACCAACCATGGACTGGGGATCGGACCTGATGGCGCAGGCGCTGCGCGACCGGGGAGTGGAATGGGTGTTCATCAACCCGGGTTCCAGCTTTCGCGGACTGCACGATTCGCTCGTGAACTACCTCGGCGACGAAAACCCCAAGATGGCGCTCTCCACCCATGAGGCCAGTGCCGTGGCCATGGCGCACGGCTATGCCAAGGCCTCGGGAAAGCCGGGCTATGCCATCCTGCACAACCTGGTGGGGCTGATGAACGGCTCGATGTCGGTCTTCAACGCCTTCTGCGACCAGACCCCGCTGGTGATCCTCGGCGGGTCCGGCCCCGCCGACCCGGACAAGCGCCGCTTCATCGACTGGGCGCATTCGGCCAACACCCAGGGCGACCTGGTGCGCTCCTACGTGAAGTGGACGGACGAGCCCGCCACGCTGGCGGGCGCGATGGATTCGCTGCTGCGCGCCGAGCGGATCGCGCGCACCGGGCCGCCGGGCCCGGTCTACGTGTCGCTCGATGCAGGGCTGCAGGAGGAGCCGCTGGAGGGACGGCGCGACACCGGCGCCGCCCTGCCCCGCTACGCGCCGCCGCCCGACGTGCATCCCGATCCGGGCGCAATCGAGCAAGCGGCCCGCAGGCTGGTGGAGGCCGAGGCGCCGCTCATCGTCTGCGGGCGTCTCGGGATCGACCCGCGGGCGACCGCGCCGCTGGTGCGGCTTGTGGAGGCAACCGGCGCGGCCTATCTCGACGACCGCTGCATCGCCTGCCTGCCCACCGCGCATCCGCAGAACCTGAACGGCGACAGGCGCGCCCGCGCCGAGGCCGACGTGATCCTCGCGCTCGACGTGCACGACCTGACGCTCGCCACCCGGGGCTACGGCACCGGGCGGAGTCAGATCATGGGCAGCGGCGCCGGCGCGGCGGATGCCCATGTGATCGACGTCTCGCTGAACGACTGGTTCGGAAACTCCTGGAGCCGCTTCGGCGGCCCCACCCCGCCGCTCGACAGCCAGATTCCCGCCACGCCGCTGGTGGCGCTGGAGGCGCTGGCCGAAGCCGCCGAGCGGCTGGGCGGCGGCGCTGCGGTGGAGGCCCGGCGCGCCCGTCTGGCCGAGCGCCACGCCGCGGTGCAGGAGGCCAATGCCGCCAGGCTGAAGGCACGTTGGGGCGAGAGCCCCGTGTCGATGGAGCGGCTGACCCATGAGGTCTACCAGGCGGTGAAGGACGAAGACTGGCGGCTCGTGGTGCGCAACCACCGCTCCTGGCGCGACGGCTACTGGGACTTCCCCGGCTGCGGCCACTACCTCGGCGGCGATGGCGGCGGCGGGGTCGGCTATGGCCCCGGTGCGGCGGTCGGCGCGGCGCTCGCGCTCAAGGACACCGGCGCGCTGCCGGTCGCGATCATCGGCGACGGCGACTTCATGATGTCGCCGGGCGCGCTCTGGACCGCGGCCCACCATGGCGCACCGCTCCTCATGGTGATCATGAACAACCGCTCCTGGGGCAATGACGAATTGCACCAGCGCGAGGTGGCTCACCAGCGTGGCCGCGACGTGGGGCGTGCCCATATCGGCCAGCGCACCCACGAACCCGATGCCGACCTCGTTTCCGTCGCCCGGGGCTTCGGCGCCTGGGCCACCGGGCCGCTCGACGACGCCGAGACACTGGCCGCCGCCTTGCGGGAGGCGGTGGAGCGGGTCAAGAATGGGGAGGTGGCGGTGGTCGAGGTGATCACCGCGCTGGACTGAGGCAGCGGGCGGCACGGAATGACCACGGCAAGGACCGACCTGACACTGGAACAGCCCGCCGCGCTGCTGCGCGACCGGGTGCTGGCCAGGCTGCGCTGGGCGATCATGGCGGGGCACTATGCCCCCGGAGAGCGGCTTCTGGAACGCGAGCTCTGCGAGGCGCTCGGCGTGAGCCGCACCTCGGTGCGCGAGGCGCTGCGGCAACTCGAGATCGAGCAGCTCGTGGCCACCGGCCCGCGCGGCCGCCCCTTCGTGGCGGTTGTGACGGCGGAGGCCGCGCGCTCGATCTACGAGCTGCGGGAAATCCTCGAATGCGCCGCCGCGCGGCTGTTCTGCGCCCGGGCCAGCGCGGCGCAGGTGGCCGCGCTCGATACGCTCGCCGCGCGCTTCAGGCAGGCGCTGGAGAGCGGCGACCTCGAAGAGCGGCTGGCGGTGAAGGCAGAATTCTACGAGCTGCTCTTCGCGGGTGCCGGCAACCCCGACATGGCGCGCGTCTTCGTGCAGCTCTTCAACCGCATCGGCTTTCTGCGCTACCGCTCGCTGGGCCAGCAGGCCCGCGCCGAGCGCCGGGCCTCCGAACTCGACGAGATCGTGGCGCGGCTGGTGGCGCGCGACGCGGAGGGCGCCGAGGCCGCCCTGCGGCACCACATCCGCGCGGTCGCGGCGGCGGCGGTCGACTGGCTCGAGGCGGAAGCGCATGGCTGAGGGACTCTGGGCGTTCTCGCTGCGGTTCTACGATGATGCGCCCACCCAGGCAGCCTGCCTCGCCTTGCAGGACGAGGCGGGCGGCGATGTGAACGTGATGCTCTGGCTGCTCTGGCGCGCCAGCCGGGGCGAGATGATCGGCCCGGAAGGTGTGGCTGAACTCGACGCACTCGTGGCGCCCTGGCGCGAGGCGGTGGTGCGGCCCCTGCGCACGGTGCGGCGCGAGATGAAAGCCCGTGCCCTCGGGCCCGACCCCGAGGCGCAGGAAGCGGTTCGGGCGCAGGTGAAGAAGGTGGAGCTCTCGGCCGAAAAGGCGCAACAGGCGGTGCTCGAGGCAGCCGAGATTGCCGCGGATACCAAGGCAACGCCGCAGGAGGCCGCCGCGCAGAACCTCGCGTCGCTGGCGGCCCATCTCGGCAGGGCCATCCCCGATGACGTCACCGAGGCGCTCCTTCTCCGCTTCAGCGCGGTGGCCTGACCCGCCTCAGTGGCGCGGCAGGCGCACGTGCAGCAGCACCGACTGGCCGGTCCGTGCCAGTTCCACGGCCTCGGCCACCCGCTCTGCCACGCCCTCGGGGTCGTCCAGCCGGATGCCGGTGAAGCCGAACATCCCCGCCATGGCGGAGAACTCGGTGTCATCGCGGAAGTCGGAGGCGAAGTCGCCATCGGCCTCGGCCGCGCCACCCGGGTAGACCCGCTGGGTGGAACTCTTCACTGCGGACCAGCCGGCATTGTCGAGCACCACGGTCAGCAGCGGCAGGTCATATTGCTTCGAGGCCGCGAAGAGCGAGGCGGGGTTGTTGTAGTAGAAGGCTCCGTCGCCCACGATCTGCACCACGAGCCGCTCCGGATGGGCAAGCTTGTAGCCCAGCGCCATGCCGCCCGAGGCCCCGAGTCCGCCGCCCGCTGTGCGGGTCATGGTGCCCGGCTGGGAGCGCGGAATCTGGCGAACCATCACCGGCTGGTTGCGCACGGCCTCGTGGAAGATCACGTCTTCGGGCCGAAGCGCCGCGCCGAGCGCGCGCAGCACGTGGTGGGGGTTCAGCGCATTGGGCTGGCCCGGGTCGGCGGCAGCCTCCGCGGCCGAGGCCCGTCGCTTCTCGCCCGCGACCCTCAGGGTGGCAACACGCGCCTCCGCCCGCGTCGCCTGCTCCCCGCTGCGCCGTGCCTCCACGATCTCCGCAAGCCGCCCGATGATGGCGGCGCTGTTGCCCTCGAGCCTCAGATCGGCCGGGAAACTCCAGACCGGCGAGCTGACCTTCAGCGCGTCGACATCGACATGGGCCCAGAACGACCCGGGATCGGGCCTTTCCTGCGACGGGATCCAGGGCACGTCGCTGTCGACGATGAGGCCGACATCCGCTGCCGGCAGACGGTCGCCGGGCAGGCCGCCTGCGAAGGTGTCCATCTCGTGGTTGCAGTTCGAGACCATCGCGTTCTGCACCACCGCCGCCCCCACGAGCTGCGACAGCCGCTCGATCGCCTCCGAGGTGCCGGGCGTGTGGCCGGCGTAGGAGGTGATGATCAGCGGGCGCTCGGCGCCGAGAAGCCGGTCGGCCAGGTCGGTCAGGGCGTCGTCGGGCACGGAGCCGGGGCGCATCTCGCCATGCTTGGCGGCGGGAAACTGCGGCAGGTCCGCCGCCACCGCCTCGCCGGTGAGCGCCTCCCGCGGCAACATGAGATAGACCGGGCCACGCGCGCCCGACTGCATCACCGTATGCGCCCGGCGCAGAACCTCGCCCACATGCACGGCCGCCTGCAGCGTGTACTCCCATTTCACGTAGGGGCGCACCACCGCGCCCTGATCCTGCGGCTCCTGGATGAAATGGACGTAGTTGTCCCTGGTTCCCGGCAACTCGCCATGGCTGGTATAGGGCGCCTTGCCGGCCATCAGCAGCACCGGCAGGCGGGAGCGGCAGGCGTTGTGCATCGCGGTCGCGGCGTTGGTGGTGCCGACATCGACATGGACCAGCACCGCCTGCCCCCGGCCTGTGGCGAAGGCGTAGCCCATCGCCATGTGAGCAGCCGTGCTCTCGTGCGGACAGAGCAGCACGCGCGGGGGCCGCCGCCCCTCGGCACGCCAGCGCGCCATCTCCTCGATGATCGGCGCGTGGTCGGTGCCGAGGTTGGCGAAGACGTAATCGATGCCGCAGTCCACCATCGCCTGCAACAGGTGGTGGGCCGCGCTGCGCGGCCCTTCCACGTTGGCGCCGGTCTCGGGCAGCGCGCTCATCCCGAGATCTCCGCTTCGGTGCTCTTGTCGTCCTTCGGGCTCTTCTTGGCCGGCTTCAGCCAGACCCAGAGCAGGAGGCACATGAAGAGCAGCGTCACGAGGCTGATCGGCCGGGTGAAGAAGATGGTCAGGTCCATCTTGTTGGCGGTCAGCGCGTTGCGCAGGTTCTGCTCGAGGATCGGCCCCAGCACGATGCCCAGCACCGCGGGAGCGGTGGGGAAGCGGAAGCGCACCATCAGGTAGCCGGTGAGGCCGAAGATGATGACGAGCTTCAGGTAGAAGGGGTTGGAGGCAAGCGAGAAGGCCCCGGCACCGGCGACGACGAGGATGCAGGGCACCATCACGCCGGGCGGGATTTCCAGCACCTTCGCCGCCAGCCGCCGCCCGCCGATTCCCAGTATCAGCATCAGGATGTTGGAGATCAGCAGCAGCCACAGGATCGAGTAGAACAGCTCGGTGTTCTGCGGAATGAAGAAGGGCCCGGTCTCGAAGCCCTGGATCATCAGGGCGCCGACGAGCACCGCCGTCACCGGGTCGCCCGGGATGCCCAGGGTGAGCAGCGGCACCAGCGCGCCGCCGGTGACGGCGTTGTTGGCCACCTCGCAGGAGATGACCCCCTTCACCTCACCCTTGCCGTACTTGTCGCCGGGCTTCGCCGTGCGCAGAGCGTCGGAGTAGCTGACCCAGGAGGCGATGGAGGGACCGGTGCCGGGGAGCACGCCGATGAGCGCGCCGATGGCGGCGGATTTCAGCATCAGCCATTTCGAGCGGATCATGGTGCCCAGGATCTCGGTGATCGGCGTGCGTTGCTGCACCGGCAGAACCTCGGCCTCGCCCCGCTTCTTCACCGTCAGCAGCAGCATCTGCGCCACTGCGAAGAGGCCGATTAGCGCGGCGGTGGTCGGGATGCCACCCATCAGGTTGGGCTGCCCGAAGAGGAACCGGCCCACACCCGACACCGGATCGAGCCCCACGGTGGAGGCGAGGATGCCGATGAAGGCCGCGGCGAGGCCCTTGATCATCGAGCCGCGCGAGATGCCCGCGACGCAGACGATGCCAACGAGCGCGAAGGTGAAATACTCGACCGAGGTGAAACTCAGCGCCACCTTCGCCAGCGAAGGGGCGATCAGCGCCAGCATGGTCAGCGAGAACAGCCCCCCGACGAAGGACGACAGGATCGCCGTGACGATGGCCTTGTCGCCTTGCCCCTGCATCGCCAGCGAGTAGCCGTCGAGTGCCGTGGCCGCGGAGCCAGGCGCGCCCGGCGTGTTGAGCAGGATCGCCGGGATCGAGCCCGCGAAATAGCCCGAGCAGTAGATGCCGAGCAGCAGCGCCATCGAGCTGGTGGGACCCATGGCATAAGTCACCGGCAGGAAGAGCACGATGGCGGAGGTGGCCGTGAGGCCGGGCGCGGCCCCGAAGACCATGCCGACCACCGCGCCGAGAAAGACGAAGAGGATGGTGACCGGATCGAGGATGGCCGAGGCACCGGCGGCGAGGTTTGCGATCAGATCCATGTCGGAAGCACCAGCTGGAAGCCACGGGTGAAGGCGAAGTAGAGGCCGATGGCGAGGCCGATCGGCAGGATCGTCAGAAGCGCGATCGAGCGATGCCCGAAGCTCCAGATCGTGACGAAGGCGAGCACGGCGGCACCGACGCGGAAGTCGATCCAGGCGAAGAACCAGTAGAACAGGATGAGCAGCCCGCCGACCACCGCCACGCGGCTGTCGACCAGTTGCGGCAGCGGTCCGGCCTCGCTGCGCAGCCCGCGGACCAGCAGCACAAGCCCGCAGATGACGAGGCCCGCGGCGCAGAGCAGCGGAAAGAAGTTGGGCGGAAGGGTCGCGCCGGCCGCGCCGGTGCCCATCCCGACCGAAAGCCATGCCACCGCGGCTCCGAAGGCGGTCAGCACGCCGCCCGATACAGTGTCTTCATGTCTGAGTGCCATGTCGTCCTCCCTCAGGTGTGTCCTGTCCCCTCGTCCCGCCCACCGCGCGTCGGGTGGGTGGATTGCACCTCCCCGCCGGGCATGGGGCCGGGCGGGAAGGCGCGATGACTGGTGGCGCCCGGGCCTACTTGGCCAGCCCGGCCTCCTCGAGGATCGGGCGGAAGGCCTCGGCTTCCTCGGCGATCGCCGCGCTCATGCCGGCCTGATCGAGATAGGCAGGGTTGAAGTAGAACTGGTCGAGCCGCTCCTCGAAGGCCGGGTCTTCCAGCGTTTCCTTCACCGCCGCAGAGATCTTGTCGATCGCCTCCTGCGGCATGCCTGCCGGGCCGACGAGGCCGAACCACTGCGAGCGCAGGTAGGGGAAGCCTTCCTCGGTGTGGGTGGGCACCTCGGGCAGGTACTTCCAGCGATCCTCGGCAGCAAGCGCCAGCACGCGGATGTCGCTGTTGCCGCTGTCGTCGATCATCGGCGGGTAGTTGGAGCCGCCGCCGGAGTAGAAATCGACCTCCCCCGAGAGCAGCTTGACCATGGCCTCCTGGCCCGAGTTGGAGTTGACGTAGGTCGCGTCCAGATCGTTCTGCGCCAGGAACACGGCCATGGCGAGATGCGGGCCGGAGCCGATGCCGGAGCCCGACCAGGTCAGCTCCTCGCCGCCCTTCACCGCCTCGACGAGATCGCCGAGCGACTGGTAGGGGCTGTCCTTGGCCACGGCGACGCCCGAGGGGATCGAGACGAGCCGCGCGATGGTGTCGAAGCTTTCGGCGGTGTAGCCCGAGCTGTCCATGATCGGGCGCGCGGCCAGGGTGGAGTCCGAGCCCACGCCGATGGTGTAGCCGTCAGGCCGCGCCAGAGCGAGGTTGGCAAGGCCCACGGCCCCGCCCGCGCCGGGCTGGTTGACGATCACGACGGACTGGCCCAACCGCTCCTCCAGCGCGGGCACGAACATGCGTGCCAGCTGGTCGGTCGCCCCGCCCTGCCCGAACGGCACGATCAGCTGGATCGGCTTGGTGGGATAGTCTTGCGCCACGGCGGGCAGCGCCCCGGTGACCATGAGCGCAACGCCAGCGGCCGCGCCTTTCAGGAAATCTCTGGTGTTCATGTTGTCCTCCTCTGTTGCAATTCGCTCGATGGCTCTTGCCTGCCATCCGCCTCACGTCCTCGGCCGAGGGTCTTTGCGCCCCTGCGGCCCGGTTGTGGTCGGGGTCGTCTCGGCGCGCAGCGGTCAGCCAGGCTGCGCGGCCCGCTTCTCCTTCTGTCGTTTCAGCTTCCATTCGCTCAGCTCGGGCTCGAGCCCGAAGACCCGCGCGGCATTGCCGCCGAGGATGTTGCGCTTGGCGCCCTCGGCCAGGAACGGCAGGTCGTAGATGGTGCTGGGCAGGTCCATGTCCCAGTGCGGGTAGTCGGACGAGTAGAGCAGCTGGCTCTCGGCGTTCATCATCTTGAAGGTCAGTTCCAGCGCCTCGGCGTTGTCGACCATCTCCATCGGCTGGGAGGTGTAGAACATGTCACGCATGTAATCCGACGGCTTCTTCTTCAGAAGCGGGGCGTCGGAGGCGCGCATCATGTACTCGTTGTCGAGCCGCTGCATCAGGAAGGGGATCCAGGCCAACCCGGCCTCGATCCACATCACCTTCAGGTTGGGAAAGCGCTCGGGCAGCCCGTTGATCACCCAGTTCGAGAGGTGCAGCATGTTGTGCCAGGCAAAGCCCAGCGCGTGCAGCACCAGGAAGCGGTTGGCGGCGGTCGAGAGCCCCGGCTCCTGCCCGCCGAGCCCGGTGTGGAACCCCAGCGGCAGGCCGCGCTCCTCCAGCATCCGGTAGGTGCGCAGATAGGCGTTGTCATAGACGCCCTTGTAGCGCGTCGTCGTCACCATGAAGCCGATCACGCCGGGGTGGTCGCCGAATTCCTCGATGATCTTCGGGCAGGCCTCCGGGTCGTTGAAGGGCAGGTAGAGCATCGACTTCAGCCGCCGGTCCTCCGACAGCACCCGTTCGCAGAGCCAGCGGTTGTAGCCGAAGGCCAGCTCGACCTCGAGATCGACCCGGGGGCTGAGGCCGAGGTTCAGCAGCGGCGTGGGGAACATGCAGGCCACGTCCACCCCCATCGCATCCATCCAGCGCCGCATCAGCGTCACGTCGCGGTGCGGCTTTTCCGGCACCGCCTCCTTCTTGCGGTTCGGATAGCGGGTCAGACGTCCGCCAAGATCCTGGTACTGGCCGAAGCCCGTGGAGATGCCCTTGCGGCTGATCCCCTGGTAGAGGATCTCGTTCCGAAGCACGTCGTTGCGGACATAGCTGGCGATCTCGGTGGAGGCCTCGTTCTCGTAGTGGTGGCTGTCGACGTCGGCGATGAAGAACTCGTCGTAGTTCCGCGCCTCCGCCTGCTGGCGGGCGTGCCGCAGGTGGGTGGTGGTGTCGAAGGGCTCTGTCGTCATGTCGCGCTGATCGGTCACGCGGCGGTCTTGCACGTTCATCGGGCACTCTCCTGCGGCAGGTCGGCCAGCGAGGTCTGGCGGGCGGGGCGGATGGCGCACATCTGTTCCCAGAGCCCCAGCTCGAAGATCTCCATGCGGCCTGCATCGAGCATCGCCTGGGCGGCGATGGCGATCTCGGTCGCGGTGACGGTGGTGTTGCGCCCGAAGGGCATGAGCCGGGCGCCGGTCTCGGCCTTGGCGACGTAGAGCCGCACGCAGGCGGCCAGCGCCTGCCCCAGCGCCTCGTCATCGAGCGCGTCGATGCCGCCCTCGGCCACGGCGTCATCGACCAGGGCGGCGATCTCGCTGGCGGCCTCGGCGAAGCGGGTGGCGGGGTCAGACGCGGAGATAGACATCGCCGCCCCTTTCCTCGACCTCGAACTTGCGCAGCTTCAGCCGCGCGTCGCAGACGTTGACGCCATCCGACAGGCGATACTCGTAGCCGTGCCAGGGGCAGACGATGTGCTGCTCCTCGCTGTCGAACTCCTGCCCGAGGAAACGGCCCTCGGCGTCGAGCTCGTCGAAGACGCGCGGCATCCGCACGCCCTCGCAGGCCGGACCACCCTGGTGCGGGCAGAGGTTGCGATAGGCATAGAGCTTGCCGCCCTGCCGGATCACCCCGATCTCCAGGTCACCCATCTCGACGATGCGCACCCCGCCATCGGGAATGTCATCCTGTCCGCAAACCTTGATCTCTTGCATTGGCTCCTCCCTCTGCCGCTGCCCCGCCGGCGCGTCAGCCCTTCATCTTCTTCAGGCTCTCGTCGGGATCGACGCGGGTTTCGGGCTTGACGCCCGCCACCTGCAGCGTCGCGCTGATCTTGCCGTTCTCGATGTAATCGCCCTCTGCCGCGCGCTTGGCGGCGGCGTCCCAGATCTCGTGCCAGGCGCCGAGCGAGTAGCCGTGCCAGGGCTTCTGCGGCATCAGGCGCGGCAGTTGCATCTCTTCCCAGATCGTCTTGGCGCGCTCCATGTATTCCTTCGCCGGCAGCGCCAGCGGCGGCATCGGCGACTTCATGGTGGCATCGACCAGCAGCGTGCTGTCCTCCTCGCCGTCGTGCTCGCGCTTCGGCCCGTGTCCCTGCCCGCGGTGCGGCACCAGCGCCATGTCCTCGACCGGGTTGGACCGATAGGCCATGGCCCAGAGGATCGCGTCGGGGCTGTCCACGTCGATATCCTCGTTCACCGCGATGCAGATCTTGCCGCAGTCGCCCTTGAAGAAGGCGGCCCCATTGAGCGCGCGCCAGACCTCCGTGCGCGGCGTACCCGGCTCGATGGTGATCACGCTCACCCGCAGCAGGCCCGTCAGCGGCTCGTGCAGCGAGACCTTCTTCACCCCCTTGATCGAGAGCGTCGACTTGAGGTGATGGGTGAAGAGCGGCTCGTAGGCGACCCGCTTGATGACCGAGCTTTCCGACGGCGCAACCTGGCTGATGTAGCTGGGGATTACCGCGTCCTTGCGGCGGGTCACCGCCGTGACCCGCATCGGCATGTTGTATTCTTCCAGCGCCACGTGGCCGTGGCTCTCGCCGAAGGGCCCTTCGGGTTCGACCTTCGTCACGTCGATGTAGCCTTCGATCACCACCTCGGCCTCGGCGGGCACCATGAGCGGCACCGTACGCGCCTTGGTGATCCGGATCGGGCCGCCCGCGAGGCCGCCGGCCACGTCGAACTCGTCCACCCCGATCGGCATCTTCTGCGGCCCCATGAAGGCCACGTAGGGCGGGCAGCCGAGCACGATGGCCACCGGCATCTCCTTGTCGCCCGCGGCCTGGTGCTTGAGGTAGTGCTGGTAGCCTCCTGCCCCGCCGACGCGTGTGGCCATGCGCACCACCAGCCGGTCGGGCGCCTTCAGCGCGCAACGGTAGGTGCCCATGTTCTGCACCCCGTCCTCGGGATCGGCGGTGATGACGTTGGTCGCAGAGAGCGTGGGCGCGGAATCGAAGCCCGGGGTTGAGACCGGGATCGGCAGCACGTCGATGCCGTGGCCTTCCTCGCTCAGGATCTCGCCCTCCTCCACGATCTCGTGGCAGGGCGCGTCCTCCACCTCCACCGGCTTCACCGGGTTGGCGATGGCATGGGCCCACTTCGCGGCGATATCGTCGAGCGAACAGTTCATCCCGGTGGCGTAGACCGCCCGGTTGGCCGCCATGCCGCCGACCATCACCGGGATGTCATAGCTCCGGCCCTTGCCGTTCTTGATGTTGGTGAAGAGAAAGGCCTTGCGATCCTCCTCCTTCAACCCGCCGACGTACTGCCAGCGCACCAGCGGGTGCATCTCGGCATCCTTGTCGATCGGTCGGTCGACGCGGGTCAGAAGCCCGGCCTCCTCCAGAGCAGCGATGTGATCGTGCAGGTCGCGGTACTGGCCGCCTCCCGGTGCATCCTTCATTTGTCTTCTCCCTGCGGCTGGCCCTGCCAGCGCTTGACGGTGCCGGCGTCGATCCCGAGAAGGTCGAGCGCACGGCCGGCGAGGTGGTCGATCATCTCCATCACCGACTGCGGGCGGTAATAGAGGCCGACGACAGCGGGCATCACGATCGCGCCCGCGTCGGTGACATCCTTCATCACCCGGAGGTGCCCGGCGTGGAGCGGGGTCTCGCGGAACATCAGCACGACGCGGCGCCGTTCCTTCAGGCAGACATCGGCGGCCCGCGAGATGAGATCGTCGGTCATGCAGGCGGCCAGGGCGCCCATGGTCTTTACCGAACAGGGCGCCACGATCATCCCCTCCGAACGGAACGAGCCAGAGGCGATGGAGGCGCCGATATCCTTGAAGCTGTGCGCCTCGTCGGCCAGCGCCGCGACCTGGTCGGCGGTGTAATCGGTCTCGATCTTCAGCGTCCGCACGGCGGCGGGCGACATGACGAGATGCGTCTCGACGCCCTCGACACCCTTCAGAAGCTCCAGAATGCGCACGCCGAGGATGGTGCCCGACGCCCCGGTGATTCCGACGATGACACGGCGCGGATCAGCCATGAGCAACCTCGCAGGCGGCAGCGAAGCGTTCCAACGCCTCGGCGAAGGGCCCGGGCGCCTCGATCGAGGAGACATGGGCGGCATCCAGCACCACCAGCTCGGCCCCGGGCGACAACGCAGCCATCTCCTCGGCGCGGGCGACAGGGGACGACATGTCGTGCCGGCCCGCGATGATGAGCGTGCGGCCCTGCCAGCCGGCGAGCGCCTCGGTGGTGTCGCCCTCGGCCAAGGCATTGCAGGCCGCGGCATAACCCTCCGGCGGCATCGCCTCGAGCATCGCCTTCACCTCGTCTGTCTCCTCGGGGTGCGCTGCGCGCCAGCCTTCGGTGAGCCAGCGCTCCAGCGTGGGCTGGATCAGATCGGGGTAGCCCCCGGCGCGGGCGGCCTCGGCGCGCCCCTCCCACATGCTCGCGGGCGGAAAGTTGACGGCCGTGTTGGCCAGCGCCAGCCCCGCCACCTTGCCGGGCGCCTCTGCGGCCAGTTGCATCGCGGTGAGCCCGCCCAGCGAGAGCCCGCAGAGCACCGCACGCTCCAGCCCCTCGGCCTCCATCACCGCACGGGCATCGGCGGCGAGGTCGGCCACCGTAACGGCATCCCCCACAATGTCGGAGGCGCCATGGCCGCGCGCGTCATAAGCCACCGTCGGCCGCGTGAGCCTGTCGCGCACGCCCTCCCACATCGTGTGATCTGCGGCGAAGGAATTGAGGAACAGCACCGGCAGCCCCGCACCCTCGCGGCGCGACACGGCGAGGGCATTGCCCCCCGGCGCTGTTACCTTGTGTGTCTCCCCCATCGCCACTCCTCCCCTGGGCGTTGTCGGTTCAGGCCCCCGTGGAGCCCCGTCTCAGGCCGTCGCGTTCTCCGCCGCGAAATGCTTCTTCAGCGCGGTGAAGAACTGCTTGGTCAGATGCTTGGCGACCGATTTCAGCACACGCTGGCCGACACCCGCGACGAGGCCGCCGATTTCGCCCTCGCCCGCGTAGTCGAGCTGCGAGGTGCCGGGCGAAAGCTCGGTGATTGTGAACTTGGCGGTGCCTTCGCCGGTGCCCAGCGTGCCGCCGCCCGAGACGGTGATGTGGCAGCTCTCCGGCGCGTCCTTGTCGAAGAGCTTCACCTTGCCGTCGAAGGTGCCGCCCACGGCGGCGACCTTGAGCTGCATCTTCACGTCGTAGTCATCCGGCGCGGTCTCGGTCATCTCCTTGCAGCCGGGGATGCACTTGGTCAGCACCGCAGGATCCTGCAGCGCGTCCCACAGCTCCTGCCGACTGACGGCGATTTCCTCGCTGCCCGAAAGCTCCATCTTCATGCCGTTTCTCCCATCAGCTTCAGCGCCAGCCCGCTTTCGATGCTCTCGCGCTGCTCGGACGTCAGGGTGACACCGTCAAGAATGTCGCGCGGCTTCGGGTCGCCGATCGGGAAGGGCATATCGGAGCCCAGCATGATCCGCTCGGCGCCGACGCAGTCGATCAGCAGCTGCAGGGCCCGCGGGTCGTGCAGCAGCGTGTCGTAGTAGAGCAGCGACATTGCCTTCACCGGGTCGGCCATGTCCTCGGGGTGCAGCGCGTGGTTGTGGCGCAACCGGCCGATGACGAAGGGCAGCGCCGCGCCGCCGATGCCGATCACGATCTTGGCGCCGGAATACTTCTCGACGTGGCCGGAGTAGATGATGCGGGTCACGGCGATGAGGCTGTCGGTGATCCGGCCAAGCGCGTTGGGCATGCCGAAATCGCGCACCCGGGCATCGCCGGCGTCGAAGACCGGGTGGATCGCCACGATCGAGCCCAGCTCGTGGGCCGCCTGCCAGAACGGGTCGAGCGCAGGATCGTCGAGCTCGCCGCCGCCGTTGTCGGGCTGGGTGCCGATCATGGTGCCGGAAAAGCCCTGACCGTGCGCCTCGCGCAGCACCTCGGCCGCGGCCGCACCGTCCTGAGTGGGCACCACGGCAAGGCCGGAGAAGCGCCCGCCGGTCTCTTCGCCCACCGCCTTGAGATGGGCGTTGATGGTGCGGGCCCAGGCCGCGCCCTCCTCGACGGGCAGGTCATTGCCGAACATGTCGAGCCAGCCCGCCACAACCTGCCGGTCGATGCCCTGTGCATCCATCCACCCGAGGCGCTTCTCGATGTTGGTAAGCCCGGGCGCGACAGGTCGCGTGGGCTTCTTGCCGGCGAAGGCAAAGCTTACCGAACCGTCCTTGGGCGTGATCGCCACGGAGGGAAACTCCGAGGCGCGGTCCTGCAGCTCTTCAAGCAGCTTCGGCGGCACCAGGTGGGCGTGGGCATCTATGATCATTCGGACTTCTCCTCGGCTGCGGCGATGGCGTCGCTGATGGCGCTCATCCGGATCGGCAGCTTGTTCAGGTGGATGTTCCAGGGTTTCAGCGCGTCATGGATCGCGCCGGATATGGCGGCGGGCGCGCCGAGATAGCCGCTCTCGCCCGAGCCCTTCTGGCCGAACTCTGTGAGCGGCGAAGGCGTGCAGTGGTGCACGATCTCGACCTCCGGCACCTCGTGCGACGAGGGCATGAGATAGTCGAGAAAGCTCTGGGTCATCAGGTGGCCCTCGCCATCATAGGCGAATTCCTCGAGCAGGGCCGCGCCGATGCCATGGGCGATGCCGCCCAGCGTCATTCCCTTGACGATGTGGGGGTTGATGACGGTGCCGCAGTCGTGCCCGATCACGTAGCGGCGGAACTCGGGCTTGGCGAGCACCGGGTCGAAGGCCATCAGGATGAGGTGGAACTCGAAGGAATAGCAGGGATACATCTGCGCCTTGTCGTCCTTCGGCAGCGCCTCGCCGGTGGGCACCTGCTGGATGAAGCTCGCCGTCAGTCCGGGGTTCACGCCTGGCGGCAGGTCGTGGAAGCGGCGGTGCGCCACGTCGACCACCTCGTCCCATGTCACCTCGCGGCCGTCCGGCGCGGTGATGGTGCCCTCGGAGTAGCTCAGCCGAGCCGCCTCCTCGCCCAGCAGCTTCGCCGCGATGGCCAGCGCTTGTGCCTTGATGGAGCGCGCCGCATTGGCCGCCGCGCCGCCCAGCATGATCGCCATGCGGCTGCCCACTGGCGAGTTGCCGGGCAGCGAGCCGAGGCTGTCGGGGCGCACCACGCGGATGCGGTCGGGATCCATCTCCAGCACCTCGCCCACCACGGTGGCGGCGAGCGTCTCGTGGCCCTGGCCCGAACTGGTGGTGTGGATCGCCACGGTCACGTCGCCCAGCGCATCAACGTTCACCCGGCTGCCTTCCATCCAGGTGGAGGTGCGATTCTTGGGGTTCAGCAGCGGCTCGAAGGACGAGTTGCCGCCCGAGGGCTCGAGGCAGGCGGCCACGCCGATGCCGGCGCAGAGCCCTTCCTCGCGCAGCCTGTCCCGCTCCGCGATCAGCGCATCGTAGCCGCAATGCGCCAGCACCTTGTCGACCACCGCGTGGTAATCGCCGCTGTCATACTTGCTGCCTGAGGGAATTTCCCATGGAAACTCGTCGGACCGGATGAAGTTCTTCCGGCGCAGCTCGATCCGGTCCATCCCGAGATGGGCGGCGACCCGGTCCATCATCGTCTCGATGGCATAGTTCGTGGGCGACTGGCCGAAGCCGCGCACCGCTTCCTGCACTGTCTTGTTGGTGGTCACGCTCATCGCACGGTATTGCACCGAGCCGATGCGGTAGGGCCCGACGATGGCGCCGATGGGCTTGCCGAGCTGGAAAGGCGCGCGGCCGGCATAGGCGCCGGCATTGTCGAGCGCGCGCATCTTCATGGCGTTCACAGTGCCGTCGCGGTCGAAGGCGACCTCGATGTCGAAGATCCGCTCGGGTCCGTGGGCGTCGCCCGCGCGCATGTTCTCCAGCCGATCCTCCACCAGCCGCACCGGGCGCCCGAGCTTGCGGGCGAGATAGGCGGTGAGCACCGTGTGCTTGATGCCGCGCTTCACCCCGTAGGAGCCGCCGACATCGACATCGTAATGCACCCGCACGTCGTTGCCACGCAGGCCCAGCGCCCGCGCGATCTGGTCGGCGTACTTGGGCATCTGGATCGAGGCCCAGACGTCGAGCACGTTCTCCCAGGCGTTCCACTCGCAGATCACCCCGAAGGTTTCGATCGGCACCGTGGAGTTGCGGCCCCAAGTGACACGCAGCTTCAGCGTCTCGTCGCTGCGGGCGAAATCCTCGTCGACAGGGCCCCAGTCGAAGGTGCGGTCGAGCAGCAGGTTCGAGCCATGGGACGGGTGCACCGGGGTGGCGCCCTCTTCCAGCGCCTTCTCCGGATCCATCACGAAGCCCAGGCGCTCGCCCTTCACCTTCACCTTCTCGGCAGCGTCCTCGGCGAGCGCGCGCGAGGTGGCGACAACGGCGGCGACCCACTCACCGGCATAGCGGTTCTGCCCCACGGCGAGCGGAAAGCGGCGCACCTCGGGCGTGTCGAGCCCGTTCATCAGCGGATTGGTCGCCCCGGCAAGTTCCTCGCCGGTGAGCACCTCGATCACGCCGTCCATCGCAAGCGCCTCCGAGGCGTCGATATCCTCGATCTTCGCCGAGGGGTGCTGGGCGGCGACGAGCGCCACGTGGAGCATGCCGGGCCGGTCGATATCCTGCACGTAATGCCCCGAGCCGGCGACGAAACGGGTGTCTTCGCGCACCCGCCGGTCGGACGAGACATAGCGGCCGGAAAAGGGCTTTGGCTGCTCGGTCATTCGCCTGCCTCCATCGCCAACGTATTGCTCTCGCGCAGCCGCTTCGCCGCAAGGCGGATGGCTTCGACGATCTGGCCGTAGCCGGTGCAGCGGCAGATGTTGCCCGAGATCGCCTCGCGGATCTGCTCATCGCTGGGCTCGCGGTTGCCTGCCAGCAGGGCCTTGGCCGCGATGATCATGCCCGGCGTGCAATAGCCGCACTGCAACCCGTGGGTCTCGCAGAAGCTGTCCTGGATGATGTCCATCTCGCCGCGCGCCGGGGCGACGCCTTCGATGGTGGTCACCTCGAGGCCGTCGCATTGCACGGCAAGCATCAGGCAGGAGCGCACGGCCTCGCCTTCCACTTCGACGGTGCAGGCGCCACAGACACCGTGCTCGCAGCCCGCGTGGGTGCCCTTCAGGCCGAGTTCGTCGCGCAGGGCATCGAGCAGGGTCACCCGCGGCTCCACGTCGAAGCTGACCGGCTGGCCGTTCACGGTGAGGTCGGTCTTCATGCCGCGTCTCCCATTGCGGCCGTGCGGGCCTGTTCGAGTGCCTGTTCCGCGAGCCGACCGGCGGCGCGGCGGCGGTAGCTGGCGGTTGCGTGGAGGTCGTCGACGCAGTCGAGGTCGTCGAGTGCCGCCTCGACGGCGCCCCTCACGCTCTCCGGGTCGAGCCTTGTGCCCGCGAGAGACGACACATCGACGGTAATCGGCACATCGCCCACGCTGCCGATTCCCAGCCGGGCCTCGGTGCAGGTGCCCTCCTCATCCAGCACCACCTGCGCCCCGGCGGAGGCGAAGGCGTAATCGCTCCGGCGCGAGGCGACCTCGCGGAAGCCCGCCCCGACGCGACCCTCGGGCCGCTTGGGAAAGACCACGCGGGTCAGTAGCCCGCCCATGGGCGCCATCGTGACCGTGGGCCCGATGAAGAAATCCTCCGGCGCAATCGCCTCTTCCTCGCCATCGGCCAGGAAGACGATCTGCGCCTCGAGAATGGTGGCCGCGAGGGCGATCTCGGCGGAGGGGTCGCCATGGGCGATTGAGCCGCCGATTGTCCCACGCGCCCGGGTGGGCGGGTGACCCACGTTGGGGAGCGCCGCCGCCAGCAGCGGCACCTCGCGGGCGATCAGATCGGAACGCAGTGCCACGGCCTGGCGCACCGCGGCGCCGATGGCGATCCCTTCGCCGGTGTCCTCGATGCCGGCCAGCGCCTCGAGCCGGGTCACATCGACCAGCAGCGAGGGGCGCGCCAGCCGCATCGCCAGCATCGGCACAAGCGTCTGGCCACCCGCCAGAACGCGCGCGTCCATGTCATCCGCGAGGGCCTCGCAGGCCTCCTCGACGGTGGCTGGCCGCAGATAGTTGAATGGCGCCGCCTTCACGCGTGTCTCCTCCCCATCTTCCCCTTCGCGTCAGGAGTTCGGCAGACCGGCCATAACCGGCTTCAGCACCGTCTTGTGCTGCTTGGCAATCAGCGGGCCGTTGGCCTCGGAAGCCGCCTTCGCCGCCTTCCAGCCCTCGTCGCTGCCGAAGGAAGCCCAGGCCTTGTCCCGGGCGTCCTCGTCTTCGTAGCGGGTCATGTAAGTGAGCATTCCGGTGTCTGCGTCGGTGAAGACACCGAGCAGCTCGACCCCGTGCTGCGGCAGGCGCGGCGCGACTTCTTCTATGAAACGTTGACGCACCTTATCGGCACATCCCTCGACGTGCTCATACACGCGCACCTCGTAAAGCATATGACCTCCCTGACACATTGTATGTTGTTTTGAGGGGAAGTTATGATGACAATTCAGGGCAGTCAAACCAAAAGTTACACATTTAGTGGTTTAATTGGGTAAATTCTCGCGCCGCAATGCAACAATTGTCTCTCTGCAGCGCAGAAGAAGGGGCGAACGCCGCATCCAACCGCATCGGGAAACTAAATTGTTGCGACAATCCGAAAATTGTCATATTCCTCAGAAAATGCCAGAGGACGCAATGGATTGGTACCCTACACTCCCCTTCGGCGAGGGGCCGCGCTACATTCAGATCGTAGGTGCGTTGAAAAGTGACATCGCCAGTGGGCGCGTGACAGGCGGGCAGCGGCTCCCCACCCATCGTGAAATGGCCTCGAAGCTGGGGCTCAGCGTGGGCACGGTTTCGAAGGCCTATGCGCTTGCGGAGCGCCAGGGGCTCATCTCGGGGCAGGTCGGTCGCGGCACCTTCGTGCTTCCGCCCGCCAACACCGTGGGCGTATCGGAAACCGCGGCCGGGCCGGAGCAGGTCAACCTGGCGCTGAACGCACCGCCCCCCACCGGGGAGGCCGCCATCTTCGCCAGCGTGCTGACCGAGATCGCCGCGGAGCCCGACTTCGCCGAACTCCTGCGCTACCTGCCCCACCAGGGCACGCGCGACCACCGCGCCACGATCAGCGGCTGGCTCGCGCGCCATGGCACGGAGGTGAAGCAGAGCGACGTCTACATCACCAACGGTGCGCAACATGCGATCTCGGTCGCGCTGCGCCTGCTGGCCCGGCCCGGCGATCCGGTGTTGGCAGAGAACCTCACCTACTCGGGCCTCACCGCGCTGGCTCAGATGGAAGACTACACGCTGCACGGCGTGGCGATGGACGAACACGGCCTGATACCCGAAGCGGTGGACACGGCCCTGCGTGAAACCGGCGCCAAGGTGCTGTGCTGCACCCCCACGATCCAGACGGCGACCGGCACGATCATGCCGGAGGCGCGCCGCCGCGAGATTGCCGAGATCGTGCGGCGCCACGAGGCCTGGATCATCGAGGATGATGTCTACGGCTTCCTCTGCCCCAACCCGCCGCCCACACTCTCCTCCTTCGCACCCGAGCGCTCCTTCTACATCATCAGCTTCGCCAAATGCCTTATGCCGGGGCTGAGGATCGGGGCGATGCATGCCCCCGCCCCGTTCCGCGACCGGATCATCAACGCGATCCGCTCTACCGGGTGGATGGCCAATGCGATCATGAGCGAGGCCGTGGTGCGGATGATCCGCAGCGGGGCGCTCGACCAGCAGATCGAGCTGAAACGCAGGGCCGCCGCCGAGCGCACGGCACTGGCACGCCAGATCCTTGGCCCGCACCTTCATGCCGCC
Organism: uncultured Oceanicola sp.; assembly: GCA_964454145.1. GTDB lineage: Bacteria > Pseudomonadota > Alphaproteobacteria > Rhodobacterales > Rhodobacteraceae > Vannielia. Next base: position 18,306 of record CAYVQK010000001.1, on the reverse strand, counting down.
GAACTGCCCGCCTTCCATGCCTGGCTCACCCTTCCGGCCGGGCGCACCCCAGCCAATCTCGCCGCCCAGGCCGCGCTCAGGGGAATCACCCTGGCCACCCCGAGCCCGCTCAGCGCCAGCGCCGGCACGTCGGCGGGTTTGCGCATTTGCCTCGGGGCCGCGAGCACGGTCGAAGTCCTGCGGTCAGCGCTGCTGGCGCTGGATTCCATCCTGAAGGAAGCCGAGGAGATGGCCTTCGTGTAGGGCCGCCACTGCCGCGCCCGGTCGGGCGCCGGGCGGCCCAAGCAGCGGCCGTTATTTAGGCACCACCCCCACAGTGCGCCCAATCTGAACGCAGAGGGCGCCGCGGCCCGCCCCAACTTCGGCCTCCCTATTCATCCTGCTCCGCGGTTGACCTCCAGAATACCCCTGCAAACGCGCCGGAGGCATCACGCCTTGGGACACACGACAACGGGGGATCAGGGGATGATCAAGAGAATTGCACTAAGACAAGTCTGCGCCGCGGCGCTGGCCACTGCATTGATGGCGGGTGCCTCGCTTGCCCAGGGGACGCTTCGGGTGGGCATGACGGCTTCGGATATTCCGCTGACCACGGGCCAGACCGACCAGGGCGGCGAAGGCATGCGCTTCATGGGCTACACGGTCTACGACGCGCTGATCAACTGGGATCTCACCTCGGCCGACAAGCCCTCGGGCCTCATCCCGGGGCTTGCAACAGAGTGGAGCGTGGGCGAGGATCAGCTCACCTGGACCTTCAAGATCCGCGAAGGCGCCAAGTTCCACGACGGCTCGGAGTTCACCGCCGATGCGGCCGTCTGGAACTTCGACAAGCTGCTCGTGGAAACCTCCGAGCAATACGACCCGCGCCAGTCCGCCCAGGGCAAGAGCCGGATCCCGGCGGTGGCGAGCTACAGGGCCGTCGACCCCTACACGCTCGAGATCGTGACCAAGACGCCGGACGCCACGCTTCCCTACCAGCTCGCCTGGATCCTGATGTCCTCTCCCGCCAATTGGGAAGCTCTCGGCAAGAGCTGGGATGCGGTGGCCGAGAAGCCCTCGGGCACCGGCCCCTGGATGCTGGAGAGCTTCGTGCCGCGGGAACGCGCCGAGATGGTGCCCTTCGCCGACTACTGGGATGAGACCCGGGTGCCGAAGCTCGACAAGATGGTGCTGATCCCGCTGCCAGAGCCCAACGCACGCTCCGCCGCGCTGCTCTCTGGCCAGGTCGACTGGATCGAGGCCCCCGCGCCCGACGTGATCCCGGCGCTCGAGGGCAACGGCTTCCAGATCGTCTCCAACACCCTGCCGCACAACTGGACATGGCACCTCTCGCGCATCGAAGGCTCGCCCTGGAATGACGAGAAGGTGCGCAAGGCCGCGAACCTCGCCATCGACCGCGAAGGCATGAAGACCCTGCTGGGCGGGCTGATGGTGCCGGCCGAGGGCTTCCTGCCGCCGGGCAGCGCCTGGTTTGGCACTCCCGAGTTCAAGGTGACCTATGATGTCGAGGCCGCCAAGGCGCTGATGACCGAAGCGGGCTTCGGCCCCGACAACCGCCTCGCGGTGAAGGCGCTGATCTCGCCCTCGGGCTCCGGCCAGATGCTGCCGCTGCCGATGAACGAGTTCGTCCAGCAGAACCTCGCGGAGATCTGGATCGACGTGGAGTTCGTCGTGGTCGAGTGGAACACCATGATCAACATCTGGCGGGCCGGCGCAGCCGACGAGTCGAGCCAGGGCGCCCATTCGATCAACTTCACCTACTTCATCCAGGACCCCTTCACCGGCCTGATCCGGCACCTCTCCTGCGACCTGATCGCGCCGAACGGCACCAACTGGGGCCACTACTGCGACCCGGAGATGGAGGAGCTGTTCGCGCAGATCCGCACCACCTTCGACCCCGAGGAGCAGACCAAGGTGCTCCAGGCGACCCACGAGAAGTTCGTCAACGAGGCGCTCTTCCTCTTCGTCACCCATGACGTGGCCCCGCGCGCGATGAGCCCGGCCGTCAAGGGCTTTGTACAGGCACAGAACTGGTACCAGAACTTCGGTACCATCACGATGGAGTAAGGGGAGGCCGGCCCCGGCAACGGGGCCGGCATCTTCGCCCAAGACATGCTGGGATATCTTCTGCAACGGCTGGTCTACGTGGTGCCCGTGGCCCTCGGCGTCAGCCTCATCTGCTTCCTGCTGGTGCACATCGCGCCGGGCGATCCGCTGGTCGCCGTCATGCCGATCGACGCCACTGCCGAGCAGGAGGCCGAGATGCGCGCGGCCTACGGTTTCGACAAGCCGCTGCCGGTGCAGTTCGGCATCTGGCTCGGCAACGCCCTGCAGGGCGATCTCGGCAAGTCCATCGCGACCGGCCGCGAAGTTTCGACCGAAGTCGGCCGCGCCGTCGCCAACACCCTCCTTCTGGCCGCCGCCGCCAGCCTCATCGGCTTTCCGCTCGGGCTGCTCTTCGGCTTTCTCGCCGGCTACCTGAACGACACCATCTGGGACCGCGCGATCACCGCCATCGCCATCGGCGGCGTATCGACGCCCAACTACTGGCTCGGGATGGTTCTGGTGATCATCTTCTCGGTCTCGCTCGGATGGCTGCCCTCGATGGGCGCTGGCCCAGGCGGATCCGGCGAATGGGCCTGGGATTGGGCCCATATCCGCCACCTCATCCTGCCCGCCGTCACCTTGGCCGTGGTGCCCATGGGCATCGTGATGCGCACCACGCGGGCACTGGTGGCCGACATCCTCGACCAGGATTTCGTGCAGGCGCTCGAGGCCAAGGGGATGACCAGTGTCGGCATCCTCGCCCATGTCGCCCGCAACGCCGCCCCCACCGCGCTCTCGGTGATCGGCCTCCAGCTGGGCTATCTGCTCGGTGGCTCGATCCTGATCGAGACCGTCTTCAACTGGCCCGGATCGGGCTACCTGCTTTCGGTCGCCATCCTGCAGCGCGACCTGCCGATGCTGCAGGGCACGATCCTTGTGCTGGCGATGTTCTTCGTCACGCTGAACCTGCTGGTGGACCTGCTGCAATCGCTCATCGACCCGAGGATCTCGCGCGCATGACCGACGCTGCACAGCCCTCCCTGGCCGCCGAGGCCCCGGCGCCCTCGACCGGCGGATACTGGACAGGCGTATGGCGCCGCCTGCGCCGTGACCCGGTGGCCCTCGCCTGCGCCGCGGTGCTGGCGCTGCTGATCCTCTCCGCAATATTCGCGCCCTACCTCGGCCTCGCGGACCCCTACCAGGGCTCCATGGTCAACCGCCTGAAGGCCATCGGCACCGAGGGCCACCCGCTCGGCACCGACGAACTCGGGCGCGACATGCTCGCGCGGCTCATCCATGGCGGGCGGCTCACGCTGTTTCTGGGCATCACCCCGGTGGTCATGGCCTTCCTCATCGGCACCACGCTGGGGCTGATCGCGGGCTACGTGGGCGGCTGGGCGAACACCGTCATCATGCGCACCGTCGACGTGTTCTTCGCATTCCCCTCGGTGCTGCTCGCCATCGCCATCTCCGGCGCGCTCGGGGCGGGCATCGTGAACTCTCTGGTGTCGCTCACCATCGTCTTCATCCCGCCGATCACCCGGGTGGCCGAGAGCGTCACCGCCTCGGTGCGCAAGCTCGATTACGTCGATGCGGCCCGGGCCACCGGAGCGGGCGATTTCACCATCGTCCGGGTGCACGTGCTGGGCAACGTGATGGGCCCGATCTTCGTCTACGCGACATCGCTCACCAGCGTCTGCATGATCATCGCGGCGGGCTTGTCGTTCCTGGGTCTGGGCGTGAAGCCGCCCGAACCGGAATGGGGCCTGATGCTGAACACCCTCCGCACCGCGATCTACGTCAACCCATGGGTCGCCGCCCTGCCCGGCGTGATGATCTTCATCACCTCGCTGGCCCTGAACCTGTTCAGCGACGGATTGAGGAGTGCGATGAATGTCCGACAGTAAGCTGGGCCTCGCCGACAAGGGCGGCCCGCGCCAGCCGCTCATCACCGCCCGCGACCTCACCTGCCACTTCCCGGTGCGCGCCGCGCCGTTCCAGCCCAGGAAGGTCGTGCGCGCCGTCGACGGGGTGAACTTTGAGATCGCCAAGGGCGAGACACTGGGCGTGGTGGGCGAGTCGGGTTGCGGCAAGTCCACCTGCGCGCGCCTCCTCGTCGGTCTGACCGAGCTGACCGCGGGCAAGATCATCTACGACGGCCAGCAACTGGACGAGGAGCTTTCGCTGCGCGACCTGCGCCGTGGCGTGCAGATGGTGTTCCAGGACAGCTTTGCCTCGCTCAACCCGCGCCTGACCATCGAGGAGAGCATCGCCTTCGGTCCCAAGGTGAACGGCGTCGATGCCGCCGAGGCCCGGCGCATCGCCCGCGACCTGCTCGACCGCATCGGCCTCGACCCCGCCCGCTTCGCCGAGCGCTACCCGCACGAGCTGTCGGGTGGCCAGCGCCAGCGGGTCAACATCGGTCGTGCGCTGGCCATGCGCCCCCGTCTGGTGATCCTCGACGAGGCGGTCTCGGCGCTCGACAAGTCGGTGGAGGCACAGGTGCTCAACCTGCTCGCCGATCTGCGCAAGGATTTCGACCTCACCTACATGTTCATCAGCCACGACCTCAACGTGGTGCGCTTCATCTCCGACCGGCTGATGGTGATGTACCTCGGCGAGGTGGTCGAGATGGGCCCGGCCGAGGCGCTCTACGAGCGGCAGGCGCACCCCTACACCGCCGCCCTCTTCTCGGCGATGCCCTCGATGGACCCCGACGCGCGCACCGCGGTGCCGCCGCTCGCGGGCGATCCGCCCAACCCGATCGACCCGCCCTCGGGCTGCCGCTTCCACACCCGCTGCCCCTTCGCCGAGGAGGTCTGCGCCTCGAGAAAGCCGCGCGCCGTGACCATGGGCGAAGGCCACCAGGTGGCCTGCCACATGCGCGATGCCACCTCGGGCCACGGAAAGGCCGCGGCATGAGCGCGCTGGTCGAGTTGCAAGACCTCACCGTCCGCTTCGGCCGCGCCAAGGGCGTGCACGCGGTGAATGGCGTGAGCCTGTCGGTCGAGAAGGGCGAGGTGCTGGCGCTCCTCGGGGAGAGCGGCTCGGGCAAGAGCGTGACGCTGAAGGCGATCATGCAGCTCCTGCCCTCCAAGCGCACCAAGATCGGCGGGTCGATCCGCTTCGACGGGCAGGATGCATTGGCGCTGAAGGGCAAGGCGCTGGCCGACTTCCGCGGCGGCGAAGTGGCAATGATCTTCCAGGATCCGGCGCTGGCGCTGGACCCTGTATACACCATCGGCGCACAGATCGCCGAAACGGTGATGCGCCACGAGGGCCTCAACCGGACGCAGGCGATGAACCGGGCGCTGGAGATGCTGCAGAAGGTGCGCATCCCCTCCCCCGAGCGGCGGCTGAAGAACTACCCCCACGAGATGTCCGGCGGGATGCGGCAGCGGGCGATGATCGCGCTGGCGCTCTCCTGCAGCCCGAAGCTCCTGCTGGCCGACGAGCCGACCACGGCGCTGGATGCCACGGTGCAGATGCAGGTTCTGCTGCTGCTCAGGGCGCTGCAGAAGGAGATGGGCATGTCGGTCATCTTCGTGACCCATGACATCGGCGTCGCCGTCGAGATCGCCGACCGCGTGGCGGTGATGTACGCCGGCACCATCGTCGAAACCGGCACCATCGGCGAGATCATGAAGGATCCGCGCCACCCCTACACCAGGGGCCTGCTCGCGGCCAACCTGCATGGCGCGGTCAAGGGCTCGCGTCTCGATGCCATCCCGGGTGCGCCGCCCACGCTTGAGGAGCCGCCCACGAGCTGCCCCTTCGCGCCGCGCTGCCCCTCGGTGCGACCCGAGTGCCGCGCCGCCCTGCCCCCGGTGCAGAGGCCCGGTCCGGGCCGGCGCGTGGCCTGCGTGCTGGAGCCGGAGGTCGCGCTGTGAGCGACCCGTGGCGTGCCTTCATGCCCTACCCTGCGGTGCCGGTGGCCTCGGGCCAAGGCCCGCTCGAGGGCCTGCGCCTCGCGGTGAAAGACCTGTTCGACGTGGCGGGCTATCGCACCAGCTGTGGCAACCCGATCAAGCTGGCGCAGAGCCCCGTCGCCTCGGCCCACGCGCCCGCCGTCGCGCGTCTGCTGGACGCGGGCGCCAGCTTCGCCGGAAAGGCGCAGACCGACGAACTCGCCTGGTCGCTCATCGGCAACAACCCGCATTTCGGTGCGGTGGTGAACCCCGCGGCCCCGGATCGGGTGAGCGGTGGCTCCTCCTCCGGCTCCGCCGCAGCCGTGGCCGCCGGTCTTGCCGACATCGCGCTCGGCACCGACACCGGCGGCTCGGTGCGAGCACCCGCGGCCTTCTGCGGCACATGGGGCCTGCGCCCGACATGGGGCCGCGCGCCGCTGGAAGGCTGCATGCCTCTGGTGCCGAGCTTCGACACCTGCGGGCTCTTCGCCCGCGACGGGGCCACGCTGCTGCTGGCCGCGAGGGCGCTGCTGGGCGAGGAGGGTGGCGCACTGAGCAAGGGCGTGCCGCTTGCCAGCGACATGATGGCCGCCGTCGTGCCCGAGGTGCGCCTTGCGCTGGAGCCCGCCCTTGCAGGGGCGGATGGCACGGTCGATCTCTTCGTCGATGACCCGCAGCGGATGCACGACATCTTCGACGTCATCCAGTCACGCGAAGTCGTCGCCCAGCATGGCGCATGGATAGACGCCTTCCGCCCGCCGCTCTCCGAGTTCATCCGCGCCCGCTACGAAAAGGCGCTCACCGTGACAGCGGAGCAGGAGGCCGCGGCACGGATGGACCGCGAGCGGATGACCGCGGCAATCCTCGATCGCCTCGCCGGGCGCGCGGTGCTCGCCCCCGTGGTGCACGACCTGCCACCCCGCGCCGCCCTGCCCGTGCCGGAGCTTCTGGCCTACGCGGCGGAGGCGCGAAAACTGCTCTGCATCGCGGGCATCGCCGGCCTGCCGCAGGTCGTCTTCCCGGCGACCTCGCTCCACGGCGTGCCTGTCGCCCTCTCGCTGATCGGCCCGCCGGGCAGCGACCTCGCCCTGATCGAACACGCAATCGCCTTCACCACGGTCCCCGCATGAGCACCCCGGAAGAAAGGCTCGCCGCCCTCGGGCTAGAGCTCCCGCCCGACTGCCCGCCCCGCGCCTCCTTCGTGAAATACCGGCTATGGAACGGCCTCCTCATCCTCTCCGGCCAGATCTGCGAGTGGAACGGCGAGCCACGCCACTTCGGCCCGATCACCGAAGAGACGCCGATGGAGGAAGCCCAGAAGGCAGCGGAACTCTGCGCGCTTAACCTGCTGTTTTGTGCCCGCGAGGCGCTCGGCTCGCTCGACCGGGTGGAGCAGGTGCTGCGGCTTGGCGGCTTCGTCAACGCCGTGCCGGGCTACCGCACCGGCCCCGCGGTGATCGACGGCGCCTCCCGGCTCTTCATCGAGCTCTTCGGCGAGGCCGGGCGGCATGCCCGCACTGCAGTGTGCGTGTCGAGCCTTCCAGTGAATGCAGCCGTCGAAGTTGATGCTATGCTCGCGGTGAAATGAAGCTGATCGCCAATCCCCTCGCCCGTCCCGATGCGCCCTGGACCACGGCGCAGAACGACATCCTCTCCGATGCCGCGCTCGCCGAGGCGCGACGAGTCGTGTCTTCATGGCAGGGCTACGCCCCCACCCCGCTCGTCGCGCTTCCCGGGCTGGCGGCCGAGGCCGGTGTGGCGTCACTCCACCTCAAGGACGAGGCCGGTCGCTTCGGTATCGGCAGCTTCAAGGCGCTTGGCGGCGCCTATGCCGTGGCCCGGGTTCTGGCCCGGGAGCTTTCGGACCGGACTGGCCGCGCGATCTCTGTCGAAGAGGCCACGACAGGCCTCCCCGAGGCGGCGCAGGTGACGGTGACCTGCGCAACCGATGGCAACCATGGCCGCTCGGTCGCCTGGGGCGCACAACGCTTCGGCTGCCGCGCGGTGATCTTCATCCACGCCACCGTCTCGGAGGGCCGCCGCGCCGCCATTGCCCGCTACGGCGCCGAGGTGCGCCGCGTCAAGGGCGACTATGACGACAGCGTGCGCATCGCGGCGGAGACAGCCGCGCGCGACGGCTGGCATGTTGTCTCCGACACCTCCTGGGAGGGGTATCTCGACGTGCCACGCCACGTGATGCAGGGCTACGAGATCATGGCCGCGGAGGCCTTCGAGGCACTGCACGAGCCGCCAACCCACATCTTCCTGCAAACCGGCGTGGGCGGCATGGCGGCGGCGGTCGCGGCGCTCGCCAGGCGGCGGTGGGGTGCGGCGCGCCCGCGCGTGGTGCTGGCCGACCCCGAGGGCGCCGCCTGCTGGGCCCGGAGCTTTGCCAAGGGCGCGCCCGCTCCGGCGGAGGGCGAAGTGGAGACGATGCAGGCCGGGCTCGCCTGTGGCGAGGTCTCTCGGCTTGCCTGGGAAATCCTGAAGGATCATGCCGACGGCGTGGCCACGGTGCCCGACGGGCTGGTGCCGGGCGCGATGCGCCGGCTGGCCCATCCGCTGCCCGGCGATCCGCCCGTCATCGCCGGGGAGTCCGCCGTGGCCGGGCTGATCGTGCTCCTGCACGCCGACCCCACGATGCGCAAGGCGCTCGGGCTCGACGCCAGCTCGCGCGTGCTGGTCTTCTCGACCGAGGGCGACACCGACCCCGAACTCTACCGCCAGATCGTCGGCCCAGCCGAAAGCCTCGCCGATGCCTCGTAGCTTTGTCGCCGCCGTGGCGCAGATGGGCCCCATCGCACGCGACGAGCCCCGCACTTCGGCGGTCGCCCGGCTCTGCGCGATGATGGCGGACGCCAAGGCACGGGGGGCGAGCCTCACCGTCTTCCCCGAGCTGGCGCTCACCACCTTCTTCCCCCGCTGGCCGCTCGAAGGGGCGGCGCTGGAGCAGTGGTTCGAGACCGCCATGCCCAACCCCGACGTCCAGCCGCTCTTCGACCTCTCCGAGCGCCTCGGCATGGCCTTTCACCTCGGCTACGCCGAGCTGACACCGGAAGGCCGGCACTTCAACACCGCGATCCTCGTCGACCGCGGCCGGATCATCGGCAAGTACCGCAAGATCCACCTGCCCGGCCACCGCGAGCCGGAGGATTGGCGGCCCTTCCAGCACCTCGAGAAACGCTACTTCGAAACCGGCGACCTCGGCTTCAGCGTGTTCGACGGGCTCGGCGGAAAACTCGGCATGTGCATCTGCAACGACAGGCGCTGGCCCGAGACCTGGCGGATGCTCGGGCTGAAGGGCGCCGAACTGGTGGCGCTTGGCTACAACACGCCGCTGCATTACCCGCCCGCGCCGGAACACGACCACCTGCAATACTTCCACAATGCGCTCTCGATCCAGGCCGGCTGCTACCAGAACGGGCTCTGGGCGCTTGCCGCCGCGAAGGCCGGGTGCGAGGAAGGCTGCGACCTGATCGGCGGCAGCCTCATCGTCGCCCCCACGGGCGAGATCGTGGCCCGGGCGGCCACCCTGGGAGACGAGGTAATCACTGCGCCGGTCGACCTCGACCGCTGCCTGGAGATCCGCCGCAACATTTTCGATTTCGCCCAGCACAGAGAGCCGCAGGAATACGGCCTGATCACCGCGCCGAAGGCAAAGTGACCGTCCTTGTCGTCAATCCCAACGGCTCGGAGGCCGTGACCCGCGCGATGGTCCGGGCGGCGGCGGAGATCCTTCCGCAGGTCGAGGGCGCGACGATGGAGGGGCTCCCTGCCATGCTGACGACGCCGGAGGCGCTCGCGGCCTCGGCGGAGCGGGTGGCGCAGATCACCCCCGACGCCGCGGTGCAGGGCGTGATCGTGGCCGCCTTCGGGGATCCGGGCCGGGCCGCGCTGGCCGGCCGCCTCGCCGTGCCGGTCGTCGGCATCGGCCAGTCCGCCGCGCTCGAGGCCCGCGCCACGGCCGAGCCCTTTGCCGTGGCCACGACAACACCGGCACTCCGCGATGCCATCGACACGCTGATGGCGGAGGGAGGGCCGGGCTACCTCGGCAGCTTCATCACGGAGGGCGATCCGGAGGCGCTGCTGGGCGATGTCGCCGCGCTGGATGCCGCCCTGCTGCGCGCGGTGGAGCAGGCCGCGACAGCGGGCGCGCGGTCCGTCATCATCGGCGGCGGCCCCCTGGGCGATGCGGCAGACCGGCTCGGGGCGCTGGCGCCGGTCCCGCTGATCCACCCGCTGCGTGCCGCGGCCCGCCGGATGGTTGACCTGCTGGCCGAAGCGCGCACGGCGCCCCTGGCCGACCGGCTGATCGCAGCGCATCGCGCAGGCACACGGATCGACATTGGCGACATGGCTCCCCGGACCCACCCCGAAGCCTACGCGATCCAGCGGCGCGTCAGCGCGGCCTTCGGGCCCGTCGGAGGGTTCAAGACCGGCCGACAGGGCACCGCTCCGCGCATCATCGCGCCGATCCGCGCAGACCGCTGCCTGCCGTCCGGCGCATCGCTTCAGGTGTCCGCAACGATTGGCGTCGAGCTGGAAATCGGCTTCCGCGTTCTGCGCCCCGGGCTCGCCAGCGCCCCGGAGGCCGAGATTGCCCGCTACCTGCAGCCCGTCGCCGCGCTGGAACTGGTGGACACCCGGCTGAGCGGCGCGGCCGCGGACGACCCGCTCGCCAAGCTGGCCGACGCACAGATCAACTGGGGCATGGTGGTCGGCGAGGTCGCCTCCGCCTGGGACGGGGCCGATATCACCTGCGCCGAGGCTCGGCTGACCTGCGGCACAGACACCGTGCTGGCGGGTTCCGCACCAGTGCAGGGTGGCTCGGCGCTGCAATCCATCCGCAAGGCCTTGCCCTTGCTGCTGCGCCACTACGGCCCACCGGAACCCGGGCAGATCATCCTCACCGGCGCGTTGCACCCCCTTGTCTGGTACCCCGCCGGCACCGAGTTACGCGGAGAGATCGCCGGAATCGGCCGTGTCGCGGCCAGCTTCGTCTGACCCCTCAACGCGTCAAGACCCGTCGTCTGGCGCCCCTACCTGTCGCGAAGCCGCTCGGCGACCAGGCTGCCATCGACCGCGATCCGGGCCCGCAGCTCCGCCCGGCCTCCCAGTGCAGGACGGTCGTCCATGCGGGTCTCGCCGGTGACGGTGAAGGCCGCCCCGTCGATCTCGGACGGGCCGGTCATCGTGCCCCTCAGGCGCACGCGGCCTCCCACAGGTACGGGCGCCGGCGTGCCCTCGTCCGAGAGGGCGCCACCATCGATCCAGTCGCGGATCAGCGCGATATCTTCCTCGTCGAGCCAGGGCGGACCGTCAAAGGGCATCCTCGGGCTGGCAAGGCCCTCGATCCGCCTGACGATCTCGGAGGCCTGCGCATTGCCGGGGATCAGAACGACCCTGTCGCCCCCGGCAAGAATCGCCTCATAGCTGTTCAGCCGCAGGCCCTCGGGCGGGCTCTCGAACCGGCCATTGTCGGAATGGCACTTGATGCAGGCCTGCCCGAAGATCCGCGAGACTTCGCTATAGAGCAGCTTGCCGTCTTCGCGCGGGTCCGGCGGCGGCGCGGCAGGCATATCCGGTTCGGGCGTGTCCGGGCCGGGCGCCCCCGCCGCGATCCAGCCGGTGATGGTGGCGATCTGCGCCTCCTCCAGAAACGGAGGCCCGTCGAGCGGCATCTGCGGCTGCGCCTGTCCGATGATGCGGTGATAGAGCGGGCTCGTCTCCACCGCGCCCGGCAACACCACGGGGCCGTTCTCCGAGCCTGTCATGACGCCTTCGTGGCTGTCGAGTTGCAGACCCAGCGGGGCATGCGGGCCGATGTGGCACATGGTGCAGCGATCGCTCAAGATGGCGGAAACCTGCGCCCAGTCCTCCGCCGTGCCGGGCAGCGGAGCGAGGAAGAGCAACAACGCGCTCGTGCGGGCGGGCTTGATCATGTCACCTTGCCTCTGCGACCCCCCAGGCCCGGGCCCGGATGGTGCATGCTAACAAGGCGCACGAGTGTGGGAAAGGCAGGGTTTCCCGTGCCTCGGGCAAGCAGCTCAGACCACGACGCCCGGCAGACGACGGGCATCCACGAGGTCGTGGCAATGGTCGATAAAGGCCTGCACCCGCCGCGGGACATGCGCGGCGCGGGCAATGGCGATGCCGAGGTTCAGCGGCTCGGGGTTGTCCGAAAGCGGCAGAAAGATCAGCGGCTTGCCGTCCGGCGCGGTGTCCGAGACGGTCCGCATGTTGGCAAGCCCGAAGCCGAAGCCGTTCGCCACCATGCTGCGCTGCACCGCGATCTCGCGAGTCCGCTCGATCACCTGCGGCCGGCGGCCGAGGCTGCGGAAGAGCGACAGGAAGTAGTCGGAGCTGTGCGGCAGATCGAGCAGCACCATCGGGTGCTCGACAAGATCGGCCATCGTCACCGTGCTGCGCGCGGCCAGCGGATGCTCGGGCGGCAGCATCACGTAAGGCGGCAGCTTCACCAGCGGCTCGAAGGCGATGTCGCTCACCAGCGCCAGGTCGTAGGTCAGCGCGATGTCGATCCGGGCGCTCCTCAGCCCCTCGAAGATCTCGGCCTGGTCCATCTCGAGCTGGCTGAAATCCACATCGGCATGCTTGTCCTCGAACTGGCGCCGGAGCTGGGGCATGAGGATCTGCGCGAAGGTGCGCAGGCACCCCACCCGGAGCGCGCCGCGCACGGTATCCGAGACGATCTGGGCCAGGTCGTTCAGCTTGTCGGCCTCGGCGAGGATCTTCAGCGCTTGCTGCATGAAGGCCTGCCCCGGCTCGGTCAGCACCGAGCCCTGCGCATGCCGGCGGGTGAAGAGCTGCACCCCGAAGCCCGCCTCGAGCTGGGCGATGGCCGACGACATCGACGGGGCGGAGACGTTCACCTTCTCCGAGGCCAGCGAGATGCTGCCCGCCTCCCCCACGGCCACGAAATACTCGAGCTGTCGCAGGGTGAATCGCAGGGGCATGTCTGTCCTCTCGGGGCGGGAAGCGGGGCAAGCCTAGCGCGGGCGGGAGAAAAGCGTAATGCCCCCCTGGCAGGGCTTGCCCGGCGCGATTGAAGACGCCGCCTGGCGTGGGCCGGTCTTCAGCCCACCTGCCGCACGGCGCCCGCGCCGGGCACGGGCATGTCCCTTTCGTAGGCGGCATAGTTGCGCTGCACCATCACGTGGGTGGCGAGATACTTGGCATCGTACCAGCAGCCGTAAATGAACGAAGAGGCCCGGTTGGTCAGATCCGGCAGGCCGAGAAAGTAGATCCCCGGCTGCGCCGAGATCCCGCGCTTGTGGAAGGGCATCCCGTCGCGGAAGGCGCCGGGCACGTCGAGCCAGGAAAAGTCGAACCTGAAGCCGGTGGCCCAGACGATCGAGGTGATCCCGGCCTCCGCCACGTCGAGCTCCAGCACCGGCTCGGTCACACACACCGGATCGGGCTGGACTTCCCAGGCTTCAGGCTCCTCCGGCAGGTCGATGCCGTTGCGCGCCACGTAGTCATCCGCCTCGCGCAGCACCTCGAGATAGGCCCGGTCCCCCTCCGCGAGGTTCTTCACCAGATCGTCGGCAAACCGCAGCACGCCACCCTCGTAGCCCTGCGTCAGCCCGAGCACGGTCAGCCCCATGTTGCCCAGCCGGCGGAAGTCGATCGTCTTGCCGCCGTCGTAGCCGCTGACGGCGAAGGCCACGTGCTTCTTCTTGGCCTCTATGCTGATTTCGTCCCACTTGCCCAGCACGCCGAGCCACCAGCAGTAGTCCCGGGCGCGGTAGCTGCGCGGGGGCCGGTAATGCTCGCCGATAGAGAGATACACCTTCCGCCCCGCGCGGTGCAGCTCCTCGGCGATCTGCGAGCCCGAGGCGCCGCCGCCCACCACCAGCACCGCCCCCTCTGGGAGCTGGCCAGGGTTCTTGTAGGCGGAGGAATGGAGCTGCATGAGCCCCGCGCTCTCCGGCACGATCTGCGGCACCGCAGGCGCCTGGAACGGGCCGGTCGCGGCCACCACGCGCTGCGCCTCGATCACGCCGTCGGAGGTTTCCACCCGAAAGCCCGGCCTGCCTTCGCAGCGGCGCACGTGTTTCACCTCCACGCCGGTGCGGATCGGCGCCCGGATCATCGCGGCATAGTCCTCGAAATACCGCGCCATGCGCTCCTTCTCGGGAAAGCTGTCCGGGGGCACGTCGTCGAACTCCATGTTCGGAAAGCGGTCATGCCAGGCCGGGCCATTCGCCACCAGCGAATCCCACCGCTCAGACCGCCAGCGCTCGGCCACGCGGTTGCGCTCCAGCACGATGTGCGGAATGCCGAGATCGCTCAGGTGCTCGCTCATCGCGATCCCCGACTGGCCGCCCCCGACGATGAGCGTATCGGTCGTTTCCACTGTCATCTCACATCCTCGAACGGGGCCCCATCAGCGGCCTCAGGCGTGATCGGCGCCACCGCGACGGCCTGGCGGCCACCGGCGGAACCAACCGCAAAAAGCTTCTCCCCGAAGCCTGCGGTGCAGGGGCGCAGGAGAAAAGTAGAATATTCCTTGGCAGCGGAGAGGAAAAACTTCCGGGGGTGCCGGGCTGGCTTGACGCGCCGGCAGCGACGGCCCGACTTGCGCCCACCGTGTTAACGCCCACACAAGCAGCAACCTCGCGCGCATTCGCACAGGAATCGGGCATCGGCGGTCATCAGCCCGCTCCCCGGCACGCAGCCGGCTTGCCGCCACCCCCACCCATCAGTCCAACTGGCAGGGCAGGCCGTTTAGGGTTCCGCCCGCATCAAGCGGGGTCTGGTCCGAGAAACGGCACCCGTGCGGCAAATTCCGCTGCGGGCACACGGCGGGGCAAAATCCCGGGAGACATACTGCGCAGGTTTTGCCCGCGCCCTTTGTCGTAGTTCCGCCAGCCGGGCAAAACCTCCGAATGATCGCGGCGGGACGTCTGAACGGGGAACGTCATGACCAAATCCAAGCTTCTTGCCGCCTCGGCACTCTCGCTGGGCGTCTTCGCCGCCTCCCTGGGGCCGGCCGCCGCCGAAGAGAAAACCGATTTCAAACTCGCCTGGTCGATCTACGTCGGCTGGATGCCCTGGGGCTATCTCTCCGAGAGCGGCATCATGGACAAATGGGCCGAGAAATACGGGATCACCGTCGAGATCGTGCAGATCAACGACTACGTCGAGTCGATCAACCAGTACACCGCGGGCGAGTTCGACGGCGTCTCCGCCACCAACATGGACACCCTCTCGATCCCGGCCGGCGGCGGTGTTGACACCACGGCGCTGATCGTGGGCGACTATTCCAACGGCAACGACGCGGTGATCCTGAAGGGCGAAGGCACGCTCGCCGACCTCGCAGGCCAGCCGGTCAACCTCGTCGAACTCTCGGTCTCCCACTACCTCCTCGCCCGCGGGCTCGACTCGGTCGGCCTGTCTGAGGCCGACCTCGCCAGCGTCATCAACACCTCCGATGCCGACATGATCGCCGCCTACGCCACCGACGACGTGCAGGCCGTCGTCACCTGGAACCCGCTGGTCTCCGAGATCCTCGGCTCCAACCCCGACGCCACAAACGTCTTCGACAGCTCGATGATCCCCGGCGAGATCCTCGACCTCATGGTGGTGAACACCGAGACGCTGGCCGACAACCCGAACTTCGGCAAGGCCGTGGCGGGCGCCTGGTACGAAGTGATGGGCCTCATGGCCGCCGGCGACGAAGCCGCGCTCACTGCCATGGCCGAGGCCTCGGGCACCGATCTGGAAGGCTACAAGGCCCAGCTCGCCGCAACCGAGATGTTCTACGCCCCCGCCGACGCCGTGGCCCAGGCCAGCGCGCCCGAGCTTGCCACCACGATGACCGAGGTGGCCGAGTTCCTCTTCGACAAGGGCATCCTCGGCGAAGGCGCCCCCTCGGCGGATTTCGTCGGTGTGGCCTATCCCGACGGGTCGGTGACCGGAGACGAGAACAATGTGAAGTTCCGCTTCGACACCACCTACATGCAGATGGCCGCCGACGGCGCGCTCTGATTCACCCCAGGGCCCGCCCCTCACCGGGCGGGCCGGACCCCAGCCCATGCGCCTGATCAACCATATTCCCGGCCGCCCGGCCAAGGTGTTCCTCGCCGCCCTGCCCTTCGTGCTGCTGCTGGCCGCCTATTGGATCGCCTCCGACATCCGGCTCACCGCCAACCCGTCGGACAAGCTGCTGCCTGCGCCCGGCACCATCGTCGACTCGGCGGTGCGGCTCTTCACGGAAGGCGACAGGCGCTCGGGCCGGATCCTGCTCTGGCACGACACCGGCGCCTCGCTGGCCCGCCTCGCCGGCGGCGTCGGCATCGCCGCCGCGCTCTCGCTGGTGCTCGGCATGGTGATCGGGCTCCTGCCCTACGCGCGCTCGTTCCTGTCGGGCTTCGTCGCGGTGCTCTCGATGGTTCCGCCGCTCGCCCTGCTACCGATCCTCTTCATCGTCTTCGGGCTCGGCGAGGTGTCGAAGGTGGTGCTCATCGTCATCGGCATCACCCCCTTCATGACCCGCGACCTCGCCCAGCGCGTGCTCGACATCCCCCACGAGCAAATCGTGAAGGCGCAGACCCTCGGCGCCTCCTCACTCGTCATCGCCCTGCGCGTCGCCCTGCCCCAGGTGCTGCCGCGCCTCATTTCCAATATCCGCCTCTCGCTCGGCTCGGCATGGCTCTTCCTCATCGCCGCCGAGGCGGTGGCCTCCGACGTGGGCCTCGGCTACCGCATCTTCCTCGTCCGCCGCTACCTCGCGATGGACGTGATCCTGACCTACGTCATCTGGATCACCCTGCTGGCCTTCCTGATCGACTGGGCGCTGAAAACCCTGTCGCGCAAGGCCTTCCCCTGGATGGAGGCCGGGCTATGAGCTTCGTCTCCGTCACCGATGTCTGGCAAAGCTACGGCGGCCGGTCGATCCTCGAGAGGGTCAATGTGGAGGTCGCCGAGGGCGAGTTCATCTCGATCGTCGGCGCCTCGGGCTGCGGCAAGTCCACCTTTCTGCGGATGCTCCTGGCCGAGGAGCGGCCCACCCGCGGCACCATCCGCGTCGAAGGCGGAGAGCCCGCCGTCGAGCCGAACCGCGAGCGCGGCGTGGTGTTCCAGCGCTACTCGGTCTTCCCCCATCTCACGGTGCGGCAGAACCTGATCGCGGGCGAGGGCTTCGCCACCCCCTTCGGCCGCCTCGGCGGGGCGAAGAAGAAGGCCGCCGCCGAGCGGGCCGACGCCATGCTCGCCCGCATCGGCCTCAACCACGTCGCCAACCAGTTCCCCGCCTCGCTCTCGGGCGGCATGCAGCAGCGCCTCGCCATCGGGCAGGCGATGACGGCCAAGCCCCGCGTCCTCCTGCTCGACGAGCCCTTCGGCGCGCTCGATCCCGGCACGCGGGTCCAGATGCACGCCTTCCTGATGGAGCTGCGGGCCGAGACCAACATGACCATCTTCATGGTCTCCCACGACCTCGAAGAGGCCTTCAAGCTGGGTGACCGGGTGCTGGTCTTCGACAAGCCCCGCTGGGATCCGCACGATCCGGGCCTCTACGGCGCCACCATCACCTACGATTTCGATGCCCGCGACGGCGGCATGCCGTTCCAGCACCTGCTCGACCGCTACCCCTCGCTCCAGCCGCAGGCGCCCGAGCCCGCGGCCTGACAGATCACCCGCGTGCGCCCCCGGGCCCCGCACGCGGGACAGCCAAGGCCCGGACAGCATCCGCCCCGCAAAGAGGGCGACCGATTGGGAGACAGAAATGTTCTCTGACCTTCACCGGGCCCGCGCCCGCTCGCGGCACCCCCGCGACCTCGCCGCCCGCCACGCCGCGCGCGAGGCCCGTGCCCACCACCCCGACCTCACCAAGCTCGCCGGCTGGAAGGCGATGCAGAAGGAGGCCGACATCTCCGGCGCCCGCTGGAGCGAGGAGCGCCGCTGGGCGCTGCGGATGGGCCTGACCGGCGCCGACAGCATCGAGGACAAGTCGATCCCCACTTTCGCGCGGGGCGAGCTGCCGCATTTCGCCGGCATCAACACCTTCCTGAAGGCGCCCTATGTCGAGGACGTTCAGGAGGTGAGCTATTACGACGCCACCGTGCTCGGCATCCCCTTCGACGGTGGCACCACCTATCGCCCCGGCACCCGCTTCGGGCCGCAGGGCGTGCGCAAGATCTCGGCGCTCTACACGCCCTACAACTACGAGCTGGGGGTGGACCTGCGCGAACAGATGACCCTCTGCGACGCGGGCGATGTCTTCACCATCCCGGCGAACATCGAGAAGAGCTTCGACCAGATCAGCCGCGCCGTGTCCCACGTCTTCTCCTCCGGCTCCCTGCCCATCATGATCGGCGGCGACCATTCC